>CASDQF010000072.1 GCA_949282845.1 uncultured Alphaproteobacteria bacterium | reverse complement strand
TTTAATGTCTTCATCGTATAACCCATAGACGATAACTCATCCTGTAAATCCGGAAATTTAAATGCATAATTTGTCGGTCGTATCTGATAATACTCATCTATCATCGGGACATTCGAGGCACGTAACATCACATCATGAATTGTCTCGTTCGCTTTATACTTGTTCATCGCATAGGTAAATCCAAATAATGCCGCTATGCTCAATACACCTACAATAACCAGCACCCCCAGCATCTCTATCATGCTGCGGCCAGAATTGCCTTTTCTTTGCAATTTACTTCTTCTTTAACCTATTATATTTTAAAAATAAAATCTAAAAAGACTCTTTTTACTTAAACTTAAACAGCAGGAGCCGGAATTTTCGTAACATGTTTTACAGGAACCATATACTCCCGAACAATGGCATCATCATGTATCTCAACCATAAGCAATTTTTGCAACTTTATTAAAGAAGAACGCACTTCATCAGGTATCTCACTCAAATAAATAGTTTGTCCCTCATTTCGATATAAAACAACTTTATCTTTCCCATCATAAATTATTTGAGGATTATTCACGCCGCCTAAACGAGCGCGAATGGCAATTAAAATCTCGTCCTCTTCATTTAAAAGAATCTCATACTCATTAATCGGTTCAACAACAACATCAGACATAGGCGACCTACCTTACTTTTTAGTAAACACGATAACTATTCTTTAGATATAACTCATTTTTTGGAATAAAAAAAGGGAAATTTTAACTTTTTTATGACAAAAACCTTGCTAAATTTTAGCCTTAACAGAGAAACCACAATAAATAAAAACCTAATAAAATTCTATATGCGGCAAAAATAAAAAAAGATTTAGTTTTAACCCATTTCATTAAAAACCAAACAGCCGTTAAGCCACCAACAAAAGAAAATATAATTCCCAACCAAAAAGACTGGTTTAAAACACTTAAATCATGTGCCAACCACAAACCTCCTATATGCCAAATCGCCGCGGCAGCTATAACTGGGACAGAAAGCATCATAGAAAACTGAGCTGCATCTGGACGCTTCATTCCACGTACACGAGCCGCTATCATTGTAATACCTGAGCGGCTTGTTCCAGGAATCAAAGCTAAACATTGTGCACATCCAACATAAAAAGCATCTTTTAGACTTATTCCGTCGATTGTTTTCTTTTTTTGACTTTTTTTATCCGCCCAATATAAAACAACTCCAAAAAATATAAGTGTAAAAGCTATAATAAACGGGCTACGCAAAGTTGTTTCAACCCACTTTTCTAATAGAAAACCGACAATCAATGCGGGAATTGTTCCGACGACTAGGCACAAAAACAAATGTTGAGATGAACCTTTTTTATAAAAGCCTGTCAAAATATTCCAAAAAGAAGGCCAAAAATAGACTACTACAGCAAATAAAGTACCGACATGCATCCCAATATCCATTGCAATGCCCTGATCATCCCAACCTGTAAAATATGGCACCAAAATTAAATGAGCTGACGAGCTGACCGGCAAAAACTCTGTAATGCTTTGAACAAGAGCCAGGACAAAAGTTTGAAATATTTCCATATAACACCTACGATTTTATGTAGACCTTTTTATCTTTTGTGGTATATCATTTCCCGGACAAAAAGAAAAGAAGAAAAGAATAAAAGTAATGAAATTGATAAATAAAATCAAAACAATTTTCATGGAAGAGCATGATAGATGGCTTTTATGGCTACCTGTTGCTTTTGGTGCCGGAATAGTTCTTTATTTTTTGTTGCCGACAGAACCATCTTTTTATTGGAGTTTTATTTTACCTACTTTAACAGGAATACTACTCTTCTTCTCTAAGAAAAAGCTTCCTCTGTTTTATCTGGCTTTATTTTTGTTCTTTACCGCTTTAGGTTTTGCACGTATTCAAGTTCGAGCTCATTTAGTTCAAGCGCCTGTCTTAGACAAAATATACTATAATGTCACGATTGAAGGACGAGTTGAAAAAAATGAATTTTTCTCTTCTGCTCAACGTCTGACATTAACAGACTTAAAAACGAATAAGCTCCCAATAAAGCTTCAAAAAGTCAGAATACGCGTTAATAGTCTCAAAACAATTGCACACCAAAACGATATCATTCGTTTAAGAGCTACGCTGAGGCCTCCTGCATTACCTGCTTATCCGAACGGATACGCTTTTATTCGTCGCGCATGGTTTATGGAATTAGGAGCGACAGGTTATTCTCTATCCGGGATAGAAATTCTAAAAGAAGGAAAATTAACATATCTTCATCAAATATTAGATAAAATACGAACACAAATTACACTTCACCTTATGAAAATACTCCCATCAGAACAGGCATCCGTTGCTATTCCACTGGTCGTAGGTGAACAAGGCGTTGCTTCTCAGAACACCTATGATACGTATCGTGATGCCGGTATTGTTCATGTCCTTTCTGTTTCTGGTTTTCATATGACACTCATTGCCGGACTTATCTTTGCTTTTGTTCGATTTTCTTTAGCTCTTTTTCCTGCTTTGGCCCTTCGCATAAACACAAAGAAAGTCAGTGCTGTATTAGCTTTAATCATAACTTTTTTCTACTTGTTAATCTCTGGACAAGCTGTTCCAGCAGAACGTAGTTTTTTGATGATTGCCGTTATTCTATTGGCTGTTTTATTCGATAGACAAGCTTTATCTATGCGCAATGTTTGCGGGGCTGGTTTTATCATTCTACTTTTTATTCCTGAAAGCATTATGACTGCCAGTTTTCAATTATCTTTCGGAGCTGTTATTGCTTTAATTGCAGGCTATGAAACTTTCAGGACACCAATTTCTCGATTTATTCAAAAGAAAAGATCTAAATTATCACGTTTTTTATGGACTGCTTTTTTAGGCTTTTTACTAACAAATGTTGTCGCACATATTGCCACAGCGCCAATAGGCATTTATCATTTTCACAGATATGCCAACTATGGTATTTTAGGAAACTTTCTGACAAGTTCTCTTTTTGCATTCATTATTATGCCTTTGCTTTTAATAGGAACCATTCTCATTCCATTCAAAATTGATACATTTTTCTTTCAAAGTGCTGGATTTTTCTTAGAGCTTGTCGGAAAAATAGCTGAACATGTTGCCTCTTTACCCAAAGCTTCCGTTGTCCTTCCCTCTTTTACAGACTGGGGATATGGGCTCGTTCTTTTGGGAGGTCTATGGATTTGTCTTTGGAAGAAAAAATGGCGCTTGTTAGGAACCATCCCAATATGCATAGGCTTATCAACAGTCTTTTTTATTAATTCTCCGGATGTTTACATAGCACAAGGTGGTAAATTATTTGCTATTCGAAACGAGCAAAATACTTTTCACTTTTCGGAAAAGCGGAAAGAACGTTATGTGCGCTCACAGTGGATGGAAGCTGCCGGCGTTGATCCAAAAACGGCACCAAAAACAAAACGCCTTATCGAGCAAAAATATACCGTCAAAGGCTTATCTATTGCCCTTGATACAAGTGAATGTCCAAATGCAGATATTGCTTTTATTCGAGATAAATATCCTCAAGAACCTTGTCTATCTTCTCAGGTTATTGACAGAAACACACTATGGCAAAAAGGAACACATGTTATTTATATCCAAAATGGGAAATATCGATTGGAAAATGCTGCGGATAGTTTAGGAAATCGTCTATGGAATCCACTCTATCAAAGAAGTTTAAAATGAAGACTTGATTCTTTTTTCTTTTCAAGTCAAAATAAAGCAAAAAGAAAGGAGTTCATCATGAAAAAATATCTTTTAGCACTCTTATTGGGAATTATTCCTCTAACCGGCTGTTTTCAAACAGCGGATATTGAACCATCATTTAGATCTGATATATCTACACCACAAGGTGGAATGCAACCGCCTCCCAACTTTGCACAATTTAAAGATATTCCTATTCCAGAAAAAGCAACAATGGACTTAAAACGCACGCTGTTATTCGGTAGCGATCCGCTTATTGGTCGATTAGTTTTCAATGCACCATATAACCAAACAAGCGTCTTTGATTTTTATATGTTGGAAATGCCGAAATTCGGTTGGAAAGAAATTACGGTTATCAGAACGCAAAACAGCATTATGACATTTGAACGAGACAATCGTATTGCCACAATTCAATTGAGTTCCGTAGCTGTCGGCGGAACAGATGTGTTGTTTGATATTTCTTTTGCGAAAAACAACAAGGCTTATTAACTCAATTTTTTCAATACTTTTTTCATTAAAGTTGAAAAAGCATAAGAAGATAGCTCTGTTTTCGAGACAAAAATACCTTCTTTCAAACAAGAAGGTATTTCATTTACCGTTGTTTCATATAGATTTAAAGTTAAGTCAAAATGCGTAAAAACATGATATATTTTTTGATGTTTGTCTATCCATTCACTTTGAAAAGGAAAAGATACACCATCGTCAGTCCAAGGTAATTCCCAAAGTCCGGAAAGCAATCCTTTCCCTTTTCTTTTTTGAATAAAAAGTCGACATTTTTTATCCCAGACAGCTAGAACAACACCTTCTTTTTTCTTTTTCTCCATTTTTTTGAGAATAGGAATTTCCTCTACAATACCCAACTTAACCGCTTTACAAGATTGAACCCAAGGACAAATCGTACAAAGAGGCTTTTGAGGACGACAAACTGTTGCGCCCAAATCCATAATTGCCGAAGCATAATCTGCTCCATGTTCCTGAGAAGTTAACTTCTGTGCTCGAGCATAAATATCATTTTTATCGATTGCTTTTTGAATACCATATAACCGAGCGATTACACGGATAACATTTCCATCCACGACTGTTTCCGGCTGGTTAAAAGCAAAAGCGCAAATACTGGACGCTGTGTAAGGACCTATACCCGGCAAAGACAACAACGTTTCTCTTTGAGCCGGAAAATGCCCGCCATATTGTTGAACAATAATTTGAGCACATTCATGCATTTTTTTGGCCCGCGTATAATACCCAAGTCCCTGCCAGGCATGCAAAACTTCATCTATGGAAGCTTCCGCTAAAACCTCTATTCTTGGAAATCTTTTCATCCATTTTAAGAAATAATCATATACGGTTTGAACCGTGGTTTGTTGAAGCATAATTTCAGAAACCCAAACGGCATAGGCATCCGGCGCAGCTCCTCCTTTTGTCCGCCAAGGTAAATCACGACCGTTCTGAGCGTACCAAGATAAAAGTGCGTTCGTTAAATCTTTCATGAGGCTTTAGATTTTTTGCTAAACATAACGACTTTTTTACCAGTCTCATTCATTGTCACCAAAACTTCCTGCCCCGGTTGAACTTTTCCTTGCATAATTAAAAAAGCCAACGGATTCTCAATCTCGTGTTGCAATAATCGTTTCAAAGCACGAACACCGAATTTAGATGTGAAAACTTCATCCACAAACCATTGTTTAGCCTTATCATCAACAGTCACATGATAACCGACAGCTTCGGCTCGCTTTAATAATTTACCTAAATGAATTTCAATAATCTGACGCAAATGATCTTCATTTAATTGATGGAAAGTCACAATATCATCAATACGGTTTAAGAACTCCGGACGGAAATATTGAGTTAAGACTTCAATACGTTGATAACTTGGCAAATCTGAGGCAACGTTAGATGTCATAATGATAATTGTATTTCTAAAATCAACCGTTACACCCTTACTATCTGTCAAACGACCATCGTCTAACACCTGCAACAACAAAGTTAAAATATCCGGATTAGCCTTTTCAATTTCATCGAATAACACCACTTGGAAAGGCTTTAATCGAACACCTTCCGTCAATAAACCGCCCAGTTCAAAACCCGGTGTTCCCGGAGGGGGACCAATCATTCGCGTCACACTTGATTTTTCCATATATTCTGACATATCCAAGCGTAACAAAGCCGTTTCATCATTAAACATAAATTCTGCCAAAGATTTAGCCAGCTCCGTTTTACCAACACCAGTTGTACCAATAAACAAAAAAGAACCAATCGGTCGATTAGGATCTTGCAATCCGGAACGAGAACGACGTAAAGCATTGGCAACAACAACAACTGCATTATCTTGTCCGACAACACGTTTCCGTAAATGCTCTTCTGCCAAAGCTAAACGCTTTTTATCTTCGACATCTACTTTTTCCAAAGGAATACCCGTCCAAGCAGCCACCGTCCTCATTGTATGTTCAATCGTAACGGTTTTATCATCAGCCTTCATTTTACCTTCCGCATGATCCATCAAAAGTAAACTTGCGGCATCATCTAACAAATCAATAGCTTTTTCCGGTAACTGCCGCTGCTTAATATAACGATGAGACAAATTAACTGCCGCTTTAACAACATCATCCGGAATAACAACATCATAGTGCTTTTCAAAACGGTGCTTCTGAGCCTGAACTATTTTTACAGCTTCATCTTGCGTTGGCTCCTCTAAAAAAAGAGTTTGAAAATGCTGTAAAACTGCAACATCTTTTTCAACATATCCTCGATAACTTAGAGGATCGGCTTCCATAATACAATTAACTGTTCCTTCCATGACTTTCAGCTTTAAAAATTTAGCTGCTTCGATATTTTCTGGATTCACATCTGTTCTAACCAAGAAACTAACATCTTTTGTATAAAGAATCTTTTGTCCTTGAGAAGCATAAATATCTTCAAAAACCTCTTTCAATCTTTGAGCATACTCCTCATCGTTTTTTGTATCCAACATAATTGTTGCGACATCAACCCCAATAATATGTTTATTTTTCAAAGCTTCCGGAGCTTGTTCAGAAATCAAATAAGCTGCTAATCCTTCTACCAAAGCTGTTTTACCAATGCCAGAAGGTCCAACAATTAAAGGATTATTTTTAGCTTCTCGCAACAAAATATGAACTAATCGATTAATCTCATCTGTACGACCGACCAAAGCTGTTAATTCACCTTTTTTGGCCTTTTCCGTATAATCAATTAAATATTTAGAAATTTCAGACATTGGACTTCCTTTCTTATTTTTTTATATTTTACAGCGCCTGTCTTAACAAAAGATTAAGGAATTTAGTGAACAATAAGAAGATAAGGAGACAAATATGACTTTTCAAAAAATAACTGTTTTTGGCGGAGCGTCAAAGACAATTAACGGAGATTATGCCCCCGCGGCCTATCGATTAGGAGAGCTCATCGGCCAAAAAGGAGCTACTCTTGTTTTTGGTATCGGAGACAATGGAATGATGGGAGAAGTCTTTCGCGGAGCTTTATCTCAAAATACGCCCATTCGAGGAATCACAACGGAAAAATTACTGGACTTACAATGTGAAGATCCTTCCCTTTTTAAAGAAGGGGAAATTGAAATTGTCCCCAATTTATCTGTTCGCAAAAAACAAATGTTCTTAGAAGGGGACGTCATGTTTATTCTTCCGGGTGGTTGGGGAACAATTGATGAATTTTCGGAATTCGCCGTTCTGATACAAACAGGTGAAATTATGAAAAAGCCTCTTGTCTTTATTAACCTAAGTGGTTTTTGGTCTCCTCTTAAAGAGCAGTTAGAAAGAATGTATACCGATGGCTGTGTAAACGAAGCTCGATTAGATTTTGTTGCTTTTGCTGACAGTGTAGAGGATGCTTTTATAAAAGCTCAAGAGATACAAGATAAATTAGATGCTATTGCATCTTA
Organism: uncultured Alphaproteobacteria bacterium; assembly: GCA_949282845.1. GTDB lineage: Bacteria > Pseudomonadota > Alphaproteobacteria > CAAHEQ01 > UBA3637 > CALXXX01. Next base: position 343 of record CASDQF010000072.1, on the reverse strand, counting down.
ATCCTCTATTTTCTTTCTTATAACAAATTAGATTGCTCTATCGCTGCCCGAATAAAAGCTTTGAAAACGGGATGAGCCGCAAATGGTTTTGATTTAAATTCCGGATGAAATTGTCCCGCGAAGAAAAATGGATGCGCCGGAATTTCAATAATTTCAGGTAATAAGCCATCCGGAGATTTTCCTGAAACAACAAAACCTTTTTCTAATAGTTTATCTGCATAAGAAATATCCATTTCATACCGGTGACGATGCCGCTCATAAATCTTGTCAGCACCATCATAAATACGACTAGCCAGAGAACCGGGTTGCAAAATACAAGGATAAGCTCCTAAGCGCATTGTTC
>CASDQF010000071.1 GCA_949282845.1 uncultured Alphaproteobacteria bacterium | reverse complement strand
TGCAAGAGTAAATGGTGCAAGATACCAAGCGGAAGCGGTTGTTCCCACCATTTTCATTCCAAATTGTCCTAGGAAATGCCCACTTTTAAAGAAAATAGCTTTTGTTCCTTTATTAATTCCTTTTCCTGTGAGTTTTATTCCTTTTTCAGTTAAAAAAGCACCGGTATTAGACGTTTTTTCTACTTTATCTCCAACTTTATCTGCCGCTTTAGGAATAAAACGACGCATTCCACGAGAACGAGCTTCTAAAGTATGATATTTGCTCAGACCGTGTCTAACTCCTTGTGCATCTGTATAACCCCGTCGCTGTGCATCTTTCCTTAATAAAGACGCCTTATTTTTCGAAGGTTCCCAAGGTTCATCATAAATGTCTTTCGTTAAACTAAGCCCAGCTCCTGCTAATCCGACAGGGGCAAATAAAGCTGCTGCGCCACCTGCTTGAGATAAACCAATACCAGTCATCATCTGAATCATTTTTGCTGTGGCGGAAAGTAGATAAAAACCAATTAAAAGCATAGCAATACTTGCAAAAATCATACGACCGCCTCCGGCCCATCCAAAGTTATTACTTAAACCTAAGTAGTCTTGTTTTGCCAAAAGTTCTGCTAAGGTTGTGGCCGTCGGTCCCATTAATGTATAGAACATTTGTATCAGTAAGACTAAAATCAAAGAAATCATAAAGAAATTAATAAGAGACGAAATGAGGACATCAAAAGCTCTTTTAGTATAAGCACGTGTAGAAGGAAAAGCCGCGGTTACAATAAAGAACGGCATTAACAACAGAACAATTCCTATTCTGAAAAAAGAATCGACTAAGAAGAATGGGAAAACGGCAGATAATAGGAAAAAAGCAGCTATAATGAACCAAGAAGCAAACCAAACAGAGAAGTCTGGTAATTTGATGATGGGGGTTAAGCGTGTTGGGAAAGAAATTGCTCCTTGGGTTTGAGACATACACATTAAATACTGTCCCGCCACTGTTGGAGGAACCGTAATTTGATAAATACTTTGAACAATACATAAAAGAGAGTCTCGCAGGGATGTTGGAATGACTCTATCTTGAATACTAGCTTGATATTGTAAGACACGAGATACGCGTTCATCAGTTGGAGAGGCTGATTCTGCATTTAAGTTTTGACAATAAGTCGGCTGAGGCGGTTGTGTTCCTAAAACAGAACGATAGATTTCAACATTGACTTGTGATGTGTTTTGCGTTGCTTCTATTGATGCCGCAATAGAACTCATGGATTGTGTTAAACCTGCAGAGAAAGTAAAAATAGGAGTGATAAAAGTGTTTAATACATCTTTATAAGGTGTCCATAAGACAGCAGCTAAAAACATTAACAATAAAATACGTTTTAGAACATCAGTAAAATATGAACCGATATCACCCATTCCCCATGTTAGGAAAAGGCGGAGTGTTCGAAAAACAAGCCAAAATAAGCCGCCAATAGATAATAATATTAAAGGAAGGTGTTGTTCTTCTAATTGTTTATAGAAGGTTGTAATGACTTTATCCATACTTTCAACGATCAAATAAACAATATCACAAGTCCAACAATCTTCTTGATATTCCAACAAAAGTTGTTTAGGTGTCGGACACACTTTTGAGCCACGACCTAAGCGCTCTTTCATTGCTTGTGTATAATCCTCTCGAGCTTTTTCTAAATCTTCTTGTTGTTCTCGTGTTCTGTCATTAAGAGGAATGCGCTCTACTTCTTCTATGATTAACTGAGCTTCTTGAAGACGTTCTTGTGAAATTCGATATGTTTGAGCTTGTGCAATTGAAGGAGCGGCTAGAAGAAATGAAGAAATAAACAAGCTTAAAAATAAAATATATTTTCCTTTTTTTAAAGTATATGTTTTATAAATCCCAAGTCCTAGAAGGATAATAATGAGTGGTAAAGCAACAATCCAAATATAAGGGATGTAATCTGCTCCTGGGAAAAAATAGATTAAAGCTAATACTAAAATAAGCAGAAGAGTGATTGAAATATGCTTAAACATTTTTACCCTCCGCTATTTTTATCACTTTTAGCTGCTTTTTGCGCTTCATCCAAAGCTTTCTTTTTCATAACAGCCGTTACTGGTGCAGCACCGACAGAAGCGGCAACAATAGCTATAGTTGCTGCAACAGCAGCAATTGCTAATTGTTTGAGCCGACGGGTAAAATCCCCGACCATGGAAGTTTGAGATGAGTTTGTGAGAAAACCTGAAATTTCAGTTAGGTGCTTTGATAAGTTATATAAATAGAAAGCCATCACGATAAAGGATAAGGCCGAGATGGACATTCGGGACATTTCACGTAAAACATCAGGGTTTGTGTTTTGATAGGTTGGATTAAGAATAATGTTATAACCACGCATTTGAGTAAAGGCTTCTATTGTCGAGACAAGTAAAGCAATAAAAACACAGGAAATAAATAATTGAGCTAACCCGCCGATCAGCATGTTCCAAGCTGTTTTAAAGTATTTTTCTGTGACCGAGAAAACCCAAGCGACCAATAAGATAGGAAAAAGGATAATAACAAATATAATTCGCACCAATGCATCAATTAAATACATTGGGAAGAAAAGTAAAAGCATAAAGAAAATTCCAATAATGATTAAACCGATAATGAAGCCGGTAAAATCAGAAAGCATCATCATTCGAAGGCCTAAAGCTCGTCCAATATTTAAGGCAACAGTTGAACGATAGACCAAATCTTCTAATTGTGCTCCGATCTCAGCAGGTAAGCCTGGTCCGCTTATAAAAGTAGAGCCAACCGTTGTTGATGTAGCAACACGAGTTGGAAAATTTAAATTTAAAATCATAAATGAGAGACGAACAAAAACCGTAATAATCGGTGCTATAATTGTATTAATCAGTTCCCACATATGACTGGAACTTAATAAAAAAATGGAAACAAGGCCTCCTTTTCCTAACTTGGTTGTGATAGAAATCCAATAATCCGGCAGATCAGGAAGCCGCATGCTTAAGAATAAAGAAAGTGTTCGTAGACAAAGATAGATGACTAATCCAACCGCTAAAAGTCCCCAAGCTAAATTTTTTATACTATCAAAAGCATTTGTAGCAATAGATGCTCCTGTGTTGAAAACAATAGTAAACAATTGACAAGTCCAACAGCTTTTTGTCGAATTCATATCCTCCTGAGCTTTGACGATATCAACTTCAACATCCATGCCGCAAGAGGATAAAAATAAGACAGCCGCCATTATCAAGAGGCAGAAAGGTTTATTTTTTAGATATGAAAAAACCTTTTTCATTTGTGGCTTATTTCCCTGCAATATCTCCTGCTTTTTCAGCGACAGATTCTCCCACAGAAGAGGTTGCTTCTGAAAGTTTTGATGACATTCCTTCTGGTGGTTTAACATCAGGAGGGGACATTCCTACAGGAGGTTTCATAGACTCTGGTGGTTTAACATCAGGAGGGGACATTCCAGCAGGAGCTTCCATGCTTGTTGGAGGAGACATACTATTTGGGGAAGACATACTATAAGGTTGATTTGTCATAGTATTTGAAGCTGTTGATTGAACGGAGGCAGAAACATTTTGTGTTCCCGTTGCCATCGGTACAGTATTACTTTCCGGAGCTGATGCTGAAGTTGAGGTTGTTGTATCGTTCGGTAGAGGTTGTGAAGAGGAGGAAGGATTATTCAGAGAAGAGTTCGGGTCTGCGCCATTGACTGGAGGTATATTTGATGTGTTAGCTGTGTTAGCTGTTGCAGCATTTGTAATAGAGAAATTTTGATTTTGAGAAGATTGAGAATTAACAGAATAATTGCCCGTACTTGTTCCTCCGGCATTTGTGTTAGAACCAGCTTTATATTGATTCGGGGCTCCAGCTCCTTTACTTGATTGTCCACCGACAGAACCTTTTCCTCCTGCCGTAGTACTCGTTCCCGTATTATTTTTTCGACTTTTAAACCAGTCGGAGGTTGCTCCACTTAATTTTGAACCACCTTTTACGATGGCTCCACCAGCCGCAGCTCCTATCATAAAGCCTGTTTTGCCGCCTCCACTCGTCGGTGCAGCACCTAAAGATTCGCCGATAGAAGAGGACATAAACAGAAGGGCGATACTAATAATCAGTCCTCCGACAGTGATAAAAATAGATGAAGTTGTAAAATTCATTAAATCAGCAGCTTCTTTTACGCGATCGGCCATTAAAAAGTTAAGAATTTGTTGCAATCGATTATTTGAAGCTGTCTGAGATTGTGTGCTTTGTGCAAAAACAGGGGCTATTGATATCAAAAAAATAGAGAGCGCTAAAGTAAAGACTTTAATTTTATTTTTGAACATAATTTTCACCTCTTATACTCCTGCGATTAACCGTAGGCAAATAACAATCAGAATACTTAACACAATTAAACTAAATAAACAGGAAATCAGTAAATCCCAAGCTTTTTTTGTATAACCTATTGTTGCGGGGAAAACGGCCAATAGAATATAAAGGGGTAATAAAATAGCAACAAAGCCGAGACGAACCAAGATGTCAATAAATTTAAACGGAACAACAATAAACAAAATTAAATATCCGATAATTTGTAAAAGGGCTATTAACAGCATGCCAAGATGAGGCAATCCTAAAGGACCTGCTGTCAAAGAATGGACCAGGAAGGTTGCTCCAATAGCTAATCCTAGGACAAAATTTAAACTAGCTGTTTTTATGACGCAAGAAAGGCCATCATAAACTGTGGATGATAAAGCCTTAGGTTGTCCATTAGAAACAAAACGGCTATCATTTGGATCTGTCGTGCTGCATAAATTCATTTGGTTCTGTTGTGTTGAGACTGTTGTATCAGCACATCCATTATCATAAATATCTGTTACAGTTGTGACTGTTGGTGTTATGAAACCTGCCGTACCCATAAGCTCTGTGCTGAGACCTGAAGCAAAGGAAACAACGGGAGAAAGAATAAAATCAAATACTTCATAAGAGGGAGCCCATAATAAAGCCGCTCCAAACATCAGTCTGAAG
>CASDQF010000070.1 GCA_949282845.1 uncultured Alphaproteobacteria bacterium | reverse complement strand
TTATGGATAGATTGTGTTGAATGTACACAAGATGCTCATTGTGATCCGAATAATTGTATAACGTGTCAGCGGAATAAGTGTTCATCGAAGTGTGAAGCAGGCGAGACCTGTAATGGGAAAGGGGAATGTTGTTCTGATGGGATAGGGAATGATGGAGAATGTTGTCCAGCTTTGACAGATCCGGATTGTGAGACAGAAACAGATGATAATGGTTGTACTGTGTGTAAGACTTCTTGTCCAGATGAAACGCCTGTCTCTTGTAGCTTAGGGGAAGAAACTTGGTGTTGCGCTGCAGGGAATACTTGTGGTACAAATATAGAAGAATGTTGCGAAAATAACGTGTGTTGTAGTTCAGGTTTTCTACCAGTTAATACTTTTCTTCCTAATTTTGAATCATATTACACTACTAAGTGTTGCCCTGTCGGAACAAGGCCAGCTCCACGTGCAACTTTTACTTTGGGAGATGCTTTTATACAAGATAATTCTTGTTGTGCAGGAGTTGTTTCATTTAATTGTTCTTGCTCAAATGGCTGTGAGGAAACTTGCGACATATCTTCAGATTATGCTAGATATGATTGCTCTACCGGATGGAAAAATCCCTATTAATAATATTTCTTTAAATTAAGCCACATAGATTTCTGGAACCTTATGAAGAGGAACTCGGTAATCTCGAATAACTTCTTCTTGTTCTGGATGTACTTCAAGCATTTCCACAAAAGCTGATTTTAATAAATCTGCGTGAACTGTAGGGTTAATATAATCTAGTAAAATACACTCTTTCGGCGTCCTCAAAAAAAGAGCATTATCTCGTCCATCATATTGCAAATAAGAATCATAAGCATCCTCATTTCGAGCTTGAATGAGAATAAGAAAGATTCCCTCTTTAGTCGGTTGGATATAGTATTTTCGTTCTTGGAGCATATTCATATGAACCTCCTATTTTTCTGTTGTTTTGGAAATAAGCGTAGATAATGATGCTGTTTGTTGTCGATTAACTTCTCCACAACCTAACATAGGACCCGCTGCATGATACTGAGGATGAGTTTGAAGCCATTTATCAAGGGCATTAAAAGCTTTTTTGGGAGTAAAGTTTGAAGTAACTTCTGATGCTTTTATATGAGGTTGCTTTGAAGAAAGTTCTCTTTCTGTCTTTTTTTTTGAATTTAATATTTCTTTTAATGGCATTTTTTCCTCCTTTTTACAGTATATCATAAATAAGGATTATTTCAATATAATAAAAGGAGCCTTTCGGCTCCTTTTTAATCGACAAGCTCATAAAAGTGCCGTTTGCCAATTTTAATCTTTGTTCCTTTTTCTAAGTTTTCTATTTTAAAATAAGGATCGGTTATTTTATCTCCATTAAGACTGACGGCACCGCTTTCAATCAAACGTCTAAGTGCAGATTTACTCTCATTTGGCTGTAAGGCAGAAACAACATTCAACAATCCGATATTTTGGGTCGATAAGGATAGTTTAGATAAGCTGACGGGCTCAAAAGCTTTTGTATCAAATCCTTTTTGTTGAACTTGTTGATAAAAGAAAGCTTCTGCTGCTTGGGCAGCTTCTTCGCTATGGTATTGGCGAACAATATCAAAGGCAACTTTCTTTTTTAATTCCATAGGATTGACTGTCCCATTTTTATAGTCTGCAATCATATTCGCTTTTTCTTCTGGCGTAAAATCTGTTGTCAATTCTATCCATTCAGGCAGTAAATCATCAGGAATAGACATTGTTTTACCATACATATCATTAGCTGTATCCGTTAATCCTATGTAGTTTCCTTTTGATTTGCTCATTTTCATAACACCATCTAATCCTCGTAGAAGTGGCATGGAAATAACAGTTTGACCAACTTCTTTTTGTCCAAAAGCTTCCTGGAGCGTTTTCCCGACTAAACAGTTAAATAATTGATCTCGACCTCCAAATTCAATATCACAATTCATTGCGACTGAATCATAGCCTTGAACCATAGGATAGACGAGTTCATGTAAAGAAATAGGGATATTATTTTCAAATCGATTTGCAAAATCTTCACGTTGCATCATTTGTGCCAAAGTTGCTTTTCCTAAGAGCTTGATAACATCCGCAAATGTCATTTTATTAAGCCAAGCGCCATTAAATAGAATTTTGACATTTTTTTTCGTATCAATGACTTTATCCATTTGCTTAATGTAAGTTTGAGCATTTTTTTGAACTTCTTCAGCCGTTAGTGGAGGACGTGTTGTGTTTCGTCCGGTAGGATCTCCAATGCAAGCAGTGAAATCACCAACCAATAAATGGATTTCATGTCCTGCTTCTTGAAACTCTCTTAATTTCTTGAAAGCGACGGCATGTCCTAAGTGTAAATCAGGAGCTGTCGGATCCATACCAAATTTGATAATAAGAGGGCGTTTTTCCTCTTCGGCCAGTTTTAACTTTTCTTCTAATCCATTTGCAGGTACAATTGTTTCGATACCATGTTTTAATTTTTCTAATGTTTTTGCGTCCATTATTTTCATCCTTTTGATTAATCTTTTACTTATTTATCAGATTTAGCTTTTAAAAGCTAGTTTTTTTGGAAGAGAACTTCGCGAACTTTTTGAATTAACTGTGTTAAACTAAAAGGTTTTGCCAGAAATGAGAACATTTTTGAATCATCTTTTCCATGGCGAGCAAAGTCTTCCGAATATCCACTCATCAGTATTACCCGTAAAGACGGGTATCGTTCTTTGGCAAGCTGAGCCAGTGTTTCGCCATCCATTCCAGGCATCATCATATCAGTTAATAATAAGTCGGGTGCAGAGCCTTTTTCAATTTCTTTTAAAGCTTCATCAGCATTGGAGAATTCCATAACAGTGAAACCTTTATTTTTTAAGACACGAGCACTAAACGCTCTGACAGCATCTTCATCTTCAACCAACATAATCGTTCCGGCTTGAGGAGGTGTAATAGAAACAGACTGTGCTTTTTTTTCTATCTGAGGCGGCGCATCAAAACGGGGTAAGTAAAGAGTGAATGTTGTTCCAACACCTACTTCACTTTCTACTTGGATATATCCATCTGTTTGGGTAATGATTCCATAAACAGTTGATAAACCAAGTCCTGTTCCCGAACCAGCAATTCCCTCCTTTGTTGAAAAGAAAGGTTCAAAGATTCTGGATAAATTTTCTTTTTGAATGCCACAGCCGGTGTCTGTTACGGAAATTACCACATATTGACCGGGTATCATCATATCATTTCCAATACTGCGAGCTTTCTTTATATTTTCCGTATGTCCTTGAATGGTTAAGCGGCCGCCGGAAGGCATCGCGTCTCGAGCGTTGACGGCAAGATTCAAAAAAACTTGTGTTAACTGATTCGGATCAACTTTGACAAATCCTAAATCATTTGTGTGCTCAAAAATAAGTTCAATCTGAGGACCAATACTACGGCGTAAAAGAGCGGATAATTCTGAAAAAGCATCGGAAATATCAATCAATTGAGGTTTTAACGGCTGTTTTCTTGAAAAAGCCAATAACTGACCAACCAAACCAGAGGCGCGGTTTGCATTATGTTTGATTTGCATAATATCTGCAAAGGAGGGATCTCCCATTCCATGCTTTTGAAGTAATAGGTCTGAAAAACCGATGATGGCTGTCAGTAGGTTGTTAAAATCATGAGCGACTCCACCAGCAAGTTGTCCCATTGCCTGCATTTTTTGTGCATGCGCCATTTGCATTTCCAAATTTTTGTGTTCATTTAAATCTGTTAAGTAAAAAAGAAAAGAGGTGATATCTTTTTCTTTTCGAGAAACTTGAGTTTCAACAGGTGAAATGTAAGCCATAACAGTTTTCTTTTCTCCGTCAGGTAATGCAAAAGAGAGCTCACACTTTTCAAATTTTTGCGTGTGCATCATTAGTTTTGATAATTTAAGAGGAAGTGTTTCTTTGGTTTCATTATCTAATAATTGTAGCAATGATATTTCTTTTAAAGTTGTAATATTTAGATTCAAGAGATGTAAAAAAGCCGGATTAGCTTCTAAAACTGCAAAATCCATAGCATCCATTCGGAAAATACCAAGAGGAGCTTTCTCAAAAAATAAACCTGTCCCATTTTTTCTTTTTGTTTTTGGAAAATTATCAACTGTAATAACGATTCCTTCAAATAAAGTTTCTCCGTTTTGTTCAAAACTGGTTTGAAAAATAAAAGCTGATAAGGGTTTTCCTTTCGGACGTTTTAAAGAAACTTCTGTTGCTAAGGTTTCTTCCGGAGGAAGCTCTGTTTTAAGCAGATGGCTGAATGATTGATGTAAGATTTCTTCTTTATCGCGAGAAATCCAGTTGCATAAGCGTTCATTGATATAACGTAATTTTCCATCAGCATCCGTAATATAAAAACCGACAGCTAAACTGTCCAGAGCTTCTTGTAAAATGCGTTGTTCGTTTTGCATCCAAGTTTGAAATTGAAAGGTATCAGAAATATTGCGCGCGGTTAAGAGAGTGGCTTTAGGAAGACACTTAAGTGTAATCTCCCAGATTGTATGTGGCGTTTCCAGTTGAACAGCAACGGGATAGTGATTTAAATAAGCATGCTTTAGTTTTTCAAGTCTTTCCGGTTGCGGTGTTTCTTTTAGGAAAAGAAAGGGATCTGAAGCAGAAGTAAATAAAGCGGCTCCTTTTTTATTTTGAGCAGTGACTTTGTTTTTGTAAGTCCGAATCTGTCTTGCGTCAGATTCGGCTTCCAATAGAGTATTGAGTGCTTTATTTTTCTGGTTTAACATCAGCTTTTCTCTTTTTCCAGTTCTTTATGTTAGCAAAGAAGGTTAAAAGAATCGAGTTTTTTTTCCATCGAAATACAAGCATAAAGAGAATATTTCTTTTTTTGTCTTTTAAAACAATGACTTTTAAAAAGTAAATTTTTTGAATAAAAATAAAAAGGAGAAAACCGTCATTTTTAAAAATTGTTTATTTATTTTTTAATAAATAACAATCACTTATTTGAAATTAACTTTTTTTTTGAAAACTTTTCCAAGAAAAGAAAAGTTTAAAAAAGATTAACAAAAAAATCTTATTTTTTTAATGAGTTATATAAAATTTAAATTTTTTTTATTTTTTCTAAAAAAAACTATTGACCATATTAAAGAACAGGGGCTATGTTGACTCTTACAACAAAAGTAAAAAACTATATCTTGTATTTTAAAAGGGTGTGAGGATACTAAATGTTGGAAGTTGTAGAACAAAAAGAAAAAAAAGAACCAGAATTTACACAAATCGACTTGGGGCCATTAAAAAACGTGATTACGCGTGAAGGACAATCCGTCTCTTTTGATGCTTCTAAGATTGAAAAAGCAATTGAAAAAGCAGGTTTTGCAACCGGTGAGTTTGGTATAGAAGAAGCTTGGTTGTTGGCAGGACAAGTTGTGAAAGTTCTGAAGCATCGTTTTGCACATGGTGTTGCTCCGACAATTGAACAAATTCAAGATATTGTTGAACAAGCTTTAATTTCCGCCAATTATTTTAAAACCGCTCGCGCTTATATCGTCTATAGAGAGCAACGCGAACGTAGTCGTCAAGATAAAAAGGCGATTGTAGATGCTATTTCATCAATCAATGAATATGTCGACCGCTCTGATTGGCGTGTCAATGCGAATGCGAATCAAGGATATTCATTAGGTGGTTTAATTCTAAATATTTCTGGAAAAATGATTGCTAATTATTGGTTGAATCATATTTATCCTAAAGAAGTTGGTGAAGCGCATAGAGTCGGCGATTATCATATCCATGATTTAGATATGTTGTCCGGATATTGCGCCGGATGGTCTTTAAGAATGCTTTTACAGGAAGGCTTTAACGGTGTTCCCAATAAGGTTGAATCAAAACCACCAAAACATTTAGATACAGCTTTCGGTCAAATGGTTAACTTTTTAGGAACACTTCAAAATGAATGGGCAGGCGCTCAGGCGTTTAGTTCAGCAGATACTTATTTAGCGCCTTTTATCAGAAAAGATAAGTTAGGCTATGATGAAGTAAAGCAAGAAATGCAGTCTTTCATCTATAATTTGAATGTTCCGTCTCGCTGGGGAACTCAAACTCCTTTTACAAACTTGACATTTGATTGGGTCTGTCCTGAAGACTTGAGAGATAAGCATCCTATTATTGGTGGAGAGGATATGCCTTTTACTTACGGTGACTTACAGGCAGAGATGGATATGATTAACCGTGCTTATATTGAAGTTATGACAGCCGGAGATGCTCATGGTCGTCCGTTTACCTTCCCAATTCCAACTTATAATATTACAAAGGACTTCCCTTGGGACGCGGAAAACACAGATCGCTTGTTTGAAATGACGGCTAAGTATGGGTTGCCATATTTCCAAAACTTCTTAAATTCGAGTTTGTCACCTAAACAAGTTCGTTCTATGTGCTGCCGCTTGCAGTTGGATTTAACACAGCTTTTAGCAAAAGGAAATGGTTTGTTCGGCTCTGCAGAGCAAACAGGATCTATCGGCGTGGTTACGCTTAATTGCGCACGGTTAGGCTACCTTTATAAAGGAAATGAAAAAGCTTTATTTGATCGAATTGATGAGTTGCTGGAGTTAGCTCGGACCAGTTTAGAGATTAAACGGAAAACAATTCAAGATCACATGGATAATGGTTTATTTCCTTTTACAAAGCGTTATTTAGGAACTTTACGAAATCATTTTTCAACGATAGGCGTTAACGGTATGAATGAAATGATTCGTAATTTTACGAATGATGAACATAATATTGCTGATGAATGGGGAATGCATTTTGCGGTTAAAGTTCTAGATTATATTCGTTCCAAGATGTTGAAATTCCAAGAAGAAACAGGTCATATGTATAATTTAGAGGCCACTCCTGCAGAGGGAACAACTTATCGATTTGCCAAGGAAGATCAGAAACGCTATCCGGATATTATCCAAGCCGGTGTTCCTGAAGCTCCGTATTATACAAATTCTTCTCAGTTGCCTTCCAGTTTTACGGATGATCCGTATGAGGCTCTGAATTTACAGGATGAGTTGCAAACCAAATATACGGGAGGAACGGTTTTGCATCTTTACATGAGTGAACGTATTTCTAATTCGACAGCATGTAAAACTTTTGTTAAACGCGTGCTTGAGAACTATCATTTGCCGTATCTGACAATTACACCTGTGTTTTCAATTTGTCCGAAACATGGTTATTTGGCAGGCGAGCATAAGTTCTGTCCTATTTGTGACGAAGAAAAAATTGCAGAGAAGCAAAGAAAACTTTCTTCAGCTTCTTAATAAACAACCCAAAAAAAGGAGATCAAAAATGAATGCGAATGTTGAAATTTTGTTATCTGATGAAGAACGTCAACCAGTGGAGTGCTGGACACGTGTGATGGGCTATTTTCGTCCTGTAAGCCACTTTAACAAGGGTAAAAAAAGCGAGTATGCGGAACGTGTATGGTTTAAGGAAAGTAAAGCTTTTGCTGAACAATCTGTTTGCCATTGTGTCGCTTCTAAATAAGATTGTTTTAAAATGAATATCGGCGGACTACTTCCTTTTACGATGATTGATTTTCCGGGGAAGTTGTCTGCCGTTGTTTTTTGTCAAGGATGTGTTTTAAGATGTCCGTATTGTCATAATCCTGAATTACAGACTGTCGGAGCTCAAACAGATGTTCGTTGGGATGATGTTATTCAGTTATTGAAAAGTCGTCAGAAATTATTGGATGGAGTTGTTTTTAGCGGAGGAGAACCTTTAGTCCAAGATGACTTAAAGAAAGCTTTAGAACAAGTAAAAGAGCTTGGTTTTCAAACAGCTCTTCATACCTCCGGAGCTTTAATCGATCGTTTGAAAGAGGTCTTGCCTTTGGTCGATTGGATAGGATTGGATGTTAAAGCGCCTTTTGCTGATTATGCAAAAGCAAGTGGGACAAAATCTGAGGCAGATATTGGTTCTAAAGCTGAACAAGCCCTAGATTTAATTTTAAAAGCGGGGATTCCTTTTGAAGCTCGAACAACAACAGATCCTCGTGTTTTAACAAAAGCTGATATAAAAGCATTAGCTTTAACTTTATCTCAAAAGGGAGTTAAGCATTATGCTCTTCAGGAATACCGCCCTTTAGAAAATGGGAAGCTCCCAGAGCCATCTCCGACTGAAATTACCTCTTTTTATACCGATAAAGTTTTTTTAGATGAGTTAAAAGAATTATTTGATGATTTTATCGTTCGTCGCGCTTAAATCGGTCGGGCAAGCTGCTTAATAATTTTTGAAAAGCGTCAAGATCTTTTTGATAATCTTCTTCGGAATAAGTTTCTTTTTGACGTTTGATTTTCTTTTCTTTTTCTAAAAGCAGCTTTTCTTTTCGAATTTGTTGACGTATGGGTTTAAGGTCCTGTTCAATACCTCGACGTAATAATTCATTATATTCAGTCAGAGCCTTTTTTTCTGTTTGAATAACTTTCAGTTCTTGTTTGATTTTCGGTTTGAATTCTATGGCTATCTTTTGATAAACTTCACGTTTAAAAGGGATAACTAATTCAACAGCTTGACTAAGCGGAATCCATTTAAAATCTCTCAGTTCTAGATCCGAGCGATGAGCGATATCTTCTTCTATGTTATTTCCCAAGTATCTAAAGAGAAACCATTTTTGTCGTTGTCCCTTCCATTTTTGCCTTTTTTCAAGAGGGACATATTCAGGAAAATCATAACTTAACCAATCTTTTGTTTCTGCAACCAGATAAACATCTTTTACGCCGGTTTCTTCGAAGAGTTCCCGTTTGGCCGCTTGTAAAGGTGTTTCGTTAGGATCAATTCCTCCTTGGGGCATTTGATAAATGAATAAGTCATTTTCATTTTTTCGGCGCCCGACCAGGACATTTCCTTCTTCATTCATTAGAACAATTCCGGCATTGAGACGATATTCTTTACTCAGAGACATTTTTTTGTTCCTCCTCTAAAAGAGAACCCATAGGGACAAATTGAATCGTTTTATCTTGGTTTTGGGCAATCCAATTTGCTATTTCATCAAAAACAACAGGTAAAGGAGAAAATACCAAAATAGCTTTTCCTTTATCTTTGGCAATTGCTATTGCTTCGTTAAAGAAAACATGTAATGCTTCCGGATATAAATTTTTTACAACACTGAGATCAATTGTAAAAGCTTGTTTTGAGGGAAAATCAAAAGGTGTTGTTCCTACATATATCAGGCCTTTTGAAAAAATTTCATTTTGAATAAGTTTTTGGAAAAAAGAGGTTGTTTCAAAGTGGGAAGGACGAGGCGATAAAAAGCCGATGAAAGGAATTTTTTGAGTATAAAGATGATTTAGTATATTTATATTTTCTTCATCTGAAGCAAAGGTGTAAAAAGCATTATTACCAGGGTCATGTTTTGGAAAGTCTTTTGTTTCGATTGCAATGTTTAACATGGTTTCAAAACCTTCTTGCCTCGCAGCCTTGATTTTTTCCTCTAAGTTTGGTGAGTAAGTGGAAAAAGATAATGTCACATTTTCAGGTAAAGTTGCCATTGCTTTATTAAGGACTTCTTCATCAACTCCTAGATTAGAAATAATAAGAACAATTTTAGCTTGGTTAGGTTGTACAGCGTAATCTTTTTTATAGAGCGAAGCAGCATTTGTTTCTAAAGTTAAAGGTTGAACTAAAGTTTGTTGCTTAAGAGGTTTTTTAGAAAATAAAACGAGAGATTTTTGAGGTGTTAAAGATAAATTCGGTTGTGGTAAAGGATTATCTTCAGACTGTGTTGCTTTTTGTGTCTGGGAGTTTAAATGATTAGTATACATAAAAGTCGGTAGGTTAAAGGAAACTTTTGGGATCCATTTCTCTTCATTTTGATGAGTATAAATGAGAAGAAGCCCTAATCCATAACACATTAATAGGAAAAAGGTAAAAAGGGCTGATTTATGAAAAGTCATTTTTACTCCTTAGGTTCTTGCTGACGATATATAGAGATAGATTTTAAGATATCTAAAGCTCGATCTAACTGATAATCTGTTTTCTCTTCCGTTTTTTCATCATTTTCTTTTTCATCTGTGTTTTTTTCTGAATGAGTGGTCTCTTTTTGATTTTTTTCACCATTTTTCGAGCCTAAAGCCTTTGGTAAATTAGATTCACTGTATCCAACAATAATGGGTTCTTCTTTAATCTCAGCTCGAGGAATTAAAACATCGGGCTCAATCCCTTTTGCTTGTATAGAGCGTCCTGAAGGCGTGTAATATCGAGCAGTTGTAATTTTTAAGGCGCCATATCCTGGTATAGGCTTGACACTCTGCACAGAGCCTTTTCCAAAGGAGGGCGTTCCGACTAATACCGCTCTTCTGTGATCTTGTAAGGCTCCTGCAACAATTTCGGAAGCAGAAGCAGAACCTTCATTCAAGAGGACAACTAAAGGTAAGCCATTTGTTAGGTCACCCGGCGTTGCAATTTCTCGAGTTGTTTCTTCCGGATTTTTTGCGCGAGTAGAAACGATTTCTCCTTCTTCTAAAAAAGTATCCGCAACGCCGATCGCTTGTTCTAAAAGACCACCGGGATTATTACGTAAATCAACGATAAAACCGCGGATTTTATCTTTTCCAATTGATGCCGTCATTTCTTTAATGGCTTTTTGAACATTTTGCGTCGTTGTATCACTAAAGGTGATAACACGAATATAACCAATATCTTCGTTTTTAACTTCATACTTAACGGTTTCGATTTTAATAATATCTCGTGTTAATGTCACATCAAAAGGTTCTTGATTTTTCCTTCGAATGGTTAGCTTTACTTTTGTTTTTGGCTTTCCGCGCATTTTCTCGACCGCTTCATTTAAGGTTAATCCGACAATAGCATCGTCGTCAATATGAGTAATAATATCGCCGGGCTGTAATTTAGCCTTAAATGCGGGTGTGTCATCTAATGGAGAAATAATACGCAGCATTCCATTTTCCATGGTTACTTCCATTCCAAGACCACCAAATTCTCCTTTGGTTTGAATCTGCATATCTCGATAAGTGTCATCATCTAAAAAGCTGGAGTGTGGATCTAAAGAGGAAAGCATTCCGTTAATTGCAGCTTCAATTAGTTTTCTATCAGATGTTTCATCTACATATTCTGAACGTGCGGTTTGAAAAGCAGCGCCGAACAATTCTAAAAGAAGATAGGGATCATCTTTGGCCGTTTTCTCGAGAGCCGCTGAAGTTGGTTTTGTTAAGCTCAACATACATAATATTATTAAAGTTAATTTTTTTAACATCTTTCCCTCTTATTTTCTTTTTAAGGCAAACCAATTTTCCGGATTGACTGGTTGTCCATTTTTTCTAAACTCAATATACAACTTTTGAGGTCCCTCTGTCGACATAATTCCGACAGGTTCTCCTGTTAAAACATTTTGACCGACACTGGCATCCAGTCTATTTAAACCTGAAAGAAGACTGTGATAATCATCGCCATGTTCAATAATTAAAAGATTTCCATATCCTTTAAAGGGGCCCGCAAATAAAACAATCCCATCAAACGGAGCAATCACTTGAGCTCCTGCACGAGTTTCCATTGTAATTCCTTTTGTTTTCATACCAGAAGGTAAGGGCTGATCATAATTTTCGACAATGCGCCCTCGAGCCGGTAAAGGTAAACTTCCACGTGACTTTTCAAAGGCGCCTTTAACATGAGCAATCGTTGGAATATTGAGAATGGGTTTCTGCTTATGAGCTGCTTGTGCTATTTTTTGGATTTTCTCTTGTCTTTTACGTTCTTGATCTAATTTTTGTAGTAAGTCTTGAAGATCTTTAGCCTGTTGTCCTAATTGTTCAGCTTTTTTCTTAGCTTCTAGACTTTCACCCTCAAAATGAGCTTGTAAGATAAATTTTTGTTTAACAAGCATTTCCATTTTATCTTTTTCTTCCTCTAACTGAGACGAAGCAACTTTGACTTGTATAGCTTGTGCTCGAATAGCGGCTTGTAATGTTCCCAGCATGTTTAAATCTTGTTTTAGACGTTCGGCTGTCGCTTGAAGTGGCTTTCTTGCTTCTTTCAGCAATAAAGAGCTGCGAAGATTATCGATAGGATCTCTGGGCTGAAGAAGAGCTGTTTCAGGCGGATTAAGAGCTAATTTTTGTAACCCTGACATAAGCTGAACTAATTGACCTTGTCTAAGATTGAGGCGTTCTTGAACAAGCTTTTGTTGTTCTTGCAGTTCTTGTAAATTTTTTTCCAATCGAGATAATGTATCTTCAAAATCTTGGACATCATTCGCAGCTTTCACCATTTGTCGCTGAACCGAGGAAACTTCCCGAGCAACATCTTTAGCTTTCTTTTGAAGTAAAGCATGATTTTGTTGTTCTTCTTTTATTTGAGCTTGGATTTTTTTCAAATCGCTTTGTGTGGGAGAGGCTAGACAGACCTCTCCCGATATCAACAGCATTAAAAGAAAGAACACAAAACGCATTTATTTTTTTACCAACAAAGAATGTCCTGTCATTTCTGCGGGTTGTGGTAAGTGCATTAATTGTAATAAAGTAGGTGCAACATCAGCCAAACGTCCCGGGGACAGAGCTTTTACATCATCAGGAGGACAAACTAAAACGGCTTGGACAGGTGTAGCTGTGTGCGCCGTATAAGGTGTATGTGTTTTAGGATCTTCCATTTGTTCAGCGTTTCCATGATCTGCTGTGACAAACATACATCCCCCTACTTCGCAAATCGTTTTTTCCAAACGAGCCAGACATTGATCAACTGCTTCGACCGCTTTGACAGCAGCTTCCATGATGCCTGTATGACCGACCATGTCTCCATTAGCATAATTGACAATGATGGTATCAAATTTTTCAGATTTAATTGCTTCTATCAATTTATCAGTCACTTCATAAGCAGACATTTCTGGCTGTAAATCATAGGTAGCTACTTTCGGACTTGGAATTAAAATCCGTTCTTCACCGGGGAACATTTTTTCTTCTCCGCCATTAAAGAAAAAGGTGACATGTGCATATTTTTCTGTTTCTGCTATTCGAAGTTGAGTTTTCCCGGCTTTAGAAACAACTTCACCAAAGATATTTGTTAGTTCTTGTGGAGGGAAAAGAATTTTCATCCATTTTTTATGCTCTTCTGAATATTCTGCCATACCGGCTGCTGCTGCAAAATGTATCACTTTGCTACGTGGAGCTTTCGTGAAGTTAGGATTTAAAAGCATTTCAGTAATTTCACGTGCTCGATCTGAGCGATAATTGACCATTAAAATACCATCGCCATCTTTCATTCCTTGGTAATCTCCGATGACGACAGGAAGCATAAATTCGTCTAATTTTCCGTTTGTATAAGAGGCTTGTATTGCCTCATCGGCAGTCGGATAACGAACGGCCTCCGCATTAACAAGCGCATCATAAGCTAATGTTACTCTTTCCCATCTGTTATCACGATCCATTGCGTAATAGCGACCGGAAATCATAGCTATGTTAACATTTTTTAGATCTGCGGTTTGTTTTTCAAACTCAGCGACAAAACCTCTTCCGGAATTCGGTGGCGTATCTCTTCCATCTAAAAAGGCATCAACAGAAACAGGAACTCCTGCGGTGGAAAGGATTTTTGCCAGTGCAATAAAGTGGTTCATATGAGAATGAACACCACCCGGGCTCATTAATCCCATCAGATGGCAAGTTCCTTTTGTTTCTTTGAGTTTTTGAATAAGGTCAAGTAAAACAGGATTTTGATTGATTTCACCGGAAGCTATGGCTTGATCAATACGGGGAAGATCTTGCATAACAACTCGTCCTGCGCCCAAATTAGTGTGGCCGACTTCAGAATTACCCATTTGACCAGCCGGCAGACCGACATCTAAACCTGAAGTTTGTATCATTGTTGTCGGATATTCTTTAATCCAGCGATGCCAAGTCGGCGTGTGACCTGTTTCGATCGCATTAAATTCTTTTTCTTTACGATATCCCCAGCCATCTAAAACACATAGAACTACGGGACGTTTTACTTGTTCAGTCATCTTATTTTTTCCTTTCTTTATTTTGTCTTTTTGAGATGATAGCCTAAATCTATTGAAAAGTGCAATCTTTTTTAAAAAAAAGAAAGAGAAATGGCCTTGCTTTTTACTTAAAAAGCAGATAAATTGCAAAAAGTCGATTATAAAGAGAGTGAAAAGGATTGATTTAAAAGAGAAAATAAGATGTTTATTATGATTTTAATCTGTTTTATGTTCGGATTATGTGTTCCTTTTGTTGCCAGTCGTTTTGGAAAATATTTACCTTCAGATCTTGGAACAGCTTTGGCTCAAATGTGGCATTGTCCTCATTTTCCGCATGGACTGTCCTCAGAGCACTTTTTTTGTTTTCGTAAAATGTGGTTAAAGCTTATCATGGTCAGTTTGCTTTGGGGCTGCTTTTTAGCGAGTGTTTTTGCTTTGATTTATTTTTGTTTCCCGCCGTCATCTTATATTTGGTTGATGTGTTTTTTAATCATTCTGGCGCTTTTAACTGCAATTGATGAGAGATATTTTTTGTTACCTGATGTATTAACAATTCCTTTGTTGTTGCTGGGACTGGCATATAGCTTATGGGGAAATGGCATCCCGATTGATGCCAGTTTGAGTGGAGCGATTTATGGTTATTTATTGCCATCTGTTTCTGTTTTAATCGTATCTCCATTTTTAAAAGATAGCTTTGGTGGTGGAGATGTTAAAATGTTGGCAGCTTTGGGCGCTTGGTTTGGGATGATTCCCTTAAGCATATTGCTGTTGATTTCAGTTATTTCTTTTATTTGTTGGGCTTTTTGGACAAAACAACGGGCAGGAGCTTATGGTCCTCATTTAGCGTTGGCTGCTGTGATTACTTTATTTTTAACACAGATGAGAATATTGACTTTTTTATAAAAAAAAGATTGAAACAGTGTGTTTTTTTCTGTAGCATAAGAAAAAAAGGATAAGACAATGGCTAGAACAAAAAAAACGAATATGGAAACAGCGGATATAAAACAACCGGCAGAAGAAGAGCAATCTGTTGGTCTTATCTTGAAAAATGCCAGGAGTAAGAGAAAAAGGGATCTTCAACGAATTGCTGATAAACTTCGAATTAGGGTTCAGTATCTTGAAGCTCTGGAAAATGGTGATTACAAAGCTTTTCCCGGACAAGTTTACGCCATCGGTTTTTTGAAGTCTTATGCGGACTTTTTGGGCTTGGACGTTGATGCTCTTGTCGAGCGTTATAAAAAAGAAACGGCTTTTTTGGAACCGGCTCCTTTGACAATGCCTATTCCGGAAAGACAAATACTTTTGCCACATCCACGCTTAATTCTGGGTGGGTTATTTTTAGTTTTTTTAATCTGGTTGGTATGGTATTTTGCAACTTATCCGGCTCATGAGGATCCTGTTCTGCCACCGATCGTTGAAGAGGAAACTCTTGCTTTAACAGCAGGTGCTCCGAAAAATGAGCTTTCAGAGAAAGAAGCTTTGTCTAGCACTCAAGAGGTGCCGTCAGTTTCTGAAACAATAGAGGAAAAAACAACGGAGCCTGTAAAACCTGCCACGCCTCGAGTTGAAATAGTGGCAACACAAGAGGCTTGGCTTGAAGTCAGTGAAGATGATACAATTATTTTTAGTAAAGTTTTAAAGGCCGGTGAAAAATATGAAGTTCCATCTGCTTCAACTCAAATGGTTCTGAAAACGGGGAATGCAGGTGGAACAGAAATTTGGGTAGATGGTCAAAAAGTAAAATCTTTAGGACCGGTTGGTGCTGTTCGGTCTAATATTTCATTAGATCCTGAAAAATTAAAGAACCGTTAGCGGTGCGTGATGAATTTATTATTCGGGTAGTTTTCTGCCCGAATATTTTTAGCTATAGAGTGAGGAAACATGAGTTTTGAAATGCGATTAGAAACAATCTTGGAACGCTATGATGAATTGTCGGCTCTGCTATCATCAGAAATGGATGGTGCAGAGATTGTAAAGCTATCCAAAGAGCAAAGTCAGTTAGAGGACATTGTAGCGGTTGGTCGTTTGTGGAAGAAAACGCAGAAAGATATGCAAGAAGCTGAAGCTTTAATGCACGATTCATCCGCAGATGCAGATATGAAAGCGTTAGCAAGCGAAGAGTATTATGCTTTGAAGGAAAAATTACCTCAATTAGAACAACAAGTAAAAGTGTTGTTGTTGCCAAAAGATGAAGCGGATGCCAAAAATGTAATTTTAGAAGTCAGAGCGGGAACAGGTGGAGAGGAGGCGGCTTTGTTTGCTGCAGATTTGTATCGTATGTATGAACGCTATGCTGCTTTTCGAGGATGGAAGTTTGAACCCATGGAGCTGAATGAAACAGGGCTTGGAGGGTATAAAGAAGCAATAGCTCGTATAGCAGGGAATGCTGTTTTTGCAAGTTTGAAGTTTGAATCAGGCGTTCATCGTGTCCAACGCGTTCCTGAAACAGAATCATCCGGTCGAGTTCATACATCAGCGGCAACAGTAGCGGTTTTACCTGAAGCAGACGAAGTTGATGTGCACATAGATGAAGAAAAAGACATTAAAATGGATGCGTTCCGTTCTTCCGGCGCTGGTGGACAGCATGTTAACAAAACATCGAGTGCTGTTCGTCTGACACATATTCCGACAGGTATCGTGGTTGAATGTCAAGAAGAACGGTCTCAGTTTAAAAATCGAGATAAAGCGATGGCTCGTCTTCGTGCAAAACTCTATGAAATTCAACGTGAAAAAATTGCTTCGGAAGAATCATCCAATCGTAAAACACAAGTTGGGTCTGGTGACAGGTCAGAACGTATTCGTACTTATAATTATCCTCAAGGTCGTGTGACAGACCATCGTATTAATTTAACAGTCTATGAGTTGGATCAGGTTATGAACGGTGAGGGCTTGGATAAATTTATTAAAGCTTTAATAGAAGAAGATCAGCTGAAAAAATTGGCTCAGTTCGAAAATGGATAATCGAGAAGAAGAATATAAAGCAGCTCAATTATTAAAAGGGTTCTCTGATACACCACGGTTGGACGCGCGTTTTTTAACAGAAGATGCAAAAGATGAGGCAGAATTAGCTTCTTTTATTCAACGACGTCAACAAGGCGAGCCTGTTTTTAAAATTTTAGGACATAGAGGTTTTTGGTCTTTAGATTTAAAAGTTTCCCATGATACGTTAGATCCTCGCCCGGATTCAGAAACTTTAATCGAAACGATCCTTCGGCTTTTGCCAGATAAAACACAGCCTCTTCACATTTTGGACTTGGGAACGGGAACAGGATGTTTGTTGCTGGCTTTATTAAGTGAATATTCCAACGCAACAGGTGTTGGCATAGATGTTTCTGAAGCTGCTTTAAAAATTGCCCGGGAAAATGGGGAAATATGTTCTCGAGCCTCTTTCTTGCAAAAAGATTGGAATAAAGTAGGTTGGACAGATCATTTAGGAACTTTTGATGTTGTTATTTCAAACCCGCCGTATATTCCGACGGAAGAAATTAGCAAACTAGATAAAGAAGTTCGAGAATATGATCCGAAAATTGCGTTAGATGGCGGAATAGATGGGCTAGATGCTTATCGTCGGTTGGTAAAAGACACTCCTGTCTTATTAGAAAAGGGAGGGTTGCTTGTGTTCGAAATTGGAATAGGACAAGAAAAAGCTGTTTTAGAATTAGCAAAAAAGCAGGGCTTTGAATTTGTAATGAGTGTGCCTGATTTAAACAAAATTATACGGTGCTTGGTATTTAAAAAATCTTAATTGGATGAAGTATTTTTTTGAAGCTCTTTTAAAATAAAGACCCTAAGAGCGCTAGATAAATTTGTTGTTCTTTGAGCGTCAATATCTGTAATCAACGCAATTAAAGATATATTTCGATTATATGCTATTTCTTTTAAAGCATTCCAAAATTCTTCTTCTAATGAAACGCTTGTCGCATGTCCTTGAATGACAAGAGAGTGTTTTTTCATTTCCCGTTCCTAAGAGCGTTTAAATCGATGACTTCCGCAGTTTGTTGAGTTTTCGGGACGGTCATTGGAACAGGATCATTTTGTGGCTGGAATTGTAGCGCAAATTGTGCAGAAGGGTCTGCAAAGGCGATTAAAGAAGAAAATGGAATAGTTAAATTCCAAAATTTACCATTGAAACTTAAATCAACAGAAAAACACTTTTCATCAACCGTTAGGTTCTGAAATTGATGTTGTAAAACAATTGTCATTTCATCAGGATAACGTTGTTTAAGAAAATCTGGGATATTGACATCTCGAGCATTGGTTTGAAATGTAATATAAAAATGATTAGGTTGTTCTAATCCATTTTCGGCAGTTTCCGTTAAAACTTGACGCACAACGTTTAGAAAAGTTGTATTGATGATTTTTTGATAATCGATAGCCATTTTTCCTCGCAAATAAAGCGGAGCTTTTCTGTTGCTAGGGAAGCTCCAACCCCACCTTAAGTTCTCATCACCCAAGGGATTTAAGCGTTGCTATGCAGCTTACGCAGCAACAGCAACTGGAGCGAAATTATCATTCGCATTTAACAATTTAGCCCGATAACGGTGGAACAATACCGGATACAAGAAAAAGCCTTTACTACGCGTGTCGAACCTATTTCACCCCCATAAAATGGTGGAGGTGTCGGGTACCGCCCCCGAGTCCACTACGCCTATTTCGCTTTCCGTTTAGCATCATAGCCAATTACTTGGCAAGAAGAGTATAGAAGGAAATAAGCTGAAAATCAAGATAAATTAAGCATCATTCTTTTTGTTTGCAAGAAGAACTATGACATTTGCTAAGATCTATCGGGAGTTTATATTTTAAGCAATAACGAGAACCTTTTGGTGGCATTTGATTATTTCTTTTTCCTAGTTCTTGTTGAATAGCACTTCGAACACCATCACAACATAACGGGACATAGACGGGCTGACTTAACAAAGGTAGTTGATCCGTTTTTGCTGTATATTTTGGGGGAGTGCTTGAACGTCGAGTAGTCGGTCTTCCTTTTTTACCACATCTGTTTACTTTTACCGGAGATTTTTGTGGAGAAATAGCATTGGGCGCTGCGGACAAAAGAGTTGTCCCACATAAAATGGCTGATAATGCTAACAGGATTTTATTTTTTTTAAAAGAGAAAAGCATTTCTACCTCCCTATTTTACTGAAAACAAAGGAATAATATCATAACCAAAGAAAAAAATCAAGGTTATTTTAAAAGAAATGAGCTTTAGTAAAGCTTGACACTTTTGGGGAAAATTCATACAATAACGCGCCTAAGGAAAGAAAGGAAAATAAAAAATGACTTTACAAAATACACGTTCAACTAATTATCCAGAATGGTATCAAAATGTAATTACTGCCGCGGAAATGGCAGAGCTTTCAGTTTCACCTGGATGTATGGTCATTAAACCATGGGGATATGGGATTTGGGAGCGTATACAACGGTTGTTGGATGATAAAATTAAAGAAACAGGTCATGATAACTGTTATTTTCCTTTATTTATTCCATTGAGCTTTTTTAAGAAAGAAGCAGAACATGTAGAAGGCTTTGCTAAAGAGATGGCTGTCGTCACACACTCTCGTTTGGAAAAGAAAGATGGAGAGCTGGTTCCGAGTGGAGAGTTGGAAGAACCTTTAATTGTTCGTCCGACATCTGAGACAATTATTGCAGATTCTTTTGCAAAATGGGTTAAGTCTTATCGTGATTTACCTGTTATGATTAATCAGTGGG
This sequence comes from uncultured Alphaproteobacteria bacterium, assembly GCA_949282845.1. GTDB lineage: Bacteria > Pseudomonadota > Alphaproteobacteria > CAAHEQ01 > UBA3637 > CALXXX01. Next base: position 1,830 of record CASDQF010000070.1, on the reverse strand, counting down.
CGAATGTTGTGCGTTGGGAAATGCGTCCACGTATTTTTCTGAGAACGCGTGAGTTTCTATGGCAAGAGGGACATACGGCTCATGAAACGGTAGAGCAGGCGGAAGAAGAAGCTAAAACGATGTTGAATGTTTATATGGATTTAGCAGAAAATTGTTTAGCGATACCTGTCATTCCCGGTGTTAAACCGCCGCATGAAAAATTTGCCGGGGCCGTTAATACTTATACTTTCGAGCCGATGATGCAAGATGGAAGAGCTTTACAAGCCGGGACTTCACATAACTTAGGAAAAAATTTTGCTAAAGCTGCGAATATCCAATTTCAAAATAAAGAAGGAAAATTAGAATATGCAGCGACAGCGTCTTGGGGTGTCTCCACACGTTTAATCGGTGGGTTGATTATGTCTCATGCGGATGATGAAGGAATGGTTGTTCCACCTGTTGTTGCACCTCAACAAATTATTATTATTCCTCTTTATAAAGATAAAACAAAAATTGATGCGGTGAATGAATATGCTGAAAAATTATATGTTGCTTTGAAACAACAATCGGCGTTCGGAGAAAAGCTTCGCGTACGTGTAGATAATAGAGCTAAAGAGGCTGTTGATAAAATGTGGGAATGGACACGAAAAGGTGCTCCGATTATTATTGAAGTTGGTCCACGAGATATGGAAAAACATTCTGTTTTAATGAGAACACGGATACATATTACAGCTGACAATTGGAAAGAATTTGTAGATTTCGATGCTTTTGTAGCTTCTGCAGGTGCTCGATTAGAAGCTATTCAGAAGGAAATGTTTATGCGTGCTAAAAAAAGATTAGAGGCAAATGTTCATACTGATATTACAACTCCGGAAGCTTTTGAGGCTTATTTTGCGAATCAAAATGTTTTCTTGGAGAGAACAGATGTTCCGACTGTCGGGTTTGTTCGCGGAAAATGGTGTGGTGACGAAGATACTCTTGAAAAATTAAAAGAAATGAAAATCACAATCAGATGCTGTCCTTTCGATCAGACGGGGACGACAGGAAAATGTCTGTTAACAGGGAGAGATGCTACTTTAGATGTGATTTATGCAAGAGCATATTAGAGTAAGCTTGTTTATGTCATTTTGATGAAAAGAATAGAAGTCCCTTGAAAAGATCAAGAATATACTCTAGATTATATAATGGTATAATTAAGAAAGGGAAAAAAATGAAAAAAATATTGACTGCTGCGATTTTAACTTCATTAACAATGAGTACAGCTGCTTTTGCTCAAGGCGGCTTTAAGGGGCCTTCGGCTTTATCTGCCACAACGGTTCAAGATGCTAAAGAAATGCGAGATGATACCAATGTCATTTTGGTCGGTCATATTACAAAGTATTTGGGTGGAGAAAATTATCAATTTGAAGATGCTACTGGTACGATTACGGTTGAGATTGATGAAGATTTATGGCGTAATTTAACTGTAACACCTCAAGATAAGGTAGAGCTTCGCGGAGAAGTTGATAAAGGGTGGACAAAACTTGAAATTGATGTCGATAGCATTCAAATCGTTCAATAAGAAAATACTTATAAAAAGCCCTCTTGAAAGAGGGCTTTTTTTTGTGCTATGATACCTTCATTATTTTGAATGGAGGAAAAAATGGCTAAGAAAGCAATTGTAGGAGAAGAATATAAGGTTTTAAAACAGAAATCGACACCAAAAAGAATAGCAAAATTTTTAATTTTTATTTGGTTCGTCTTTATTATTGCTCCCGCTCTTTATTTGACGGCAACACAGTCAGAGAAATTAAAAGAATACATAGTTGTAAAAGCTGTTTACTCTGTGAATGATGTGTTGAAAACTCAATA
>CASDQF010000069.1 GCA_949282845.1 uncultured Alphaproteobacteria bacterium | reverse complement strand
GAGCTATACACCCTTTATCGAACGGAAAATTTATAAACACAAAGCGTTGTATTGTCAAGAGAAAAAGAAAAAATCCTTCGAGTCCATAGAAAAGGAAAAAGTAAACGAAAGGCTTTAAAGCCTTTCGTTTACTTGAGATTTGTTATTGAATGTTAAGAAATGGAATAGGGGCATTACCGTAAATATTAACCGGTAATTTACCATCCCATTTTTGGACTGCTTCATAAGCAACTAAGTTTTGATTTTGGCTAAGTGCTTGAGAGCGAATGCGCATACTTTCTGCTTCAGCTTTCGCACTTAATATTTTTTGGTTAGCTTCTTCTTCTACTTGTTTTGTCCTATTCTTCGCTTTGATAGCGTCTTGTGTTGCAATTTGTTTTTCTTCAATAGCTCTTTCAAATTGGGATGAGTAGTTGATATCTTCGATAATAACACTTTGGACCAGAATATGATTTGGTTCCAAAGCTTCTTTTAATGAAGCTAAAATTTCATCAGCTGCCTTTTCTCGATTAGAGACTAAAACATCAGCTTCCCATTTTCCAATCGTATCTTTAGCGGCTCTTAAAATTTGAGGGAAAATAACTTTATCGCGATAACCTAAGCCAATTTCTTGATAAAGTAAATGAACATTGTTGTCATTTAAACTGCTATTGATTGTGATTGTTAAATCAGCTTGTTGTACATCTTTTGTATAAGCACTCATTTTTAATGTATAACGTTGAACTTTTGTATCAATTTCTTGAATATCAGTCGTAATCGGATTATAAAAGTAAATTCCTTCTGGTAAAGGAGAACCAATCACTTCTCCAAAGCGAGTCTTAATTCCACGATAGCCTGTATCAATAACTTTAACACCGGAAAAGCTAATAGCAACAATAATCAAAATAATAGCGAGTATGATAATTGATCCAAATTTTAGTTTCATTTTAAAATTTCCTCCTTAATTTTCTGCCTTCCTTTTGAAGATAAGCATAAGAATGGGAAAAGAAGGAAAACCCAAATTCCGAGAGTTTTAAATTTTAAAGTTCTGTGGATTATTTTGGATATAAGAATAAAAAGGAAACCAAAAATCCAGATAAGAAATAATAAACGCAATAGCCAAACTGTAATCAGCATGAATAACCTCTCATGTTCTACATAATTTAATAGGTAAATTCTAACAAAAAAAAATTTGTTGTCAATTTTTATTCCGTCTTTGGTATTTTAGTGGCAGGAATATAAATCCGCGCAGCATGTTCTGGTGGAATAGTTGATGAGGCATAGTCAACATTATGGAGTTCAATCGCAGATAAATCTACGCCTGTTTTTTGAGCTGCATTTTCGTAAAAGAAAGGAGCAGGATGTTCTTTATCTGTTGTGTTTAAAATATCTATATAACAGCCTTCACGAATAGAAGAGATATCTTGACAAGATTTTAATTTTTCAGGGAGTTCCGGATTGACTATTACGAGTTCTTTCGGCGTTGGCTTTGTCGTAGGAATTTTATGAAGTATTTTTTCTTCTTTTTGATTAACTTTTTCTGCTTGTTCTGATTTTTTTCCTTCTGAATTTTCAGACAAAGAAGATGAGCGTTGTACATTTTCTTTTTGTGAAAGAGGTTGGATATTATTTTCCATTTCTTTAATTTTTTTCTCAGCTTCTGTAATCTGATTGAGTGTCATTTCTCCTTTGATTAAATTGAGAAGTTTTTTTATTTTTTCTTGTTTTTCTGGCTCTGTGAAGGCATTCGTTTGAGCGGCCAGAGAATACCAAATATAAGAACAAGGCAAGTCGCTTTTTTGATAACATTGATTGGCAAGAGTAATCATTGAAAAAGAATCACCTTGCATAGCGGCTTCATAGAAAAGTTGGTTCATTGTTATGCTTAATTCTAATTCTTGGATTTGAGCCAATTTTTTTAACGCGTCAATTTTAAGGTGAGGTGTATCTCCTAGTGCGGCTTTTGCGTATAATTCTTTGGCCTTTTGAATATTTTGGCTTATGCCGTTTCCTTGAAGGAGCATGTCAGCCAAGTAGATTTCTCCCATTTGATTGCCTTTGTCTGCCGCTTTTTGAAAGTATTCGACAGCTTTTTTTTCATCTTTTGGAATAATTTTCCCTTCTTCATATAAAGTTCCCATTAAAACATAAGCAACTGAATTTTCTTGTTTTAAGAAAGGTTGTAAGGCTTCAATTGAAGAAGAATCACCTTTTTCAAGAGATTCCATGATTGGGGCAAGTTGTGTGTATTCTTTGTTAAGTTCATTTGCTGTGACAGAGAAGGTGAGCAGTCCACATAATAACAAATAGATTAATTTCATGTTTTATCTCCTTTTTTGTTTACTTAATCATAAGGGATAAGGTGTGTCAATGAAAAAGCAATTTTATTTAGTAGAAAAAAAGCCTCTACAAGGGTAGAGGCTTTTTTATGGAAAACAAAAGAATTATTCAGCTTTTTCTTCAGTTGCTTCGTCGGCTTTTTCTTCTTCCTTAGCGTCTTCAGTTGCTTTTTTCTTTGTTGTTTTCTTTTTGGCAGGTTTTTCTTCTGCAGTTTCTTCCTTTTGAGTTTTTGCTTTTTTAGCGTTTTTTAAAGCAGCACCCAAAATATCTCCTAAAGAAGCTCCAGAATCGGTTGAACCGAATTCAGCCATGGCTTGTTTTTCTTCATCGATTTCACGAGCTTTGATGGATAAAGTAATCTTATGATTTTTTGCATCTAAAGACGTGACTTTAGCATCGACTTTTTCACCAACGGCAAAACGATCGGGTTTTTGTTCAGAACGATCTTTTGCTAAGTCTGTTTTTTTGATGAAACCCTTCAAGCCATTAACTTCTACAGAAATTCCGCTCTCTTCGATACCAGAGACGATTGCCGTGACAACATCACCTTTTTTGATATCGGAAGCAGCACCTTCGAACGGGTCTTGTGTGAGTTGTTTTACACCCAAGCTGACACGTTCTTTTTCAACATCAATATCCAAGATTTTTGCTTGAATTGTTTGACCTTTTTTATATTCTTTAATCGCTTCTTCACCCGGTTTGTCCCAAGATAAATCAGACATGTGAATCATGCCATCGATTTCGGAGTTTAATCCAAGGAATAAACCAAACTCTGTAATATTGCGAATTTCACCTTCAATCACATCGCCGACTTTGTGCGTGTCAGCAAAAGCTTTCCATGGGTTTTCTTGGCATTGCTTAATTCCCAATGAAATACGACGTTTGCTTTGGTCGACATCTAAAACAACAACATCCACTTCTTCACTTGTAGAGACCAATTTAGATGGATGAATGTTTTTCTTTGTCCAGCTCATTTCAGACACATGAACAAGACCTTCAATTCCTTGATCAAGTTCAACGAAAGCGCCATAATCTGTAATATTGGTAATGCGTCCTTTTAAGTGTGTTCCGACAGGATATTTTGCATCGACACCTTCCCAAGGATCTGTCTCTAATTGTTTCATTCCCAAGGAGATACGTTGTGTGTCTGGGTTGAATTTTATAATTTGAACTTTAACATTTTGACCGACAGACAAAGCTTCGGAAGGATGATTAATTCTCTTCCAAGAAATGTCTGTGACATGCAGTAATCCGTCAACTCCACCTAAATCAATGAAGGCGCCATAATCTGTGATATTTTTAACAACCCCGTCAACAACTTGTCCTTCAGAAAGGTTTTTAATAATTTCGGAACGTTGTTCTGAACGAGATTCTTCCAAAACGGCACGACGAGAAACAACAATATTTCCACGCAGCTTATCCATTTTTAAGATTTGGAATGGTTGGGCAACACCAATTAACGGAGTGACATCACGAATTGGACGAACATCGATTTGGCTGCCAGGTAAGAAAGCGACAGCACCATTTAAATCAACAGTAAATCCACCTTTGACACGACCAAAAATGGTTCCAATAACTTGCTCTCCTTTTTCAAGAGATTTTTCTAATTCACCCCAAGCTTCTTCTCTACGAGCTTTTTCACGAGAGAGAACAACTTGTCCATCTTTGTCTTCATATTTATCGACAAAGACATCTACTTTGTCACCGACTTTTAAGTCAGCATTTGCGCCAAATTCACGCAGAGCGATTCTGCCTTCGGATTTTAGCCCTACATCGATTGTAACGGAGTCGTCATCAATTGCAACGATAGTTCCATTAACAACAGTGCCTTGGAGACCTTTATCGGTTCCCATAAATTCGTCTAAAAGAGAAGCAAAATCTTCTTTAGAGACGGTTGTCTCAACATTTACAGAGTTATTCATATAAAATATCCTTTACTTTTTTATTTTTTTTCCTGCCAGCCGGTTGGCTCCGACGGTCTTTAAATTAAACCTTTGCCTTTCATTTCTCTGAGGACAATGGCAAAGACATCATCCGCAGTCATCGAGGAAGTATCAAGGAAAAGTGCATCTGCTGCGGGTTTTAAAGGTGCAGTTTCACGATTTGTATCCCGTGCATCACGTTCCTTAACCTTTTTCAAGATTTCGTCGTATATAGCACAGATTCCTTTTTCTTGCAACTCTTTTAATCTCCTTTGTGCGCGCACTTCAGCAGAAGCTGTAAGAAAGACTTTCATTTGAGCATCCGGACATACAACCGTTCCAATATCTCGACCATCTAGAATAGCGCCAGCGGCAGGTGTTCCGTCTTCTTTTACCGGTTGAAGAGCGAATCGACGTTGAAATTTTAATAAAATTTGTCGAACTTCGGGAATGGCAGCAACTTTTGATGCTGCAGAACCGCATTCTTCTGTTCGAATGGAGGGGTCTTTTTGTAAACTTAAAATATTTTCTGGTGAGAGGCTTTCCGCAGCTTTTATAGCTTTTTCTTTATCCTCCGGTTTTTGGTTTTCTTTAATTAAAATTTGTCCAACTGCACGGAAAAGTGCACCTGTGTCTAAGTAAGCGAAGTCAAGTTTTTTAACCAAATTGGCAGCTAAAGTTCCTTTTCCTGCTGCCGATGTTCCATCAATTGCAATAATCATTATTTCTCCTTTTAAAAAATGATAAAAACATCATATTTTTAAAATTTTATGTTGACAAGAGGAAAATATAGTAGCATACGCATTCTTGAGAAGAATATTTTACTTTAATGATAACGGAGAGAAATATGGCGAAACCAGAATGGGGAACAAAAAGAAAATGCGTCGGTTGTGGTACTTTTTTTTATGATATGCGTAAAAAAGAGTTCGTTTGTCCAAAATGCGGTGCGGAGTATAATGCTGATGAATTCCTTGAGGCACATACAAAAGCTATTTTGAAAAACGCTAAAAAAGACATCCCAGAGAAAGAGGTTGATGAAGAAGAATTGATTGCAACAGTTGTCTCTGATGAGGATTTCGCAGATGCAGAAGAGGCCGTAGATGTCTTGGAAGATGCTTCTGAATTGGGCGATGACAATCATGATATGGCTGAAGTGATGGATAACATCGGACTCAGTAATGACGAAGAATAAAGATTTTTCTTTTGTTTCTGGTCCACTGGTTGATAAATGTTTGATTGCAATGCCGGGAATGCGAGATCAACGTTTTGAAAAAGCGGTTGTTTATATTTGTTCCGACGATGAAAAAGAAGGAACAATGGGGCTTGTTATTAATAAAGTGGCGCATCATGTCGCTTTTTCAGAGATTCTTTTACAGCTTAAATTGCCATTGGGAGAACAAAAAAATTATCCGCCGGTGTTAATGGGAGGGCCAATGGATTCTATCCGAGGTTTTATTTTACATTCATCGGATTATGGTAATGAACAGACAGTTTCTATTGCAAAAGACATTTCATTAACGGCAACAACGGACATTTTGAAGGATATCGCAGAAGGAAAAGGACCAAAAAAACATTTGATTGCCTTAGGGCATTCCAGTTGGACTGCAGGACAATTAGAAGCCGAGATAGCAGGTAATTCTTGGCTTGTTTTACCTTCAGATGATACGTTGCTTTTTGATTGCCCTTTAAAAGACAGATGGAAAACAGCATTACTTAGAATGGGAGTTGATCCTGTTATGTTATCATTAGAGCAGGGAAGTGTATGATGAATATCGCAGATGCTTATAAAGAAGGGAAAATAGGTCGTTTTGAAATTATGCATTTTGCTGAAGCTTTTAGTGAATTAAATAAGCAAAGGCGCTATCCTTTTTTAAAAGACATAGAATTTTGTGATGGTCAGTTTATTTTTCATCAAACGAGTTTTATTAAGAAAAAAGAGGTATTATTATATTTTTCTCTTTTTATGTCGGCTATTTTAGCTATTACGGATCGAAGGATTAATTCTATTTTTTTTAATCATTACTTGGCTTGTCAAAACAATACGGACTTTTTTAAGTTTCTGCCGAAAGCTCGAAAAAAGCCTTTTTTGGTTTGTTGTGGCGGTTTGTCAGGAAGTGGTAAGTCTCGTGTAGCGCGAGAAATTGCATGGCAATTTCCTTGTCCTTTTGGAGCTGTTATTATTCGAGATGATATTGTTCGTAAACAATTAGTGGGTGTTCGTTTTGATGTTGAATTAGATGAACAATATTATACGTCTGAAATGGAGAAAAAAGTATATAAAGAGATGCGTCGTCAAGCAAAACAAGCTCTAATTGCTGGTTATTCTGTTATTATGGATGCTTTGTTTTATAGTCCAAAAGAGCGCTATTTAGCTGAAGATTTGGCAAGACGAATGAATTTCAAATCAGTTGGTTTCTGGATGGAAGCTCCCTTACGAATTCGTGCTAAACGTGTTCAGGAAAGATTGAATAATCCTTCTGATATTAAGACAAAAGAAGCCCTTCAGAAACAATCAGAACAAGATTTGGGTGAAATTTCTTGGCACTATATTCGTACAGATGGGGAAAAGGACGAAACGATTCGTAAAGTTATGAAAATCGTTAAGAGGTATTTTTAAAAAGAGCTTTTTTGGAAAATTCCTTGCAATTTAAATTCAAAGCCAATAAAATAATTTGTTGTTTGTTAAATCATAGGGGGCTTTTGAATGGAACGATTTGTGACTGGTGATTTGGTGTCTGTTTCTCGTGTTCAGGCAATTGCTGCAGCAGAAGATTTAACTTTATTTCCTTCAGAGAAAAAGCCTTTATTAGATGCTGTAAAAAACGAAAATTATCCAGAACATTTGATTTTGGTGGCCGATGAGTTTAATGATCTTCGATTGAAAGAGCTTTTTTCATTACCTATAGAGTCTATTATTGATGCTCAAGCTATGGATGATTCTATCCATGATTTTATGACAGGAATACAAAGGCCTCAATTTGAGAAAAGCTTATCATTTCTTTTAACTTGTCCAGTTATTTATAATTGCGATGTTGCTCAGATTTTTGTGAATGCTCTCAATAAACGCCTTAATTTAACAGAAGATCGTTCCGCAGGGATCCATATGGCTTTACATGAAGCAATTGTTAATGGCTTAATTCATGGTAATTTACAAATCAGCAGTGCATATCGACAATCAGCTCGCCTTTTTATGGAGTATGGTCGGATTTTGACAGAGCGTTTAAATGATCCTGCTTTTGCTCGAAAGAGTATTTATATTTCGGCACACTGGAATGACAGTAAATTAGAAATCAAAGTACGAGATGAAGGTGCAGGGTATGTCATTAAAGACGCTCTTTATAATCGTTCTTTGGATAATATGCATAATAAAACGGGGCGAGGACTTCTATTTATTGCCGGCATAGCCGATTCTTGTACGATTGATGACTATGGACGTGAAATGAATTTAACTTTCGGATTAAAGGAAGATTACACATCGGCAGAGAATACTTACATTCATTCTGAGGAGGAGGAAGATACTAATAGTCATCATGCGTATGTCCGTCCAAATGTTAGTGAATGTCGTGTTTTAATTATTGAAGATAATTTATCTAATCAAACGATGCTTTATCGCTTATTAAATGTTATTGGCATTAATATGGTTGAATGTGCAACAGATGGTGTTGAGGGATTAAAGAAAGTTGAAACATTTAAGCCAGATTTAATCATTTTAGATATAACAATGCCTCGAATGAATGGCTATGATGTATTGCATCATTTGAAGTCTTCTCCATCTACACAAAATATTCCCGTTTTAATTGAAACTGCCAGTGATACACGAGAGGCACGTGATAAGACTTTTCGTACAGGAGCAACAGACTTTATTACTAAACCGATTAATCCTTTGGAATTTTTCTCAAGAATTAAAGTTCACTTAGAAAACAGATTACTTATCAAACATTTAGAAAAACAACTTGAACAAATAGAAGAGGAATTGGTTTCGGCACAAAGAATGCAGCGTACGCTTTTGCCGTCTGAGATAATGCTTCAAAATATTCGTGAGAGATATCATTTAGACTTTGCACAACATTTTGAACCATCTTCTCGTTTGGGTGGAGATTTTTGGGAGCTTATTCCTCTTTCAGAGACAAAGGTTGCCGTTTATATTTGTGATTTCTCCGGTCATGGAATGTCTGCCGCATTAAATACTTTTCGGTTGCATGCTTTAATTACTCAAATGGATCATTTGAATATTGAAATTCCTGCTTCTGCTATGGCTATGATGAATTCCCAACTTCTAACACTTTTGCCTAGAGGGCAGTTTGCTACTTTCTTTTTAGCTGTTATAGATTTAACCAAAAATGTAATGACTTATTCTGCAGCAGGCGTACCTAAACCAGTGTTAGTCGTTGATGGAAAAGAACGTCTTTTAAACGCTGATGGTATGCCTCTTGGTATTAGTAAACATGCTTTATATCATAATTATCAAACACCATTTCCAAAAGGTTCTGAACTTTTACTCTATAGTGATGCTTTGACTGAGTCTCCGAATGAACAAGGAGAACGATTGGGAGAAGAGGCTTTTGCTCAAATGGCACTAAAACATATGTCCAATCCTGATGCAAAGTCTGTTGTTAGTGCACTTATGCAGGATTTTTTTGCTTATGCGCCTCCACCGCCACCAGATGATGTGACAGTTGTATTCTTGCGTAGGGAGGTATAATGGGGATTCGTTTATATGTCACCGATGATTTAAATAAGGAATGTTGTTTTCAGCCTTCAGAAAATCACTTTCACTATCTTTTTCATGTTATGCGCCAAGAAAAGGGAAGTCAGCTATTCTTATTTAATGGTCGTGATGGTGAGTGGTTGGCTGAAGTAGAAGACGTTTCTAAAAGAACAGCTCTTATTCGAGTTTTAAATCAAACTCGAACTCAAAATGAAGAAACGCTTCCGGATGTTTGGCTTTGCTTTTCTCCAATAAAAAAAGATAAAATGGATTGGTTAATTGAAAAAGCAACAGAGTTAGGTGTTTCAAAGTTTGTCCCTGTGATAACTCATCGTACTGTTGTTTCTCATTTTAACTTGGAAAAATTGTTTTTGAGAGCTATTGAAGCTGCAGAACAATGTGAGCGGTTGTCAGTTCCTCTGATTGAGACACCCGTTTATTTAGATGCTTTTTTGAATTCTTTTCCTGAAAATAGAACTCTTTTTTATCTGAATGAGCGGGGAAAAGGAGAAAGTTTAAAAGCTCCAGCGCGTCCTATCGCTTTTCTTATCGGACCAGAAGGTGGATTTGAAAGCTCAGAAATACAAAAGCTAGAACAATTTTCTCATTCTATTAGTTTAAATTTAGGAGCCAGAATTTTAAGAGCTGAAACTGCCGGGGTTGCTATTTTGGCTGCTTGGAATCAATGTTTAGGGTGGCGTGATAAATAAGTATTGCAAAATATTTTGGAATGATTTAAAAAGAAAAAAGGTTATCAACATAAAGGTGGAATAAATATGGTACATTCAAAATTATTCTTTTCTGTCATGGCTAGTGCTTTTATTTTAAGCTCTTGGACAGTCGCAGCACAGGTTGTTTCTCCTGATGCTGTTGTTGTATGTCGCTCAAAACAATGTAAAGCTGCTCGTTCTATGATGACACGTGAATTTTTATATAATAAATTAGGTTCAATGTTAGCCAATAACATTAACCGTCGTGTTTTGCTTTGTGATGCAGATCCATCCGTTAAGGTATGTTTGAATGACGGAATTGAATTTAATGTCCAAGCTGGAGTTACGGGATCTTTAGTGACGGTTCCTTCAGCCAGAGTTGTTGATACAAAGCCTTCATCTGAACAATCGACTTTAACTTTTGTTTTAGATTATAAAATTAATTTGAATGATACTTACCCAGAGTGCCAGGCCTCTTTAAATGAACTGGTTGTTTCTTCGCCGGATAAAATTACAATTGAAGCTCCGGGGTTTGAATGCCGATTTACAGCAAATGGCGTAACAGCTGTTAATGCTACTTATAGTGTTGATTATATTGATTTTGATTACGGAATTTTAGGCGCTTATTATACCTTTGGCGTCGGACAGACTTCTCGTGGCGGTGGAACAGGATATGCGCTTTTGCGCTTTTCAGAGCCAGCCAATCCAAATAATGAACTGTTAGAAGGATGTGATTGTGAGTGTGATGATGAGTTGGTTCCTCCTTGTCAATGTGAAGAACCAAAGACAATTATTCACGAAAAAACAGTGACTGAATATGAAGTAGCTCCAATAGAAGTTATTGTTAAAACAAAAGCTCCGGTAGACGGGACTAAAATGCAAGATATTAAAATCAATGGCGTGACAGTTCCTAATGTGCCGGTTGTTGTTGATACAGAAGCTGTTTCACCTCAGGAAGTTGTTGAAGAGACAATAACTGAAGTTGCTCCGGGAGAGGTTTCTGTGACATCAAACAGAGAAATGTTAGAATAAAATCTTATCAATTGTCAGCCCTTCCACCTCAGAAGGAACGGAAGGGCTTTTTTTTTGGAGAGAAAAAAATGGTAAAGGTTAAACAACTATCAAATAAAATTCGTGTATTAACAGATGAAATGCCTGATGTGGAGACGGTTTCTTTGGGAATTTGGGTCTCGGTAGGCGCTCGTTATGAAGAAGAAAAAATCAATGGTATTTCTCATTTGTTAGAGCATATGGCTTTTAAAGGAACAACATCTCGTTCAGCTTTAAAAATAGCAGAAGAAATTGAAAATGTCGGAGGCATTATTAATGCTTATACTTCTCGAGATGTGACGGCTTATTATGTAAAAGTCTTAAAAGAGAATACCAAATTGGCTTTGGATATTTTGACAGATATTTTTCAAAATGCAACGATGGATGAAGAAGAATTAGAGCGAGAAAAAGGTGTCATTATTCAAGAAATTGGGCAAACATATGATGCACCGGATGATGCGGTTTTTGAGTATTATCAAAGTACTGCTTATCCGGATCAAGCTTTTGGGCGTTCTATTTTAGGGACAACTCAAACTGTTTCTGATATTTCAAGAGAAACTTTATTATCATATATGCATGATGAATACACTGCACCACGAGTTATTGTCTCTGCAGCAGGTAATATTAAACATGAATATCTGGTTGCTGAGATAGAAAAATTGATGACAAAACTGAAATTAACAGGAGGTCGTCAAATGTCAGCGGCATGTTATGAAGGTGGGGAGTATCGAGAAAAAAAGAAAATAGAGCAGGTTAATTTAGTTTTAGGTTTTCCTTGTGTAACCTACAGTCATCCTTTGTATTATGCACAAACAATATTATCTACTCTTTTGGGGGGAGGTATGTCATCTCGTCTTTTCCAAGAGATTAGAGAAAAAAGAGGTTTGGTTTATGCTATTTATGCATTTGCTTCTGCTTATGAGGATGGAGGAACTTTTGGTATTTTTGCCGGAACAGGAGAAAAACAAGCAGCAGAACTCTTACCTGTTGTCTGTGATGAGTTGAAAAAGGTTGGGGATACCCTAAAAGAAGAAGAAATAGAACGAGCAAAGGCTCAGCTACGAGCACATGTTTTGATGAAACGTGAAAGTACTTCTTCTCGCGCAGAAAGTAATGCGCGGAGCATGGCTATTTATGGGCGAGTGATTTCAAAAGAAGAAACCATGCAACGTATCAACGAAGTAGATGTACATATGCTGAAACAGATTGCGGATTATTTATTTACACAAAAGCCAACGCTTGCTTCTTTAGGTCCGGTAAGTCATGTTATGAGTTATGAAAAGCTTCTAGATACGCTAAAGGGATAATTTATAAAATTATTTTCTTTCTTAGATAAATTAAGGTAGTTTAAATAAATATATTAAAAGGTTTCCCATAAGGAAACCTTTTATAAAAATTGCAGAAATTATTGCTTAATTATCCACACCGCAATGCTTTTTTGTGATGTCCTAAATCCCAAAATTCCTTACTTATGGCATTAGCTGCATCACAACAACCATCATAGGTATAAACTTGTCCTTTTTTGCAACAAGCATCATTATTAATTGTATCTTCTATCCAACTGCCATAATATTCTTTATAAGTCGTATAAGCAGAAGGTTCTTCATCAGAGTTACAGCATCTTCCGCTTGATGCAGTTGCTCCCATAGGGCAGCATAGCTTTGTTCCTCTGAGTGTTAGAGTCGGTTGAGGATTATCTCCTGGTTGGCAACAAGTTTCAAAAGTAGAGCCTGGTGTACAACATTTAAGACCTCGATAGGGCTTTTGCAAATACCAGTGCTCACCGGATACCACTTCCATATTAGAAGGGCAACAACCCAGCGTTCTGCCAAGATAGCTGGCTGCAAGAGAATAAAAGGGATTTTCTCCTGGGTAACAACATACACTCGATGTATTCGTTTCATCGTAACTACTTGTAGGTTGCGGATAAACATAAGTCATTTCCATCATGCCAGGGAGACAGCATCCTCGACCTTGATATTGAGAGCCTGAATCCGCTGCATAATCAACATCTTCTGAACAACAATAGCGATTTCCTTTTATATCTTTAAGTGCTTTTGGTGTTGGTTCTTGACAACAAGCCCAGCGATATTCGCTTACTTCATAAGCTGTTCCATTACAACAATAAGCACGAGAGCCATCCCAATATGCTATTTCATCGATTTTACAAACAATATGTGCACGACGATTGACTTTAGCTGCGTGTGAATTTGAGAACAATGAAAAAAAAGTAATTAAAATTATGATAAAAAAGGTGGAAAAAGTAAAAATCTTAACTGGCTTAAGCATATAGAACCTCTTCATAAAAAAACTACTTTAGTATATGATAAAGAAATAAAGATTCAATATGACTACATTTTGAAAAAAAAAGAAAAATTTAATAGTTTTCTTTAAAAAAGTGACAGACACGAGCAAGGGTTAATCCTTCCACGCGTTTTGCACCGGCAGCATATAAACTTTCGGCGCAGGCATTAAGTGTGGCTCCTGTTGTATACACATCATCAATTAGTAAAATTTTTTTACCGTAAACATCTTTTTCTTTTTTGACAAGAAAAGCATTTTTAACGTTTTTTATTCTTTGACGACGATTGTCGTGTCCTTGTGGTTTTGTATTGATTACTCTTAATAAGGTGTTTGATAACATCTTTTTTTGACATAGAGAAGCAATTCCTTGAGCGAGAAGAGCTGCTTGATTATATTTTCTTTTTAGTAAACGTCGAGGGTGTAATGGAACAGGAATGATAATATCACAATCGTCAATTAACTCTTGTCCAGTTTGAAACATTAATTTAGAAAAGAAAGGTGCCATATCTGTTCTATCTGCGTGTTTAAAAGGTAAAATAAGTTCGCGAGAATAAGTGTCGTAAGTAAAGACCGCTCTAAATCTTTTCAGCTTTGGTTTTTCTTTTAAGCAATTTTGACAAATTGCTTCTTTTTCTTGAGGAAAAAGATAAGGTTTTCCACAAACAGGGCAGCATTGATGAGATAAAAATGTTATTTTTTTATAACATTCCGGACATAAAGAACTTTTTCCTTCAATAATCTGACCACATATGTAGCATCTTCCTGGCATGAGAATGTCAATCAGTGATAAAATTATCTTTTTAAAGAGCTTCATTTCAGATTCCTGTTTCTTTTTTCTTTTTAATGTATTATCTTATTTTGTAAAAAAGAGCAACAAAGGAAATGAAATGACAACAGGAATATATCGCCGTTCTGATGGTACTTTTCTCAGCTATGAAAAAGAAGAAAGATCTTCTCCGGGATTAATTTATCTACATGGTCTTATGTCTTCTAAAGATAGTAAAAAGGGAGCTTTTTTAGAAGAAACGGCAAAGAATTTAGGACTTTCTTATTTATCGTTTGATTTTTCTGGTCATGGGAAATCTTGGGGAGAAGCTAAAGATATTCGTATTAGTCGTTGTTTGCAGGACGCTTTGGATATGATAGAAAAGTTTACAACAGGTCCTCAGATTTTATTGGGAAGTAGTATGGGAGGATGGATAGCTCTTTTAACAGCCATGAATCTACCAAACCGAATTATGGGCGTGATTGGATTAGCGGCGGGACCAGACTTTACAAAACGGCTTTGGAATGAAGTGTTGACGGAGGATTACCGTAATCGCTTAAAAAAAGGAGAAGTTTTAGGACCTTCTGAAGAAACTCAAGGATATTGTTTTACCTATGATTTATTTAAAGATGCAGAATCTTATTTGTTGCTTGAAAAGCCAATTCCTTATGAGGGATCGGTTCTTTTATTCAATGGAGATGAAGATAAATTGGTTCCTCAGAAAATTGCTTTTCAGATTAAGGAGCAATTAGTCAGCCAGGATGTCGAAGTTCGAATTGTTAAGGGGGCAGGACATTCCTTGTCAGCTCCTTCTGAATTACAGAGAATTGAGAATGCTATCTTGTATTTACTCAAAAGAAAGGAAAAATAAATGCTTCAATTTCAACCATTGTCTCCGAAGAGTTCTTTAAGACTTTTACTATTAATTCTTTTAACCTATGGAAGCGGATTTTTAACAAGTGTTTGGACAGGAAGTCCGGAAAATATAAATTGGTATCATGGTTTATTTCAATCTCCAGGGACACCGCCAGATTGGGTTTTTGCTTTTGTTTGGTTTATTTTGTATGGTATGATTTCTGTGTCAGCTTGGCTTGTTTGGTCGTTAGCCTCTCATCAATATTTTTACTATCAATTGGTGACACAAGTTTTATGGGTTTACACTTTTTTTGAAGCTCATATGCTTTTTTATTCTTTTTTAATTATATTTGCTTTAACTTTTTTTGTCGGCGAAATGATGAAAGAGTTTTATCGTTATTCAAAATTATCAGCACGTCTATTAATCCCTTATTTATTGTGGATTGTTTTTGCTGCTTATTTAAACGCTTATGCTTTTATGTATAATTAAAAGTCTAAATTATAATTAAGCCAGTTATCATGTGTTGCACTCGGTATAGCTTTTACTTGCGCTGAAACGGGCTTAGGTAATTTTTTAACGAAATCCTTTGTGAAAGCAATAGGCATGACTTGATCTTGACCACCGACATAATGAACTTGAGGAATACGCGCGGAAAGGTAACTCTCATCTGCCGGATTCAAAGAACCTTCAGGAAGTTCTTCATCATGGAACAGAGCATAATGTTCTGTATTGACAATGCCGGCAATTGTAATAACTTTTACTGGAATTTGACGAATGCGTGTTGCTAAAAGAAGAGCAATAGTTCCACCACCGTCATAACCAATAAGTTCTATTTCAGAAATACGATACTTTTTTTGCAGTCTTTCAATTGATAACTTCATCTCATCAATGATTTCCGGCATATATTTTCCTTTTTCCCAAGTAATAGGCTTACAGACATTTTGTTCAATGTAATAACAGGTTCTTCCAAGATAAATGATATAAGGGTAAGGATCTTTAAGAGCTAATTCTTTTGCTATCGGGTTTTCTACTGTGGGTCTTTTTTTTCCAAAAAATCCTGTTGTTTTAGCATTTCCGTCAATATAAATACGAACTTTTTGAGAAGGTTTCATGCCATTTTTTACCCACACAGCCATCATGGTATGATTAGCTGGAATTTGATAAGATTTGAAACCTTTCATGCTGGGAACTGTTTGTTGAGAGCTTGTTGAACAAGCTGTAATCATAAGACTGGTGAAAATTATTAAAATAATTTTTTTCATTCTAACTCCATAAGTTCCATTGTTGTTGTCCATAATAAAAAGCTTCTTATTTTTTTACCTTGAAAAAGATTTTTAAGCAAGCATTTATATGCATTCATTTGCTCTATATAAAGAGGAGGAACATCTGAAAGTTGTTTTGGTGGGTTAGTATTTGTTTTGAAATCAACAATAAGTACCTCATCTGGTAAAATAACAAGTCGATCAATTTGTCCGGAAATAACAAGTCCGTTCACCGTTCCGACAATCGGAACTTCTGATAAAGAATTTGATGAGAAAAGTTTTTTAAGATTTTGATTGTTAAATAAATCTAATAGATTAAGAGGAGCTTCAAACTCTTTTACTTGAAGATCTTTTAAGAAAGTTGTTCGCTCTTTTGGAGACATATCTGGTAAGACTTGTAATAGCCGATGAATATATGTTCCTCTGCGCATAGCTTGTTCTTGCTGTGGTGTGAGAGGAGAAGCTTGCGGAGGTTCTTCATTTTTCATCTTTGAAGGTGATAAAGGTTTGGGTGGCATGGGTTCTTCAGGTGCTTCTTTAAAGAACCAATTTGGTAAAACTTTTTCTTCTTTAAAAGTTTCTATTTCTTTTTTTTCTGGTATTTGTTTTGTTTGTTCAGAAGTTAGAATAATTTTTGTTTTAGCGTCATATCCAGGAATGGCAGAAGAAATCATTTCATGCCAGTTATTGCTTAAAGAGGGTCTTCCT
The DNA here is from genome assembly GCA_949282845.1 of uncultured Alphaproteobacteria bacterium. GTDB lineage: Bacteria > Pseudomonadota > Alphaproteobacteria > CAAHEQ01 > UBA3637 > CALXXX01. The sequence continues at coordinate 14,754 of CASDQF010000069.1, read as the reverse complement.
GTTTCGTAGCCGGCAATATAGAGTCTGTCTTTTGCCCGAGTGACAGCGACATATAATAGTCGATTATATTCTTCTTCATCTTGTTTTTTGACAGCATTGATCCAAGGTATGCATAAACTACTTTGAATTTCTTTACGAGGGAGCCATAAAGGAAGCTGATTCATCCAGACGAAAGATGGAGCTTTGTTTGGTTTTCGACATGTGTCTGGTAAAAAGACAATATTGGCTTGTAATCCTTTTGAGCCATGAACAGTCATAATACGAACAGCATCAATTGTATCTTGCTCTAAGTCACGTTTAATTTCAATTTCATCACTTTTTAACCATTTTAGAAAGCCTTGTAGAGAAGGTGTATTTGTTTTCTCAAATTGTAAAGCAAGATTTAGAAATTCATCTAAAGCCTCTCCGGCTTCATTTCCCATTTGTTTTAAGAAAGCTTCTCGTCCTTTTAGAACGCTTAAGATATAGGTGTAGAGTTCAAATGGAGGCATGGTATCTGTTAAAGCCAGAAGTTCTTTTAATTGAGCATAAATAGTAGGTTGCTTTCGATGGAGTTGAGACCATAAAGTTTGAACACCGCGATGATATGCAAGATTAAAAAGTTCTTCTTCTGAAAGATTGAAAAGAGGACTTTTTAAAACTTCTGCTAAAGTTAAATCATCTTCCGGTAAAAGTAGAAATTCACCAAGAGAAATTAAATCCATGACGGCCATATCTTGAGTTAAAATTAATCTGTCAAGTCCGGCAACAGGAACATTATTTTCTTTTAATGCTCGAACTAAATCTGATAAAAATTGATTACGCCTTTGAACAAGAATCATAATATCTCCGGGACGGATAGGACGATTTTGAGAGACAAGAAGTTCTTTTTCCGCTAACATTTTTTTTATGCGGATTGCAATTTTTCGTGCAAGTCTGACAGAAGGTAAGGCTTCGTTAGAGTGAATGCGAGGAAGAGGCCAAACTTTCTCTATTTTATTTTCTTTCTCATATTCTTCTACAGGCCAGACTTCAACTAATCCACCTTCACCTTCTCGAGAGGCTAAGTGTGTCGTGTCTTCATGATCAAGAACAACTCCGGCTTTTGCATGTTGATGTTTAAGCAAGTAGTTTACAAGATCTAAAATCGGTTGTGTTGATCTAAATGAAATATTTAGAGGAACATCTTTCCATTCATGTTTAGATGTTAAAACACGCTCTTTAAATAAAGCGTGCATTTTTTCAAAAGCATCCGGATCTGCTCCCTGAAAACGATAAATAGATTGCTTTCTATCTCCAACGACAAATAAGGTTCTGTTTTTTTCACTACGTCCTTGACCACTGAAAAATTCTTCACATAAATATTGAATAACAGACCAAGCATCCGGAGAGGTATCTTGTGCTTCATCGACTAAGATATGATCAATGCCACCGTCCAGTTTGTATAAAACCCATGCAGCCATATTGGATTCTTCTAATAAGTGACGCGCATATAGAATTAGATCATCGAAATCTAAAAGTCCTTTTTGTCTTTTTAAATCTTCATATTTTTCTAAAACAGCTAAACTTAACTTTAAAAAAGCCATAGTGGCCTGAACTGTTTTAAGCGCTTTTATTTTATCGAGCGTTTCTAAAATTTCTTGGGCAGTTTGAAGCTGATGTGGGTCTGAAGATTTTTTGACTTTTGATAAAATTTCTTTTTTCTGTGTTAAAAATTGACTTTGATAACCTTCCCAATCGTCTCCGGTATAAATTTTTTGTATTAAGCTTTCTTCTGTATCTAAGGGAGAAAAGGAAAATAATTGATAAAGTTTTTCTTCAATTCCTTTTAAACCCATGGCGGAATCGAGTACTCTTTTTAGCTTATTACGTTCTTTCCCTAATGATTGCATCAATTCTGTAAAGCTTTGTTCTGTTTTATAGTCAGATACGATTCTTAATGATTCAGCATACTGGGCGTCTGTTACGATTGTTCGAATAGCTGTTGATAGTAAAATTTTAGCATCTTTATTATCATCCAACACTTCAAAAGAAGGGGAGATTCCTGTTTCTAGAGGAAAACGTTTTAAAACACTCTGGCAAAAACTGTGTATAGTCATAATTTTCATGCCGCCTTTAACTTCTAGAATGTGTGCAAAAAGGCCTCTTGCTTTGTTAACCAAATGAGATACATCACTTTGTCCTGTTAATTGTTTCAGTTGCTTTGACAAATCGGCCGTAGAGAGCATAGCCCATTCGCGGAGGATTTTGTTTAGACGATTTGCCATTTCGGCAGCAGCTGTTTTTGTAAAGGTAATGCAAAGAATTTTTTCTGCTTCTGCACCAGATAATAACAAATTTAAGACACGATCAGTTAGAACTTTCGTTTTGCCTGAGCCAGCGGAAGCTGAAACCCAAGCAGAAATTTCAGGTTGACAAGCAATTTGTTGAGCTTTTGTAGCTTCTTCTTTTAGAGAAAGGCTAGTCATTCTTACTCCTCTTCATTAATGAGCCATTCTTGAACTCTGGCTAGATGTTCGTAGTCATTATACCGCGGCTTGTTCTTGGGATCTGGACAAGAGGCGTAGGGATTGTTTTCATCATTAAAAAAAGCAATTAATTCTTTTAAGCCTTCTAACGATTGCTCGATAAGAGCGTTCAGCGAAAAGTTTTTATTGCGTTTAGGTAAGATAGAATGGATTTCTCCACCTTTCTTTGTTCCAGAAAGTCTCCAATAACTTAAATCGGTAATTTGCAGGTTAGAAGTTTTTTCTCCGAAAGCATCATTCATTAACAAGATACCCTCTAAAACCAATTGTGGCGCATAACCAGATTTTACATCTGTTTGTGTCGGAGGTGTTCCGGTCTTATAATCAATAATTTCTGCTGTTTTGTCTGGAAAAATATCTATTCGATCTGCTTTTCCGTATAGTTCAAAGTTTTTTCCTTCGACGTCGATCTGTAAATTGGCTGGTGCTTCTAGAATAAAATGTGCTTTTCTATTCAATCGTTGATTTTGTTGGTTAAAGAACCAATTTGCCATCCGTTCAAATTTAGGTTTCCAGAAGGCAGTATTTGCTTCATTAAATCCAGCTTTTTCAAATTCTTTTTCGCCTAACTGTAATAAGTTTTCTAAAGATTGTTCGTTTTCCTTAAGCTTTAGGAAGCTTTCTAAAGCTTGGTGAACTGCAATACCGTATTCTTTGATAGATAAGGGCTCATCAAGATCAGACAACTTGCGTAATTTTAAAATTTGTTTAGCATAAATAGAGTAAGGATCTTTCATGAGTGTTTCAATTTGAGTGATAGAAAGGCGATTCGGACGACTTTCTAAAGGAGGTTTGGGTTGAGGTCTTTGAATAGGTTCAAAATTCTTTGTTTCAATCAGTTGTTCCAGAATTTGATCCGTTTGAATAGGCAGAGTTAATTTTGAGGCTTCTAAAACAGCTTCTAGTCTTGATAGCCATCGAGAAGGAATAGTGGGTGTTCCGTTCTTTTTTAAAGAGCGTGTTAAAATAACTTCAGGAGCGAGAAAGATATGAGAAAAATCATGCGCTGAAATACCGATTTTTTCTTCTGGAGCACGCATACCTAAAGCATTACGCATTGGTCGACTGAGCCAAGGATCACAGCTTGGCAATTCTGGGAAAGTTTCTTCATTTAATCCGGCAATAATCACAACATCTGGATTCTGTAATCTGGCTTCAATAGGTCCTAAAATATCTAGTCTTGGATGCATGCCATATTTAGGGCGAACAACGACTGTATCTAAAATAGATTTTAATAAAGAGGGATAAAAAGCAGGTTCTATTTCCTCCATTTTATCGGCATAAGCTATTAAAGTTGTTAACAATTCAGAAGTTGCTTGTCCATCTTCATGAGACCAAAGGCGATCTGAACCAGACTTGTCGGCACTTGTGGCGAGTTGTTGAGCAACCTCTAAATGAGCTTTTAAAAGTGTAGGAACAGGAATTTTAATCGGGTTATTAAAAAATTTGAAAAAGCTTTGGATGTCTGTTTTAAGTGGTGGAGAAAAAACTTCTTCTGAAAGGCGGGCTTCTTTTTCCCAAAAATGTACTTTTCGACGAAATTCTGTAAATGATGCACCGTCTGTTGCTAAAGGATGTTTTAAAAGTGCCAGTAAATCTTGAGCTTTTCCTGTATAAGCAGCTTCAGCCAATAGTAAAAGAAAAGTTCCAACATTCGTCCTGGATAAAGGTGTTCCAGCACTATCATCAAGCTGAATGTTCCAACGTCGCATTTCAGCAGTCACTCGTCGGGCTAAATCACGATCTGTCGTGACAAGTGCTCCTGTTTTCCCGGGTGTTTCTAGCACTTTTCTTAAGTTTAAAGCAATGATCATTGCTTCTGTTTCAGGACCTTTACATAAAAAATAAGTTAAGTTATCAAGGACGTTTTTATCCAACGGAGTTTCATTTGACCATGTATGTGTTCGAGAGGCTGGTTTTAAGGCACGTTCAATTAATAATTTACGGGGAGTCATGATAGGTTTTAATTCTTTCACATCTGAACGCTTAATGCCGATTTCTTTTAATAGTTTCTTCAAATGGAATTGAGGGTGTGTTTCATCTAAAGCTTTCCAATCTTCTTCATCTGACTCTAAGTCAAGATTAGGTAAGAAAATTTCTCCTTTAGGCAAAGAAAATATTTCTTTTAAAAATTTTTCAAGATATGGGAAACCGCCTGTAAAGCCTGCAGCTATAATAGGATGATTAGGCGTGCTTTGATGCCAGGATTGTGTTAATTTTTCTAAAACTTTTATTTGTCGTTTGGCTGGATCTATTAAATTCATCTCGTTTAAGATACGAGGCCAATGTGTGCGAATAATATCTAAAAAACAAAGTGTTTGTTGCCAATGTTCGGAGAATATGTCTGGAACAATATTATCTAAACGTTCAAAAGGAATATCAAACTGTATCATTTCATCCAAAAGCTCCGCTAAAGAGGCAGCTAAACCAAAAGCTTGCTCAGGATTAATTCCTCCTGTTTTTTGAATGAGACGCATCAGCAAAAGTTGGCGCTCTAAAGGCGGTATTGCTTCAGGTATGTCCGGACTGATGACTTCAATATCAGAAATGGGTGTTATTTTAGGAAGTAAGAGTATTTTACCAAGACTCTGTCTCAAAAAAGCTTCTTTGATTGTCTTTGCGGCTCGCCTTGTCGGAACAATTAAAGTTGTTTTAGATAATCCCCACTCGTCAGTTTGTTTTTCTAAAAGATGAGAAGCTAATAAGTCACTGAAAGAATGAACAGAAGAAATAGTATAAATCATAATAATTTCTCCGCAATTTTAACAGCTTCAGGCGTTCCGACATGGAAAAGACGCTTTTGATGAATAACATAACCTAATTTATGTTGTTTTTCTGCTTGATCATAAATATCACGTAATGAAAAAGGTCCTTGTGGCGCATTTCGGAATGCGCGTGGATGTAAAATTTGAGTACCTGCAAATAAAAATGGAATATTTTTTTCATTCGGTTTTTGTCGTCTAGGAAGATTGTTTTCTAAAAAATAATTACCGTCTTGTCCTACCGGATACAACATTTCCACAGGTTGAAATAAAAGCAATACATCCATTTCTTGAGGGTTCCAATGTTGTTGAAGCCTTTCTAAAGATAATGGAGTACTTTCTTCTAAAACCATATCACTATTTAAAACAAAAAATCCATCAGGAGCTTGCTGTGTTAATTCAGGCAAGATTTGGAAAACTCCTCCACCTGTTTCCAAACCAGGCATGTAATCTTCTATAAAATGGAAATTAACATGAGGATAATTTTTTTCTAAGTGAGTTCGTATCATATCTCCTTTATAAAACAAATTGACATAAATTGTTTTAATGTGTGCCGCAAGAAGTCTTTCTACATTATAATCGATTAAAGCTTTTCCTTTAACTTGGATTAAAGGTTTAGGACAAGCTTCCGTTAATTCTCGCATACGCGTTCCGCGTCCTGCAGCCAAAATAAAACCTATGTTGATGTTTGAAGACATGCGGGGACCTTTCGATATTCTGAGGGAAGATAAGTATTTAGCCAATCTTTTAAAGATTTTAAGTAGGGTTCATCCAAATGACTTTCCAATAGCTTCCATACACGAGGAATATGACATAGATATTTATTTTTATGATCACGCGCTTTTAAACGAGTAAAAACGCCAATAACACGAATGTGGCGTTTGGCCGCTAAAATATGGTAAGCTTTTTCAAAGATGACTTTGTCTCCGACAACCCCTTTCTCCATATAATATGACCACATTTTTTGCCGAATAGAAGGAGAAACATCTCGTCTTGCGTCTTCTAAAAGAGAAGCTAAATCATAGGCAAAAGGGCCAACACGAGCGTCTTGGAAATCTAAAAGCCCACACGCTTGATAACCTGTTCTGTTCGGAAGGCGAAGCATGTTGTCAACATGATAATCGATTAGAATTAAGCCCTGAGGAGATTTCATGGCTTCTTGATAAAGTTCTTGCCATAACTGATAAAAATCTTGAATAGCTATATTCGGAAGAGATTTAGAAATAGCTAATGGAACGAACCAGTCCAGAAAAGTAGATAATCCATAAGTTAACCAATTATGGTCGTAAAAAGGAATACCTTCGAAATCTCTAATTTCTTGAATTTTAAATAGTGAATCAAGCGCTAATTTATATAAATTTTCTTCGTTTTCTCCTTGTGCAAGCAGGTGTGTGTAAGTATCATCTCCAAAATCTTCGAGTAATAGAAAGCCATTTTTAAAATCGTGTTCATAAATAAAAGGAACGCTAAGACCGTTTTTGGAAAGTATTTTATCTATCAACTCAAATTGTTCAGGCAGTTCTGGTGCGGGAGCGTCCATGAGAATATAAGATTTTTTTTCATCTTTTATTCGTCCATAATGACGAAAAGAGGCATCTGAGGGAAGCCATGTTAACTTTGAAGCATCCAGTCCGCAATGTCTTAGGAAGTATTGAATTTGTTCTATTCTTTCCACGATTTTAGCCTTTCAATCCAGTTAGAATTTTGAGATGAAAAAGTAAAATCGCGTTCTTCATTTTGAAGGTCAATTTTGATTGTTAAGACTTTTTTTAATGGCAAGAGATGTCCCATTTTATTTGGCCATTCAATTAAAGAAACACCTTCTGCAAAAGCATCTTCTATTCCCAGCTCATAAACATCTTGTGGTTTTTCTAGTCGATATAGATCAAAATGATAAATCGGAAAATCAGGAGCATCATAAGTCTGAAGAAGGGTAAAAGTTGGACTCGGTACTTCTTCATTATTTTTTGTCAAAGATTGAATGAGAAAGCGTGTAAAAGCTGTTTTACCGACTCCTAAGTTTCCTTCTAAAGCAATAATGTCGCCTATTTTAAGCAGCTTAGCAAAACGAGAAGCTAAATTTTTTGTTTCTTTTAAAGAGGTAATATGAAATTGTTTCATTTAAAATAATCCGAAGAAACTTTTTTTCTTGGTGTTTTGTTTGGCAGAAGAAGGAACAACACCATTCATGCGGCGCCAATTCCAAGGAGCAATGAATTTTCCTTCCCATAAACCTTGTTTTTTTCTATGAGCATCTTCTTCATAAGGGATATATACTTTTGATGCGGAGCGATCTGCAACAGCCCAACCACTGTAAACAATAGCTGCACCGATATCGACATTGTCAATACGACAGGTCGCAATAAAGTTACCGACATTATCCCCACCAACAGGAGAACAAAACAAAACTTTATTTAAAACAAGTCGTTCCATTGCTTCTTTGCTCATGACGCCACAGGGATAATTTTGCCCCATACGATCTTTACATGTTTGAGCAGGATCAGGTCCATCAATTCCATAAAGTTTAATATAAGAGGGACCTACTTTAATCAAATAAGCACTTCGAACTTCTGTGACTTTTCCGGAAATTTCATCTGTTGCATTGGCATATTGAGAAATTTCTTGAGCTCTTCGCGCATCTTCTTCAGAAAGTCCTGGCAGAGGAGCTGAATGATTAGCTTTTTCTTGTAGAGTTTCAACTTGTTGTGGCATTGATTTTGTTTCTTCGCGCTCTGGTAAAAGCCCAAAAGTTAAACCGAAGACTTTCCAAAGTAAAAAGCAAAAACCGCCGATAACTAAAACAAATAAAAGAAATTTTAAAAAAAAGCGAAGAAGATATGGAAAAGCCCAAATTAAAAAACTGACTGCAAGGATTAAAATAGCTGCAGAAGTTTTTGGATTTTCATTAATAAAAGGAAAATCAAAATAAGCTTTTAAAATACCCCCAAAAATGGTTGCCATTAGAAAAAATTTAATGATATATCCAACCATGTTTCCCTTCCTTTTCTATTGAACTAAAGATAGCTTAGTATAAAATCGAAGTTCGGTCAAGAAAAGGAAAGGGCTTTTGAAACAGATTCCTGTAAATTAACGGATAAATCAGGTGTTTTTAAAATACGCGTTAATTCATTTTTCATATGAGTACTTCGATTTTCATCAAAGAATTTCCAACGTGTTAAAGGTCTGACTAAGCTTTCAGCTATTTGTGGATTTAAAGCATTCAGCTCTATAACATAGTCAGCAATAAGGGCATATCCTTTACCATCTGGTCTATGGAAAGCTTTTAAATTATGCGAAAAACTACCTAATAAAGCTCGAACTTTGTTCGGGTTTGTAAGAATAAAAGCAGAACTTTGTGCCAGACGACGGACAGTATCTACTACATTTTCATTTTCCTCTGTCGCTTGTAAAGCAAGCCACTTATTGATAACAATATGGTCATCTTTATATTTGTTATAAAAATCTTCCAGAGCTTCTTCTTTGCCCTTCAGTTGATTATTTATTAAGGCTGAAAGAGCAGCAATACGGTCTGTTAAATTGTCTGAGGTTTGATATTGAATAAAGGCCTCTCCCTTTCCAAGTAGAGATAAATAGCTCAAGGCTACATTTTTTAGAGCTCGTTTTCCCGCTTGCCCAAAAAGAGGCGAATAGGGTTTTTCTGTTTTCATTTCATCATACAGTTTTTCCAAATCCTTTTGATGTTTTTGAGCAAAAGCCTTTCTTAAGGTTTTGCGTGCCTTTAAAATACCCTCTATATCAAAGATTTGTAATTTTTCTCCTACATATGTTTCCGAGGGAAAAATGAGAGCTCGAGCAACAAAAGCCGGATCTGCTTTTGCTAATTTTAAGTAAGTTCCAAAGGCTTCCAATAGCTCATTTCGAACAGACATATCTTTCTTTTCTACCATTTCAATCATGCATTGAGTAGCATACTCTTGTCCAACCTCATATCGATTGAATAAATCTGTGTCATGTTGAATGAGGCAAAGTCTTTCTTTATCGGTGTAGTTTATATTTAGAGACACTGGAGCCGTAAAGTCGCGGTTAATAGAGAGAATAGGTTTTTCCGAAAAGTCGGAAAAGGTGAATGTTTGTTCATTTTGAGTTAACAGAAGAAGTTGATGATGTCTTTCGTTGCCAGAAGAATCTAATAATCCAATTTCAAGAGGAATCATAAAAGACTCGGAGCAATTCTTTATTTCTTGCTTTAATTTTATAGAATAAGTTTTTGATTTATAATCATATTTTTCTTCTACAGAGACTGTCGGTCGACCGGCAATACTATACCAGCGCATAAATTGAGAAAGATCTTTTTGATTAGCATCTTCGATACACTTAACAAACTCATCAATTGTAACTGCTTGACCATCGTGACGAGAAAAATATAAATCACATCCTTTTCTAAATCCCTCTTTGCCAACAATTTTTTGCTGCATACGGATGAGTTCTGCACCTTTGTCATAAACAGTCGTTGTATAAAAATTTTCGATTGTTGCAAAAGATTCAGGACGTACGGGATGAGCCAAAGGACCATCATCTTCCGGAAATTGATATTGTTTTAATAAAGCAACATCATCCATTCGTTTTACAACGGCGGAACGCATATCGGCGGTAAAGCTTTGATCACGAAAAACAGTAAAGCCTTCCTTTAGTGAAAGATTAAACCAGTCTCTCGCTGTGACACGATCTCCACTCCAGTTATGGAAATATTCATGACCAACAACGCCTTCAACATATTCAAAAGTGGCATCTGTCGCTGTTTGAGAATCTGCTAGCAGACAAGTATCATTGAAAATATTTAAGCTTTTATTTTCCATCGCTCCGGCATTAAAATCACTAATAGCAACGATATTGAATAAATCCAAATCGTATTCACGACCAAAAGCTTCCTCATCCCATTTCATGGCACGTTTTAAGCTTTCCATAGCCCACTGTAAACGCTCTTGTTTTCCTTGTTCGCACCAGATTTTAAGAGTGACATGACGGCCCGATGAAGTGATATAAGAATCTTCTATATGAGCTAAATTTCCCGCAACCAAAGCAAATAGATAAGATGGCTTTTTAAAAGGATCTTCCCAAATAACAGTTCCTTCGTCTTCATAAATTTTATTTCCATTGGAAAGTAAAACAGGGTATTTTTTTCTGTCCGCATGAATAGTTACCTTAAAGGGAGCCATAATATCGGGATGATCCGGATAATAGGTAATGGTTCTAAAGCCTTCCGGTTCACATTGCGTGGCTAATCCGATATTGGTTGCATAAAGGCCGGATAAACGAGTATTTTCTTTTGGATTTATTTGAGTTTCTATATCTAAAATAAATTCTTCTGGTAAATTCGTTAGAGTAAGGCCCTCTGAATCTAATTGATACTCTTTTTCAGATAATTCTCTGTTATTGAGGGCAATGCGGTTTAGCTTTAAATATTTACCATCTAGTCGAAGAGGAGCTGTTTTATCTGCGCTTATTCTTTTTAAGCACATATGATTTTTAACGATTGTTTGTTTTTCATCTAATGTAAAATCTAATTCTACAGCTTCAACTGCATAAGTTGGAGCTTGATAATCTTTACGGTATGTTATTTTCATTTTAAAGTTTGTATCCCTGCATTTGTTTTTTGTAGTTGATCACGCCAGTAAGCGGCTCGTTTTAGATTTTTTGGAATATCATTATTTCCTTCTGAATAAATAGCAATTAAACTAGTCATCGCATTTTTATGACCACGTGCTGCAGCTTGCTCATACATAGATAGAGCAATTAATGGTTCTGGTTGTCCTGAATATCCTCTTTCTAGCCAAACGGCGACGGCATAAAGGGCTGCAGTATCACCTTGCGCAGCGGCAAGAAGTCCCCAATCAAGAGCTTTTTCTTTGTTTTCCGGCGTATCTTTTTTACGATCATAAAGTAAAGCAGCCATATATTGACCATCCATAGAGCCAAGATTAGCGGCTTGTTCAAAGTATTTTAAAGCCTTTTCTGGATTTTGCTGTTTGTCTTGTGTTTTCCCATCTAAATAAAGAGAACCCAAAACAAACGCAGCTTGTGCTTCATTTGATTGAGCAGCTTGGATTAGATGTCGTTCAGCTTTTGCATAGTCTTTTGTATGTACGGCAAGTAAGCCAACTTTTAAATGATCTTTCGATTCCATAGAGGAAAAGCGAGCAATTGGAATAATGACGATGAGTGCCAAAATCAATAAGAAAGCCGCAATGAGCCATGTTAAACGAGAAGGATGAAGTAGTTTAGATGAAGATTTTTTTTCCTGATTTTCTTTCTTTTTGAGGCTTTTATCTGTGCTGTTCATTCTATTCTCCTTTAAAAAAGCTTGAATATTTTTTTATAATATAAGATATTTATTTGACTTCATCAATAAAAAAGAAAGGCTTTTTGTGACGACATCGTTTTGTTTCGAAAAATATGATTTTAATACAGAGACAGGAAAATTATCTCTTTTTTATCGTTGTGGTGGTTTTCTTTTCGAGGAGAAAATTTTCTTTCCGGGAGCACCTTTTGTCGATTTAAATTTATCACTGGTCAGAAGATGCTGCGAGCTTCTTCATATTGCGGCAGGCATTAGTTATTTTAAAGCTTTGTTGCCTTCTGTCATAGAAATAAAAGCTTACTCTTTAACTCAACAAGAAGCCAACTTTTTTGAAACTTTTTATGTCGCAGGATTAGGACAGTTTGCTGTTGAAAACGGAATTAATTTACAAGGGAAAATTCATTTTCCCTTTAAGTCGACTCTATCGGAAAAACCGGTTTATTTAAACTTACCTTCTGAAGCTTTTGTTCCGGTCGGAGGGGGAAAAGATAGTTGTTTGACAATTGAGATGTTAAGAAATGCTCCCATTAAGACAACTCTTTTTTCCGTTAATACAGCTTCTCCTATAGAAGCGTGTAAAAAAGCCGCAGGTCTTCCGGAGATAACAATTCAACGCGTTTTGTCTCCTCTTTTGTTCGAAAAGAACCCCTTATTTAAGAACGGGCATGTGCCTATTACAGGAATCATTGCTTTTATTTTGCTTTTGTCAGCCGTTTTATACCGTAAACGATATGTTGTTATGAGCTGTGAGCGTTCAGCTAATGAAGGAAATTTAATGCAGGGAGAGCTGAATGTTAATCATCAATGGAGCAAATCTATTGAGTTTGAGAAGCGTTTTTTTGAATTGACGCAATCTATTTTACCTGAATTTCATTATTTTTCTTTATTGCGGCCCTTTTCCGAAATGAAAATTGCCGCATTGTTTAGTCAGAAATGTAAAGATTATTTTACCGCTTTTACAAGCTGTAATCATGCTTTTCATTTAAATCAAGCTAAAAGGTTGGATAGGTGGTGTGGTGCGTGTGATAAATGTCGTTTTGTTTTTTTGATGCTAGCTCCTTTTATGGCAAAAGATACTTTAATTAGCTCTATTGGTTTTAATCCGCTTAATGATTTAAAACAAGCAGAAGGTTATTCTGAACTATTGGGATTTTCAGGGCATAAGCCGTTTGAATGTGTCGGAACGGCTGCCGAATGTCGGTTAGCGTTCTTAAAATTAGGGCAAATGAAAGATTGGAAAGAGGATATATTGGTTCAATATTTTTATCCACGGATACAAGACGATCAAGCTTCTTTAGAAAAGGAAGTGTTTGAATATGTTCCATCTGATTTGATACCAGAGGAGTTTTTTGATGCGTTTAACGGAATTATCTAATTTAAAAATCGCTGTTTGGGGAAAAGGAAGAGAAGGAGAAGCTTTAAAGCGTTTCTTCGATGAACATGGTATAAAGTTCGATTGGCTTGATGGAAATAATGTTGATTTATCTTCTTTTAATGTTGTTTTTAAAAGTCCGGGTATTAGTCTTTATTTACCTATTATACAAGAAGCCAAAGAGAAGGGCGTTCAATTTTTATCAGGAACAAATTTGTATTTGATGAATAATCGCCCTCGTTTAAAAAGAATTGCCGTAACGGGAACAAAAGGGAAAAGTACGACTTCTTCCTTAATCGCGCATGTTTTAACAGGAATGGGTTTTAAAACAGGACTCGGGGGTAATATTGGTGTTCCGTTGATTTCTTTATGGGGAAAAGAATTAGATTATTTAGTTGCGGAGCTATCCAGTTATCAATGTGCAGATCTGACGGAACCGTCTGATATGAATGTCGTTGTTAATTTATATCCGGAACATGTGGATTGGCATGGTTCTCACGAACAATATTATAATGATAAAATAAATTTATTAAGAATTCGTCATTCTGGTCAAATCGCTTTTTTGAACGCTCAAAATGATTTGTCTATGCGTTATGCTCAAAAAATGGAAAATGTTATTTTATTTAATAATACAGAAGGGATTCATATAGAGAACGGATGGTTTTATGACGTTTCACAAAAGTTATTTGAAACATCACAAATTACGAACTTAAAAGGTCAGCATAATTTAGAAAATATCTGTGCCGTTTTAAGTGTTGTTAAAGCGTTAGGTCTACCTTTAAAGGGAATTGAAACTTTGCTGAACTCTTTTCAACCACTTCCTCATCGTTTACAGACTATTGCTGAAATAAAAGGTGTTTGCTTTGTTGATGATAGTATTTCAACAACTCCTGAAACGGCTGTCGCTGCGTTAAAAGCTTTTGAAGGTCGGAAAATTTTTCTTCTCGTCGGAGGTTTTGAACGTCAGCAGGACTATCAGATTTTGTTAGAGTATGTTCAACAACATCCAACTATTTATTTGCTTACTTTGCCAGATACAGGAGAGCGTATTTATCAAGAAGCGCTGAATAGAAAAATTAAGACACAAAAGTGTAGTTCTATCGCTGATGCAGTTAAACAAGTGCAACAACAAGCTGTTTCAGGCGATGTTGTTCTTTTATCTCCCGGAGCGCCGAGCTATCATCTTTATCACTCTTTTGAAGAGCGAGGAGAAGATTTTAAACAGTGTATTGAAAAATATTTTAAGTTGAAATAAAAAGATTGACAAAGCCATTTTTATTTGAGATAGTAAAAAAAGAAAGGAAAATAAATATGCGTTTTATCAATAAAACTTTGAACCTACTACTACTAGAATTTGATATCAAATCCTGGAGGGGTTCACATATTTAGTATTTAATTAGATTTTACTGAACCAAGCACTTCCTCCGGGAAGTGCTTTTTTTATATTGAAAGGAAAATAAGAATGGAAGTTAACATTGAAGGTGCAAAAAAAGCAGACATTATTTATGAAGAGTTTCGGAGAAGTATGTTCTTAGGAATGGAAAAAGAGTTTGAAACCCATTTTAATCAGCCGGGAAACGAAGCTCAAATGTTGGCTAATATGGTTGTTGCTCGAGCGCTGTTAACGGGGTGTATGCCTTATAAGGAAAGTCATATTCCTCAAGCTATGCGACCGGTGGCTGCGGAATTCCAACCTTATGTTGATACTGTCGAAGAACGTTATCCACACCATTCTATAAATGATAAAATCAAAAAAGTGATAGAGTTGCATCAAGCTCATCAAAAATAGTTTTT
>CASDQF010000068.1 GCA_949282845.1 uncultured Alphaproteobacteria bacterium | reverse complement strand
CCCCCAACCCCACACCACCACCCCCCCCCCCCCCCCCACACCCCCCACCAAACCCCCCCCACCCCCCCCCCACCCCCCCCGGCTGGGGCGGCCCCCCAACGCTTGAATAAAAAAATGAAACGCATATTTCTTTCCTTCCTTTTTTGAAGAGCTTATTACTCCTAGATATCATTTTTAGAATTAAAAGTCAATCTACAAAAAATGAAATTTTGACTTTTTGACATTTTTTTGATATAATTTTCTTATTAAGAGGGAAAAATGTCAAAAAAAGATCAGGTTTATAAAACACTCAGACCCGGTTTGAGTATCTTCGATAAAAAGCATAAAGATGAAATCTTAGTTGATCCTTTATTTCTTCAGGCTAAAAAAGGAGATGCAAAAGCAGCAGAAGCTTTGATTGAAAAGTTTTGGACAGAAGATAAAACTCAAGAGTTGCAGTCTTTATTAGATAAAGAAAGGAAAACTGTTTTTTTCTCTGTGCCCGGGACAAGCCGATTAAATCAAATTCCAGTTGTTTTTGCTCGTTTTTTGGCAAAAAAGACATCTGAAAATAATAGTTTATATTTAATTGGAGATGAACATATTGCTTCACTACATACTTCTATGATGAAGAGTGTGAAGAATGGAGATAGACTAATGTCTCCTCGTTTGTACGAAGCGTATGATCCTCATTTTTTTGAACGTATTCAAAATGTCATTCCTAATGCTCAAATTGTTTTAGTAGAAGATATTATAACAACAGGATCTTCCGTTAATACATTTAGACGTTTTTTAGAGCATAATGGGCTTCAAGTAGATTGTATTGCTGCGGTAAAAGGTGATACGCAAATCAGCCCGACTATGGCTGGGTTACAAAAATTAGAAAAGATGGCAAAGAAAGTTGCTTTGAATGATATAAAATTTGATATTCAAGCGTTAGGGTCTGAATTGACTCATTCAGAAGTTGTTTCTTTGTCTTTTCAATATTTGGGAGAAAGATATCGTAGAGCAGATAACCCTACAAAAAGGTTAATGCGACATCAATTAGCTTCTCTTTATGAGGTTAAGGTTAATCATAGATATGAAGCAGCAAAAAAAATGGAAATTTTATCTCAATTAATTAATAGAAGGGAACAAAAAAATGTCATTATTTCGAAAAATAAAGAAGAAAATCAAGGAGGCAAAGTTGTTGACTTTCTCAGGGCGGTACAAAACAACGAAGAAAAAGCTCAACAAGAACTTTCGACGTATACAGGAAGGAAAGGTGTTGCCGGCGGATCCGAAAGCAATGCGTGTTATGTCAAAAATGCTCAAGAAAAAGGGATACGGGACAACAAAGACGCCAAACGATCCTCAGAAGGTCGATTTGAGCATCAACAATTCAAGTCTGAGACACATTTGCACTCATCCGGGGAAGGCGTCTCATCAAGAGAAAACGAAGGAAAAGGAACCTTAACATTTTCTAGTCTGATAAAGCAAAAAAATCAAGAACGATAATTTATTATTTTTGTTTTTCTTTTTCTATTTTTTCTTTATATTTCTTACGAGAAAGAAAAAGAAAAATTTTATAAGGTAATAAATAGGATGCATTTAAGCTTTTTGAAAAGTCAGATAAAAAAGAGGAAATAACGACTTTTTCTGTCACCTCTCCTTCTTCTCGAATTCTTTTTAAAAAGGTTAGAGAGCCAATAGCTAGAATAGCTGCAAATAGAAAAAAGAAATCCCAATGGTGCATATAGAAGAGAGTAAAGTCTTTAAAGTCAGTCGCTGTCGACCAGATTAAATTCAAAGATAACTCTTTATAAGTAAAGAAATCAGCAAAAAGACCGCCTAAAATCGGAGCAGTTCCGGCCATGGCGGCATTTAAGGTTCCGTTAACGGAAAGATAAATAGCTGCACTTCCTTTTGGTGCTAGTTTCAGCGCGATATTGTTGGAGGCAAGAGTGATGCCTGCTTGAGCAATTCCCATAAGTGCGTAAATTAAAATTAACAGGGGAATAGTTAAAAAATGTTTATCAGGAGTACCTGTAAAAAGGAAGAGGAAAATACATAAAATGTAAATAGGAGCAGAAACTTGTAGAATTGATTTATTGCTGAGTGTGTCACTGATTTTTCCCCAAGTCCCCATTACAAGGACACTGACTATTTGAGTTAGAGTTGTTAAGATTAAAACAAAACTAAGGCTTAATTCTAATCCTTGCAGAATAAAGACCGTGAAGAAAGGAACAGCTAAATTAACGGAAAAGTTCCAACTACCGAGAAAGAGCATTAATTTAGTGAAATTTTTATCTTGGAAAACTTTTTTTATGCGATTAAAAAATTTTTCTTGCAACAAAGGAAGAGCTTCCATTGAAGGTTCTTGTATACGATAATAAATGTAACCGCTATAAAAGGCAATAATGGCGGCGATACTAATTAAAATACCGTAGAAATCATTTTTGTCATAAGGCCATAAATTTAGAAAGAATGCAGAAGAAAGTGTAGCACACAAAGAAGCTGCCATGACCCATTTTAGTCGTTTAGAAAAGAATTGTCCAAGGATTTGGGATGGTATTAAATCTTTCATCCAGGAGTTCCAGGGGGCTCCAGCGAAGGAGGCGCCAACATAACGTCCTGTATAAAGAAGCGCAAGCCAGATAGCAGCTCCTTTTGTTTCCGGAAAGAACGCAAGACAAGCAATCAATGGAATACACATACGTCCAGTCATGGAAACAGGAATAGCTAACCATTTCCTTACATGATATTTATCGACCAGGTAAGCAGCGGGGAATTGTGCTAAATTTGCTAAGAAAGGTAAAGCAACTAAATAACCAATAAGAGCGTTTGAGGCTCCTACAGAAAGAGCTAAAGCAACTAAAATTGGTCCGGCGGTCAGGCTTTCCATTAACTGAGCGGCAATACCATCTTGAATAAGCCAAGATAAGCTGGATTTAACCTCTTGCTCTGATAATGAATGCGGTGACATATTTTTTTTAAAGTAAGCCCACATTTTTCTCCCCATTATTGCGCTAGTTTAGCAATATAGAATAAATCCTTCAAGAAGTTTATTTAAAATGAGCTTTTAACCAGTTTTTGATTTTTTCATATGAACCAAATTCAAAGACATTATGAGAAGCATTTGAAAGAGAGATGAAAGTTTTATCTTTTCCTTTAGCTAATTGATAAAGATCTTGACCATGTTCAAAAGGAATAACTTTGTCTTCGATCCCATGAATAATTAACAATGGAACTTCTATGTTAACTATGCGTTTATTTGATAAGAAAGGATTTTTTAAGAGAAATTGGGCAAAAGGAATAGATTTTTCATCAGCTAATCGATAAAGAGAAAAAAACGGAGCTTCTAAAATAACGCCATTAGCAGATTTTTTTTCGGCAACTCCCAAGACGACACCTGTTCCCAGTGAGAAGCCATGTAAAATAACTTTAGAATGTCCTTGATCTTTTAAAAAGTCGAAACCAGCTGTCGCATCTTCAATAAGAGCTTTTTCTGACGGATGTCCAGGTAAGAAACCAAAGCCCTGATATTCTACCATTAAAACAGGATAACCCATTTCTAAATAAGGTTTGAGTAGTGGAGCAAAAAATGCAACCTGAGCTTTGTTTCCGTGACAATATAAAATGGCTGGTTTTTCCTTATCTCCTTTAAAATACCAACCAAATCCATTTGATGAATCTTTTTTAGGATAGATAACTTCTTTAAATTCCGGCATTTGGATTTCATCTGGACTTTTATAAATTTTATCTGGATGAAAAATGATTCTATCTTGAATAAGATAAAGACTTCCAAAAATTAAAATAAGAAGAAAAACAAAAATTAAAATAATGCGTTTGATCCATTTTTTCATTTTTATTTTTTCCAACCATTAAATAAAGGCAGTTTTTTTACCGGGTAAAGCAGTAAGCGTTTAAAGCGACTTGTGCGATCTGCTTTTGCCAGAATTTTTTGAATAAAAGGAAGAAAGTCGCGATAAAATGCGACAGGCGGTAAATCGGGAATATCTATTTCGACAGTTTCTCCTTCTTGGATATATTTTAAAGCTGGGTCAAAGCAACGTCTATTTAGAAATTTATGAAACGATTTTTCAATTAAACACAAATTTGATAAAGCATTCGTTCCTCCGCCAGATAACGGACAGATATGATGAATATCAAATCCTTTTGGGACTTTTCCTTTTAATAGCTTTTGTAAGTTATAGCGACCTTCTAGACGAGTTAAATAACCATTTTGATAAAGATAGGTTAAAAAAGCCTGAGCAACTTTATTATGCTTAAATTCTTTACGAAGTTCTTTTGTTCTTTCAGATGGTTGACGTGTAAAAATAACGGGCATTTTTTCTCCTTATCCAGCTTTAATGGTTTGAATTTCTTTATCCTTATTAAAAAGATAAAGCAAGGTCTTTAATTTTTCTCCCCGAGATGATGTTAAGCAGGGATCTGATTGAATGATTTGAACAGCCTCTCTGCGAACAATAGGTAAGAGTTCATTTTGTAAATCAAAATTCGTTAATAAAAAAGTTTCTAATCCGCTTTGACGTGTTCCTAAGACTTCTCCAGCTCCTCTGAGCTTTAAATCTTCTTCAGCGATTAAAAATCCGTTTTCTGTCGAACGCATAATATTTAACCGTTTTTTGGCCGTATCTGAAAGAGGATAATCATATAACAATAAGCAAGTTGATTTTTCCGCTCCGCGACCAATGCGACCACGAAGTTGGTGAAGTTGAGATAAACCAAAACGTTCGGCTTGTTCAATAATCATGATAGATGCATTTGGAACATCTACACCAACTTCAATGACAGTTGTTGCAACAAGGATAGAAGTTTCTTTTTGTAAAAATTTTTGCATGATTGCATCTTTTTCTTCTCCAGGCATTTTGCCATGTATTAATCCGACGCGTCCTGAGAAAACGGTATTTAATGTGTCAAAGCGAGCAGTCGCATTCGCTAAATCAGATTTTTCAGTTTCTTCAACTAAAGGACAAACCCAATAAGCTTGTTTTCCTTCCGCTAAAGCATGGTGTAATTTTTCGATAACGGCTTCCATTTTTTTTACGGATAAAACGCGTGTGTCTACGGGTTTTCGAGTTGGCGGTTTTTCATCTATCTGCGATAAATCCATATCTCCGTAATATGTAAGAGCCAGTGTTCTTGGAATGGGAGTCGCTGTCATGACAAGAACATCAACGGCATCTCCTTTTTGTGTAAGAGCAAGCCGTTGTTCAACACCAAAGCGATGTTGTTCGTCAATTAAAGCCAGACCTAGATTTTTAAAAATAACATTTTCAGTGAATAAAGCATGAGTTCCAATAATAATTTGCGCTTTTCCATCCGCTATTTGAGACAAAATTTCTTGCCGTTTTTTTCCTTTTTCTCGTCCAGTCAATAAAACAACAGAGATACCTAACTGAGCGCAAAGCTCTGATATTTTTGAATAATGTTGGCGAACTAAAATATCTGTAGGCGCCATTAAAGCACCTTGATAGCCGGCTTCGACAGCGTTTAAAAGCGCCACTAACCCAACAATAGTTTTTCCTGAACCGACATCTCCTTGCAGCAGTCTTAACATTCTGTAAGGTGTTTGCATGTCTGTTTCAATTTCAGTGATAACTCTTTTTTGGGCAGTTGTTAATTCAAACGGAAGATGAGAAAGTAATTTTTTCCGCAGAGTTCCATTTCCTTTGATTGAAATGCCGGTTTGTTTTTTCATTCTTGTTCTAGCAAGCGCTAAAGCTAATTGATTTGCTAATAATTCGTCATAAGCCAAACGTTGGCGAGCTTTGGAAACAGAAGAAACATCCATTTCGTTTTGCGGATGATGTGCTTGAAAAAAAGCTTCTTTAAAAGAAGGCCAACCTTCTCGCTTGAGAAGCGTGTCATCTAACCACTCGGGTAAATTTGGCAAATTTTTTAAAGCTTCTTTAACCGCTCTATTCATCAATTTATTCGAAACGCCTTGGGTGAGGGGATATATTGGTTCATAAATGGGAATTTTCCAAGCTTCATTTTCTCGAACAATATAATCAGGGTGAGACATTTGCCAACGTTCTCCATACCGTTCTACTTGTCCGCTGATAAGTCGAGTTTCTCCGATAGGAAGTTGTTCAATAATGTAGTCTTTATGATAATTGAAAAAGACAACTTCAAGATAACTTCCAGAAGCTTCACAAATGATTCGATAAGGATGTCGCTTTGAAAAAGGTTTTTTATGTTGAGAAACAGTTACTTTTGTCGTCAGCAGCATTTTATCCTGAGCAGATTTTAAATCAGTCAGATAGGGTCTATGTAAAATATGATCTGGTAAGTGAAAAATAACAGATAAAACAGTAGGGCCACATAAGTTTTTAAGCAACTTACTCCATTTTGGTCCAATGCCATTCAAAGTTTCAATACGACTAAAAAGGCTGTTTAAAATAGGGGGACGCATTTAGAAGTTTCTCGGAGGAGTCATATAGTTGCGCTTAGGTTCTTTTGCTCGACGTTCAGCAATTTTTTGAGCTTTTGCTTTTTCTTGAGCTGTTTTTGGTTTTAAAATTTTGCCATCAGGAAATTTTACAGTTCCGTCTGCGTAAACGGTTGAACCAAAAATTGGCAAGCTATAAAAAGTGTCTAAAATTTCTTTACAATCCATTTTTGGCATATTGCGTTGGAGATTATATGTTCTGAGTTTTTCTTCAGCGTATTGATTAAAGGCTTTTTTTCTTGCTGCATCTGTTGCAGATTCATTCGCGATAATGTAACTAGCGATGAGTTGAAAATCATCTAGTCTATTACCGGCATTACATGCAAGAGCTAAGCCGGCCATAGCTCCCAATTGCTGTGCGTCATTCATTCCATTAAGCGTTTGAGCCTGAAGTGTTAAAGGTAGAAAAAACATTAGAAAAAGATATAATTTTTTCATATTTTACTCGCTTTTTTATTTTGACTTTCCTATATTAAATTTAATTTATCGTGTTTTCATCTTTTTGACAAGTTTTTTAGGAGGAAAAATGCTAACGGATGAAATCAATTATTATCCTAAGGAAGGAAAGCCCATTCAAAGTGCTTTGATTATGTTGCATGGATATGGAGCTGATGGATATGATTTAATTTCAATGGCACCAAGTTTAGCTCAATTTTTGCCGAACACAGTTTTTTATGCACCGAATGCGCCACAGAAGGAAATGAACGGTTATAAGTGGTTTGATATTGATGAGCTGGCTTCCGCTTCTGTTTATGAGCGTTTTTTGTATATTCAAACTTTGATGGAAAAATCTGAAAAAAATATTAATATTATCAATGACTTTATAGAAGAAATTAAATTAAAACATAAAATAAAAGATGAGCAAATAGCACTCTTGGGTTTCTCTCAGGGAGGATTGTTGGCCTTGATGACAGGACTAGAAAAGTCTCAAACATTAGCAGCTTTAGTCGGTTGTTCAGCTATTCCTTTGGCAATTAACGAAGCAATGCCAATCGAAAAAGTAATAAGTCGTCCTCCGGTTTTTTTAACACATGGAGAGGATGATGATGTTGTTCCTTTTATAGGAATGGAAGTGACACAAAGCACATTGTCAAATTTAAATATTCCAGTAAAAGTACACACAGTTCCTGGCATGGGACATAATATTGATAACTCTTCTGTTCAAGCGATAGGAATGTTTTTAAAAGAGTTTTTAAGTTAACAAAAGCGGATATCGTGCTTCAATACGATAATATTTACCTTCACCGTTTTCACGAGCATGAGAAGAAAAGAGTGTAAAATAATAAACTTTAAACTCACGGGTTCTGAAAAGATTATTAGCAGAGACAAATTTCATTACTTCGTCTAAAGAGGTTCCATGTAAACTGGCTAAACTGACATGGGCATGAAATTTAAAGCGGTCATTGTTGATGCCGCAATCTCTGGCAATTTTATCAATTTTGGCAGACAAATCGTCTAAGGCTTGATAATAGTTAACGCCAACCCACAAGTGATGAGGTTCATCTCCTGTCGCAAAATAGCCAACTTGAGCCAGAGCTAAATTAAAAGCGTTAAAGCGTAATTGACAAAGTTGATCATGAAAATTTTGAGCTATGTTTTCTTGAATATTTCCTAAAAAACGTAAATTTAAATGGAGTTTTTCCTTATCAACCCAGCGAGCCATTGGAACGCCGCCTCGTAAACTGTAAACTTGATCCTTGATATCATCCGGCAATTCTAAGCCGACAAAAAGTCTTATCATATGATTAATCCTCTAAAGTTATTAAAAAACGTTCGACTGTTGGCATAATTTTTTGTGTCATAATTTGAACGCCTTGAGCCGTGGGATGAGCTGCGTCATCTTGTAAATATTTCATATCCAAAACACCAAAGTGTTCAACAAAAACGCCATCCATAAAGAAAGGATAGAAAGTTAAACGATATTTTTTTGCTAAATCCTTATACAGCTGTGTAAATTGATTACGAAGTTCAACTGAAGACATGGGTGGAGCTTGCATTCCAATTAACATGACAGGAATATTGTTTTTTTGAAAACGCTGAATAATTTGTTCAAGATTATTTTCCGTTTGTTTTAAATCTAAGCCCTGTAAAACATCGTTGATGCCCAGTTCTAGTAAGACAGCATGTGGCTTTTGTGCAATCGCTTTATCAACTCTGGCCAATCCTTGGGCAGTCGTGTTGCCGCTGATACTGGCATTAATAACTTCAACATTATTATACCCCTTCTTATGTAGAGACTCTTCTAAAAGAGCATAGAAAGCTTCTTGTGGTTGAAGGCGATATCCGGCACTGAGACTGTCTCCAAATACCATTAAGCGAAAAGCTTCTTCTTGAGCTTTTAATGCAGTATTACTTGCTAAGCTAAGGCAAAACAAGAAGAAAGAAAAGAATAAAAAATTTTTCATTTTTTTGAACTCCCTCCTTTTATTTTATTTCATTTTATTTTATAATGCATCAAAAGAAAAGGAAAAAAACAAATGAAATTAAAAATTATTGAAATACCAAATCCTCTTTTGCGTCAAAAGAGCGAACCTGTTGAAAAGGTGGATAAAGCATTGTCTAGCTTGATGAAAGATATGTTAGAAACAATGTATTCTGCTAACGGCGTAGGGCTTGCGGCTCCTCAGGTCGGTATATTAAAACGAGTTGTTGTTATTGATGTCGCTCATGATGATGAGAAACCGGCTCCATTTTTGATGGCTAATCCTGAAATTATTTGGCGATCCGAGGAAAAAGAAGAATGCTCCGAAGGGTGTCTTTCGGTCCCTAATCAATTTGCTTCGGTAGAACGTTCTTATGCGGTAAAAGTTCGTTATTTGAATGAGAAGAATGAAAAAGTGGAATTATTGGCAGAGGGTTTTTTAGCCAGAGCTGTTCAACATGAATTAGATCATTTAGACGGAGTTGTTTTTATTGACTATGTATCACCCTTGAAAAGGAAAATGATGATAAAAAGACTAGAAAAACAACGTCGTAAAGCAGCTAAGGAGGAATAGATGAGAGTTGTTTTTATGGGAACACCAGAGTTTGCTGTTCCGGTTTTGCAAACATTGATAGATAAATATGATGTTGTATGTGTATACACACAACCGCCTCGACCAGCAGGTAGAGGTCATAAAATGACGCCGTCTCCTGTTCAACAGCTGGCAGAAAAATATGGAATTATGGTTCGTTATCCGGTTTCTCTTAAAAGTGAATCAGAACAAGTTTTATTTCAAATGTTAGAAGCAGATGTCGCTGTCGTTTGCGCCTATGGACTTATTTTACCATCAGGTATTTTGAATGCTTTTCCAATGGGGTGTATCAATGTTCATGCCTCTTTATTGCCTCGTTGGCGAGGAGCGGCTCCTATTCAACGAGCAATTATGGCTGGAGATAAGGAAACAGGAATCACCATTATGCAGATGGAAAAAGGATTAGACACCGGTGATATTTTAATGACACAAAGTGTTCCAATTACAGAGACAACAACTTATGGAGAATTACATGATAAATTGTCATCTATCGGAGCAAAATTGATCGTAAAAGTTTTAGATAGTCATCCGACTCCAACACATCAGCCATTTCAAGGTGTCACTTATGCAGAAAAAATACAAAAAGAAGAAACTCTTATTGACTGGAATATGCCGGCAGAGATGTTGAATGCTAAAATTCGAGCTTTAACACCATATCCGAAGGCTTACTTTATATTAAAGGGAGAAAGAATTACTGTTTTAGCAACGACAGTAAAAGGACATAGGACAGAGGAAGGATTAAAGCCAGGGACGGTTTTGGATAATCAACTAACAATTTTATGTGGTCTTGGTTCTACTTTACAATTGGATGTTTTACAAAGGTCTGGTAAAAATCCTGTTAAAAGAGAAGATTTTTTGCGCGGTTTTATAATTAAAGAAGGGACTGTGCTTTAATGCCTCGCTATAAGATAACGATAGAGTATGACGGAACGGATTTTTGCGGTTGGCAAAAACAAAAAAGTGGTCTTTCCGTGCAAGAAGTATTAGAAAAAGCGCTTTTTACATTTACACATGTTCAAAGTGAAATTTATGGAGCAGGGCGAACAGATGCAGGCGTTCACGCATATGGACAAGTTGCTCATTTTGATTTGTCGGAAGAAAGAGAACCCTTTGAGATGCAAGCTTCTTTTAATGCTTTAGTTCGTCCTCATGCTGTCGGTGTTTTAAATGTCGAAAAAGTTCCAGACGATTTTCATGCTCGTTTCAGTGCAAAGGAAAGATCTTATATTTACAAGATTTTGAACCGCCGAACGCCTGCGGTTTTAGATAAAAACCGAGTATGGCAGGTCGGTCTTCCGCTGAATGAAAAGAAAATGCAACAAGCGGCTTTATTATTGTTGGGACGACATGACTTTTCCACTTTTCGAGATTCTGAATGCCAAGCAAAAACTCCGGTTAAGACTTTAGATGAATTAACAATAACACGACGAGGAGATTATTTATTCTTTGTTGTAAAAGCTCGTTCTTTTTTACATCATCAAGTGCGTAATATGGTAGGAAGCTTGGTGGAAGTTGGATTGGGGCGTTGGACGGTAGAAGATTTTCATGAAGCTTTGCATGCCTGTGACCGTCGTCGAGGCGGACCGACGGCTCCGGCAGCCGGTCTCTATTTTCAATCTGTGAAATATGAGTAAAGATATTTTTTTATCTTAAAAAGCTACGTTTTACGCTATTTTTTCCTTTTCATTTTGATAAAATTATGATACCGCTAAACAGTTAGTTTTAAAAATGGAGAGAAGAATGGCCGAAAACGAATCTCAAGAAAAAATTAAGGAAGATACACAAAAGCTCTTAACTAAATGGAAAAATAAAAGAGGCGCTCTTATTATGGCGCTGCATGATATTCAGGGTCTATTTGGTTATGTGCCATGGGAAGCTATGGAAGTGACGGCAAAAGAAATGGGTGTTCCAATGGCGCGAATTTATGCAGTTTTAACTTTCTATAACTACTTTAAATTAAAGGCGCCAGGAAAAGTTATCATTTCTGTCTGTGACGGAACCGCATGTCATATTAAAGGGGCACAAGGTTTGTTGGATGCTTTTTATAATTGCTTGGGATTAAAGGATGGTCAAACGACGGAAGATGGTCTGTTCCATTTACAGGTCGTTCGTTGTCTCGGTTGTTGTGGATTGGCTCCTGTTATTGTTGTTAATGGTAAAACATATGGTAAAAATACGCCAGCCGATGTTCAAAAAATTATTGCAGAATGGCGAGAAAAAATGGCTGAAACACAAGGAGTTTAAAAATGGTTGAACTAACACAAGAACAAATTCAAAAGTTAAAAGAACTCGGCCGCTCTCAAAAAGAAAAGCTTTTAAAAATGGGCGAAGATTTTAAAGAAGAAGTTAAAAAGTATAAAGCGGCTATTTATACATGTAATGCAACCAGTTGTCATTCTGGTGGAGCTGCTTCTGTTATTGACGCATTTAAAGAAAGCCTTGAAACAATGGGCTTATCGCAAGACGTTAGAATGGTTTGTACCGGATGTATGGGATTATGTGCAACTGGTCCTTTAGCTCGGGTAGAAATCAAAGGACGTGAGCCATTCTTATATAAAGAGGTGACACCTGATTTAGCTCGTATTATTGTGTCTGAACACGTCGCTCCGGCTTTGCGTGAGGGACCAGATCAACCGCTTCGTCTTTCTAATTATTTAAAAAGTAAAGAATTATCACTTCAATTACCGTTTTTTACTAAACAGCGTAAAATTGTTTTAGCTCGTTTAGGTCACTCTGATCCTGAGAATTTGGGAGAGTATGTCGCGACTGGAGGTTATCAAGCATTGATGAAATGCTTGGAGATGAAACCTGAAGAAGTACTAGATATTATTCGAAAAAGCGGATTGCGCGGACGTGGAGGAGCAGGTTTCCCGACTGCTAGAAAATGGGAGATGTTAGCACAGGCTCCTTTATGTGACGGTGAGAAATTTATGGTTTGCAATGGTGATGAAGGCGATCCGGGTGCTTACATGGATTCATGTATCTTGGGGGGTGGCGCTCATGCTGTTTTGGAAGGGATGATGATTGGTGCTTATGCAACCGGAGCTACTTCTGGTTGGTTTTATGTTCGAGCGGAATATCCTTTGGCAATTGAGCGAGTAGAGTTGGCTATAAAACAAGCTAAAAAATATGGAATCCTTGGTAAAAATATTTTCGGTTCTGATTTTAGTTTTATGGCTGATTTACGTTATGGCGCAGGTGCTTTTGTGTGCGGAGAGGAAACAGCTTTATTGGAATCATTAGAGGGAAAACGTGGAACACCTCATCCAAGGCCTCCTTATCCGACGCAAAAAGGACTTTTCGGAAAACCGACAGCTATTAATAATGTAGAAACTCTGGCTAATGTTCCTCCTATTATTTTAAAAGGACCCGAGTGGTTTAGTGAAGTTGGTACAGCAACTAGTAAAGGAACAAAGGTTTTTGCTTTAACAGGTAAAGTTAAACATTCTGGTCTGGTGGAAGTGCCTATGGGAACAACGGTTGAGTGTATGGTTAACGAAATCGGAGGCGGGACAAGTTCTGGTAAGCCCTTTAAAGCTGTTCAAACTGGAGGGCCTTCTGGAGGCGTTATTCCTGCATCGCATTTAGATATGCCTATTTGTTATGAAGAGTTAAAAAAACTAGGTTCTATGATGGGCTCAGGTGGAATGATTGTGATGGACCAAGATGATAGTATGGTTGAAATTGCTAAGTTTTATCTGAATTTTACGGTTGATGAATCTTGTGGTAAGTGTGCTCCGTGTCGTATCGGCGGTTATCAGATGTTGCAACTTGTCAAAAAAATTGCAGATGGGGAAGGCACTCAAAGTGATTTAAAGAAAATTCAAGAAATCGGAACAGCAATGAAACAAGCTGCTTTATGTGGATTGGGGCAAACAGCACCTAATCCTGTTTTGTCGACCATTCGCTTTTTCTATGATGAGTATGAAAGTTTAATACAGCAAGCTCAGCAGAAAAAGGCTGAAAAGCAAAAATTACAAGCAGAAATGTCTTCTCTTGAAAATGAGATGAAAAAATTAGATGAAAGAAAGCCAGATTCAACAGTTCATAGTGCCGCTTGTTCTGGTCAATGCAAAAAAGTATGAGGGTTCAAATGGAAGAAATGATTACATTGACAATTGATTCAAAAGAAGTAAAAGTCCCAAAAGGAACTTCTGTTTTGGATGCAGCTAAAATGATACAAGTTGAAATCCCGACTTTGTGCTATCATCCAGATTTACATCCGTCCGCTGCATGTGGAATTTGTATTGTTAAAATCAATGGCAAAATGTTACGTTCATGTTGTACGCCTGCAGAAGAGGGAATGGAGGTTATTACCAGAGATCCTGATATTATTGAAGCTCGACGGACAGTATTAAAATTGACTTTAAGCAAACATCCGAATGAATGCTTAACATGTCAAAAAAATGAAATGTGTGAGCTGCAGTCTTTGGCTGGTAAGTTTGGCATTCGAGCCAATGCATTTGATAACATTACGCCGACGCCTTTTGAAATGCCGAAAGATGCCAGTACGAAATGTATCGTATTAGATCCTCGTAAATGTATTTTATGTGGTCGTTGTGTCGAAGTTTGTCAACACATTCAAAATGTGTGGGCGCTCTCAATTTTGGATCGTTCTGTTAAAACACATATTGCTCCGGCAGGGGACTCACGGCTGGCAGATAGTCCTTGTATTAAATGTGGACAATGTACAGCACACTGTCCTACGGGTGCTTTAGTTGAGTATGATGACAGCGAACGTGTTTGGAGTATGTTACAAGAAAAGGATAATTATTGTGTTGTTCAAATAGCTCCGGCAGTTCGAGTATCAATGGGAGAGGCTTTTGGATATGAGCCGGGTACAGTAACGACTGGTAAAATTTATGCGGCTTTACGTAAAATGGGATTTAAGGCAATCTTTGATACGAACTTTGGAGCCGATGTGACTATTATGGAAGAAGGTTCGGAATTCGTAGAGCGTTTTGTTAATGGAAACGGTGTTCTTCCTATGATTACAAGTTGTTGTCCAGCTTGGGTTGATTTTATGGAAAAATTTTATCCGGATATGATACCTCACTTTTCGACATGTAAATCTCCTCATGCAATTGTCGGAGCTTTGACAAAGACTTATTACGCAGAAAAAATAGGCGTTGAGCCTTCGAAAATTAAAGTGATTTCAATCATGCCTTGTACGGCTAAAAAATTTGAAATTTTACGTTCCAAAGAAATGTTCGCTAGTGGTTTCCAAGATGTTGATGTTTCTTTAACAACACGTGAAATTTGTCGAATGATTAAGCAGGCAGGTATAGATTTCGTCAATTTGCAAGAGGAAAGAGCTGACAGTCCATTAGGTGAGTATACAGGAGCAGCAACTGTATTTGGCTTTACCGGCGGTGTTATGGAGGCTGCTCTTCGAACTGTTCACTATTTAGTGACTGGGCAGGAAATGAATAAAGAAGACTTAGAAGTTAAGCCAATTTTGGGTGTCGAGAAAGGGATTAAAGAAATGACATTGAATTTGGCAGGAAAAGAAGTTCGAATTTGCGTTGCTCATGGAACAGGTAATGTAGAAACAGTAATGAAGCGTCTTCAAGAAGCAAAGGAAAAAGGAGAAGAGCCGCCTTATCACTTTATTGAGGTTATGGCTTGCAATGGAGGCTGTATTGGAGGAGGCGGTCAGCCTTTAGGCGTGACGGATGAGATACGAAAAGCTCGTATGGCTGGCTTGATGAGTGATGATGAATTTTCTGAATTCAGATGTTCTCATCAAAATCCCTCCATTAAAAAGCTTTATGAGGAATTTTTGGGTAAACCATTGAGTGAGAAATCTCATCATCTGCTGCATACAAGTTATCAGCCAATTCCTCTTTATAAACGCTAAAGAAAAGCCCTTTTTTAGGGCTTTTCTTATAAGCATTCCTCTCCATCTGTGACATCCCCTGTGCAGGGATAGCAATATCCATTATGCCAATATCGTTTGTTTTCCGTTAAATTACAGCGTAGGCAAGCTTCTTGGGAAGCATTTTCATGGCCTTTATAGTCGCATCGGAAACAATAGTTATTTCCGCTTGATGAGGAAAAATAACGATTTGGACATTGATGACAGGTTGCTTCATTAGAATGTTGTCCATAAGACGTTGTTTGACAATCTTCACAATTATTCATCGTACCAAAAGTTCCTTCCGGACAAGTCCAAATACAGTTACTACCATCTTCTGAAGGCGTTCCTAAACACCGATAACATGGGCCATTTTCTTCGTTTGTATCAATCCAGTAACGTTTGTTTTCTGTTTCATTACATCTTAAACATTCAGAACGGGAAGTTTTATCACCATGTGGATAACTACATTGAAGGCAATAGTTATTGCCACCAGAAGGGACAAAATAACGATTATCACATCTTTGACACGTTTCGAGATTAGAGGCTCGGAAAGAAGATGCGGTTGAGCAATCAAAACAGTTGCTTTCAGCACCAAATGAATTTTCTGGACACTCCCAATAACAGCTTGTTCCATCTGCGCTTGGAGTTCCTAAGCAACGATAACAGAAATTCTCTTTTTCATTCCAATAACGTTTATCCTGCGTGTTATTACATTTAAGGCACTCCTCCTTTAACGCTCTATCAAAACCATGATATGCACAGGAAAGACAATATCCTTTCCCATTTATTTCTGTCCAATAACGATTTGGACAAACTTGACATGTTTCTTGTTCTGCAAAGGGAGCTAAAGAAGAAATATAACAACTAACACAGGTGCCATCATTACTAAACATTCCCTCAGAACAGGGTTGACACATACCTTGAATGCAATACGGTTTTTCTTCTGGACAAAGAGTATCTTTGTAAACACAGATATTATTTCTACAAATACCACAAATGCCGCAGTCTTCATCATTCTGACAGCTTTTAAAGCGATTAGGGTTTTGAATTGTCGCTGTAAAGTTATCGTTAATGTAAAAAGAAACTTTATTCTCTTTTTCTAAACAACCTTCTCCTTCATTTGCGATAATTTCTTCGAACCATTCGCCGTGCATATTGATTAATCTTTTGCAAATTTTTTCTTGTAATGGAAAAACTAAGATTTCAAATGTTTTTTCCGTTTCTTTAAATAAATCCGGTTGTTCAAATGATGTTGTAAGAATATCAGTCGTAGAACGGACTTCATTAAGCTGCATCTGTTGAAGTAAGCCATCTGTTATTGCAGTAAAAGCAATCAGTTTTACTTCTTCATAAACTTGATGAGCTTTTGTTTGAGTAAGAGCAAAAGATAGACTGATGAGTCCAGTAATCGTTATAACGGAAATAATAGCTAAGACAGCTAATATTTCTAGAAAAGATCGTCCTTTTTGATATTCCATTTTTATTAACCTTTTTTTTAAAATAACTTATTTTTTTTTAAAACAATAGAAAATTTATTTAAAGATATTTTTTTAAATAAAGTAATGAGAATAAAATTACTATTTATATCGTTTGACTTTTGGTTGAAATAATGTTAAAAAGCATATTTCACAAGAGGAAAAAATGACTTATAGAATTGAACCATTAACAGTTAATTTTGAGAAGTTGACTGAGTTAGCAAAAGCTTATCAAGCATCTTATTGTCAGCTTTCAGCTGCTTATAAGACACAAGCAGAAATGGCCCTTTATACCTTGTCTTATTTTTATAGTAAATTAGATTCTTTTACAAGAGATCGACATTCAAATGTTTTTATGTTATCAGAGAATGAGAAACCAATAGGTTTTGTCCGATTTTCTCCAATTCCTACAGCTTATAAAGGCGGAACTGTTCGAACGGCTGTACAAAAAGAGCAGGGCTATTTAGATGGAGCGGCTTATCAATGGACACGTAAAATTTATTTTTCACATCCAGTTTCTTTATCTGATAGGACAATGATTTTAAATCAACTTTATTTATCTCCAGCTATACAAAATAAAGGATTTGGAACGGAAATTTTGCGTCATACATTGCCTATTATGCTGGATAAGTACGACAATTTTATCGTAGAATATAATTTAAAAAATTCGCGAGCTATTACATTTTATAAGACAATAGGTGTAGAACAAATTGCTAAAACGCAGGACTTGGATCATATTATTAAGAATAAGAAATATATTAGTGAAGTTGGAATTGGTTATGCCGATATTCGTTTAGCTTGTCGAAAGATAGAAAAGAAACACTTACAATATTTATCGCAAGCGCCAGTTATTTTGAACCCTTATCAAAGGCAATATGTCTAATGATTAAATTAAAAACACTTAAAACGGCTTTAGGAAATGAAATTGTTTTTTGGGGTGAAAAGAAAATTGCTCCTCAACATGTTCTTTTCTTAATCGGTGGTTTCCATGGAGATGAGGTTGAAGGTCCTTACTTATTGGAACGTTTTAT
>CASDQF010000067.1 GCA_949282845.1 uncultured Alphaproteobacteria bacterium | reverse complement strand
TGAAAAATTGTCAGCGGAAAAATTACTTTTTCGATTGTATCATGCAGATCATTTACTTTTGTTCCCGGCAAAGCACGTTTCTTTTGCATGTCGTTGTTCTGAGGAAAAAGTTAAAAAGATGCTTCGTGGTTTTTCGACGCAGGAATTGGATGCAATGTATCAAAATGGAGAGATACAAGTTGATTGTCAATTTTGTGGTAAAACATATTGCTTTAAAAAAGGAGAATGGGAATGAAGAAAACAATATTTGGCTTAATATTAGCATGTGTTTTAACAGCTTGTGTGCCGCAATATAGTAATCCATATAAAATGAAAGATTATACTCAGGTCCCTTTATTGGAGCTGCCTGTTCGACGAGTGGAAACAATTTCTCATGTTAGTGGTTTTGAAAGATTACCTCATGTTGAGCGTATGATGCCGATGTCGCCGGAAAAAGCCCTTAAAAATTGGGCTTTGATACGCTTACGTCCGACATATGCAACAAATAATAAAGCTATTTTTGTTATTGAAGAAGCTTCCATGATACGTGAAGAAGATCCAAATGATAGCTTTTTTGTTTTGGATAATTATAAGTATAAATTGACATATAAAGTTTCACTGGTGATTGAAGATGAAGAAGGAGCTGCTCTAAAAACTGTAGAGGCTTCAGGTTTTGCTTCTGAAAGCCAGCCACAGAATGCAAGTGAACGAGAGCGAGATACTTTATTTATGAATTTATTGGGTGAAATGGAAAATCAACTTGATGAAGAAATGAGTGAAGAAATACAGCAAAATCTGATTGACCTTTGATTGCGAGTGGTGTATAAGGAAGGAACATTGCGGGTGTAGCTCAATGGTAGAGCGGAAGCTTCCCAAGCTTAAGACGAGGGTTCGATTCCCTTCACCCGCTCCAATAAAATCCTTATTTTCGAATAACCTATCTTGGTGTTCTCCTCAAAAATCATATTTTAGCTTATTTTTTTGCTGAATATTAAAAAAAACTTGTCAAAATAGTGAATTATATTAAAATACTTACGCCGAAACAAAGGGGGTAGAATGGATACCGCAGCATTAGCTCAAATTACGCACGGAATTTATATTCTTGGTGCTACAGATGAAAAACGATTTGTCGGATGTACGGTTGATGCTGTTATGCAGGCTTCTGTAAAACCACTGATTATTGCTTTATCCTGTATGAATACAGGTTTTACAAAAAGTGTTATTGATCGTACTAAGCGTTTTAGCCTTTCTGTCGTCAGTGAGAACTTACCACCTTTTGTTATAGCCAATTTTGGCTTTCAGACAAGTCGTCTTGTCGCAAAATGGGATAATGTGGATTATCTACAAAAAGATGGGCTGCCCTTTTTAAAGGAGGCATTGGCAGGTTTTACCTGTCGTGTTTTATCTGTTCAAGCTTTTGAAAGTCATACGGTTTATTTGGCAGAGGTAGAAGATGCTTGGTTGGGAAAGAAAGGAACATGCCTGACTTATCAAGCTTATCAAGAAGGTTTTAAAACGAGTGTGTTTAATGCTTTTCAACAATATTTAAAGGAGAAAAAAATGACAGAACAAAAATATGAATGGGTTTGTACGTTATGTGGTTATGTTTATGATGAAGAAACGCCATTTGAGGATTTGCCGGACACATGGGTTTGTCCTTTATGCGGTGCTGGAAAGGATGCGTTTGAGAAACGACCAGTCGAAAAATAAATATTTCGATTCCAAATCTAACTTTTATTAACAGAAAAGTTAAAAGGAAAGTTTTTAGAATGGAAAAACGCGGTTTATTGTATGACCCGCGTTTTTTTATATGTAGAGACTGTCAGAAAGAAAATTTTTATAACAAAAAAATAACATATTTTATGTATTGCGTAATAGAATTTTTCTTTGATTTTTAATTTTGCTTTTTGGTTTATATAAAAATATTGACAAAATTTTGAAAATAGCTTACAATCTGTTTTTAATTCACGAATAGGTGGAGATTTCAAATGGAAATAAATCACATTGAAGTAGAGAAAAAATATTTTTCATCTGCAGAGCGAAGAGTTCAAAAATTTGTTGATGGCGTGTTTAATCGAAATTTAAATTTAGTGAGTGTTTTTCGTCCAGCCGGGCAAACACACGCTCATAAGATAGCCGCTTTGTTGCCTTTGTGTTCATTAAGCTTTCTAGAAAAGTTTGGAGCAGCTTGTAAAGCAGCGAATATTTGTTATCCTCCTAATATTCTGCTATCTGATACTCAGCTTAATTTTTTTCAAAAATATGCGATATGGAAAGGAAAAGGATTTGATTTTCCCGGATTGGCAGTTGATTTTGCTTTAGAAAGTATGAAAGATGAAAAGAATTTAGGAACAAATTTATTTCAAATTCATCAGGAGCTTTTTAACCTTTTAAAAAAGAACTTTGTCTCATCAATTTCTTTAGAGGAATTTTATTCGTCAAATATGAAAGATAATCCGATTTGGCATTCTCAATCAGAAAATGTTTCGGAATTTCGTTCTGTTGTTTTTAATGCATATCCTAAATTAAGAAGTCCATTTTTGAAAGAAGTACTTATTTCTCAACAAGCAGATGTTCAATCTGTCGCTTTTTTGTTAACTGAAGTAGCTTCAAATGGAAAAGATTCTTTTGAAGATGTAAAAAAAGAATTAGCATCATTTATGTTATTTGATTTGGAAAAATACGGAGCTAACGAAAGCCAGTTTTTAAAGGACTTTCAATATAAGAATGTTTTTTTGGCTCGTTTTGAAAAAGAATTACATCAAACACATTCAACTCTTTTACCTCTTTTCAAGGAGTTAAAGATTCAGGAAAGCGCACGTTTAACAGAACAAAAAGAAATTTTGAAGAAACAGGCCGATGAGGAGATACGACATCATCAAGAAAAAATAAAAATGGTTCGAACAATAGCTCAGCATCAGCTTGAGTTTTTAACTCATAATTGTCCTTTGAAATTTTGTGTTGAACGTTTATAAGAAAAAGAGGAGTAATATCCTCTTTTTTTTATTTTTTTATTTTTTAGATAAAATAAAAGGTATGAAAATTATTTAAATAAAAAAACTATATTTTTATGTTGTCAAGATATAGAAAAATGATTAGTATTCCCAACATGTGCAATATAATGTTTTTTTTTAATTGAGATAAGCAACTAATGAAACGGAATTTTATCACTTATTTGGTGAGCATATTGTTTTTATTTGGAATTTTTTCTCATTCTGCGTGGGCGAAAGAAAAGAAAGAAGAATATTTGCCACCTTCTGATGCAGCAAAGAGTATTTATGAACAGCCTTATTCTTTTTCAGAAAGTAATATTAATAAGACTTTATTAAAACGTAACACCTTCCTTTTAGTTGGGGCAGGTATTGGAACAATGGGAATTTTATATTTAATGCCTTCAAGTTTTACAAATTGGGAAGACGATGGTAAAAATCCTTTCAGTAAATGGTGGGAAAATGTCACGGACGGACCGGTTTGGGATGAAGATGATTTATTTTTAAACTTTATTGCTCATCCTTATTGTGGCGCTATTTATTATATGGGGGCTCGTTCTGCCGGAGCAAATGCATTTGAGTCTTTTTTATACTCTTTTGCTTTGTCAACTTTCTTTTGGGAATATGGGATAGAATCGTTTGCAGAAGTACCTTCAATTCAAGATTTGATTGTGACACCGATTGGAGGTGCTATTGTTGGAGAGGGCTTTTATTTAGCTAAAAGACATATTTATGAAAATGACGGTAAACTTATGAATTCCAAGATTTTAGGAAGTACAGCCGTGTTTTTAATGGATCCGATGACTGAGATTACAAATTATATT
This sequence comes from uncultured Alphaproteobacteria bacterium, assembly GCA_949282845.1. Taxonomy (GTDB): domain Bacteria; phylum Pseudomonadota; class Alphaproteobacteria; order CAAHEQ01; family UBA3637; genus CALXXX01. The sequence goes on along the minus strand of CASDQF010000067.1, from coordinate 21,014 downwards.
TGGGATGAAGAAGAGCAGGGAGATTTGGCAGAACACGCTTTTTCACTTCAAGCTCAGCCTATTATGACGAAAAATGGCGGAATGGGATATGGCATTTCATTGAGTTTTGCTTTCTAAAAGCAAAAACTATTAGAAAAAGCCTCCTTAAAAGGAGGCTTTTTCTAATATGGGGCGGAAGATGAGACTCGAACTCACGACATCTGGTACCACAAACCAGCGCTCTAACCAACTGAGCTACATCCGCCATGGAATGGCCTCTTTTTACAATCTTTGGATTTAAAAGTCAAGCCTTTTTTGAAAATTAATTAACTGGGATTTGGTTGTCGCTCATTATTTAAAATAGCTTCTTTAATTTTATTTCCGGCCTGATGGACATTTTGTCGAAGCCAATTACCATAAAGATTTTTATCTCCTCGACTCATTAAAGCGTTGAAAATAATAGTTCCCTTTTCGATTCGAATAACAAGTCGATAAGAATTTCCTTGGTCATCGTAAATACGGTGTGTATAAATATTATCATAAGCGATTTTTTTATCTAAAATTTCTTTAACTTGGCGAGTGTTTATGATAGTTTCTATTGTTTTGTTAACCTGTTCAACTAAAGATGGAGGGTATTTTTTAAGTTGTCGTAATAATTTGGAAAAAATAAGATAAGGATGTCCTTGAAAAGGCGGTTCAATTTTTTGCGTATCAGTTGTTGCAATTTTTGAGTTTTTTGTAACAACTTGAAGACGTCTTTTCGGCTCTTTTGCATGAGTTTCTTTTTCTCGTCGATATTCTTGGATATATGGAGCTAATTTAGGAATTGAAGATTCTGCAATCATTAAAAAACGAGGTGTTGCTAAATCAAACGGTGTTAGTTCCTCGAGATTACGTAAGTGAGCAATCATTTCACAAGCATCATCTAAAGCAGTATCGGGTATTAATTTAGATAATGTTTGTAATAAATTTTTGTGTCCTTTTTGGAAGATATAATGAATGGGTGTCATTCCCATTTCATCATGCATAAAAAATTGAGCATACAATGTTGAATCTTTCAGAATTTTTTGCTCTCTGATTTTAAGAATGGCATTCTTATTTCCTTGTTGAGCTAAGAAAGAAATCATATCATTTTGTTTTAATAAAGCACGAGCGGATATGAGTTTTTTAGAGAATATATCTAAGAAAAGATCAATATTACGTTCAATTAGTCCTTGGCGATCTTTTTTATCGGACAAAGATTCAATAAACTTTTTCAAGACTGGAGGGTTATTTTGAAAAAGCTTAAAAATAGCGTTTTCAACAACTTTATTCTCATACCATTTTTGTTTTTGAGTTAATAGATTTAATTGAATTGATATGAGATCAGGTATTTCTTCATTTTGTCCGATAGCTAGAATCATTTCAGCCAGCTTTTCATTGCTGATAATTCCTCTTTGAAAAAAGACAAAAGGAAGAGGATATATTACTTTTTCATAAGGTAACTCTAAAGTCCACAAATAAGCTTGAGAAGCAGGTTTTGATATCATGACTTGATAAAAAGACTGCATTTGTTTTGTATTTAATGATTCAAGTAAAGCAGTTGTTTTTTTTCTATCATAGAAATAAGTCAAGACAGTAGCTAATTCTTTTTCGAAATGATAAGTTACCGCTAAGGGCAGTAATTCACGCATTGTTTCATTTGAATCTTGAGCTGCGTTAAAGATTTGTTCTAAAAGTTGATAGTCATTTAAAAATTTTTCATGAATGCATGCCATCAATTCAGGATTCAAACTGTATTTATCAAAAAGTGTTTTTAAGTATTTAGCATTACGACTTGTGAAAAATCCTTTTATGACGGCTAATGTAGCAGTTATTGAAAAAGCTTGCATTATTTGCCCGTTTTCCAATGGAATTTCATGTATTAAGGGGATTAAATGTCCTTTTCGATCTGTTAAATGTGAGACAAATTCACGCATAAGGCTAGGCTGTTCTAAGTAGTGTGCATGCATTTCTGGAATACCGTTATGAATGGCATTTGGATTGTTTACGTAAATTGGCCATTCAAGTAATTCAGCCCATTCAACGGGATGTTCATCTTTTTTTCTGTCTTGAGGAAAATAAGTTTCTGCCACTTTTGCGACAAGGATTTCATCGTCTTTTAAAACAGCGGTGTGTAGTAAAATAGTTTCTTTCATCATTTGATGAAAAGCTTCAAAATCATGACTGTAGACATCGAATAAAAAGTAGACATATATTCGTGCGGCATTAACAACATCTTCAGGAAGATCTTTTTTATCATTTAAATTAAAAAAACGATAAGAGGTTTTCATAAAATCTGGGAAAAAGAAAGCTGAGTAAATTGCACAAATTGTATGAATACTTAAGCCGAGCTTCATAAGTTCCGGTGTATATTTGATTTGTGGATGAATTTTTTTATTATAATCATTTAATGTCTTTGCAGGTTGTCTTTTTAGTTTTGAAAAGATACGACTGCTTTCTAAAACCACAGGATCATTTATTTGTCTTTTTTCAAGCTCTAAGAAGGTAGAAAATATTTGTTGGCGGTTTCTTAAATTTGCTTCTTGTTCTTCTACAAGTTTTTTTATTTCAGCTTTGTCTCGTAAAAAGAAGTATCTGCCGTAAATAGAAGGACCGTCCTCTGGAGCAGTTTGAGGTTCTGTTTGCATTTTTTTTGTTCCAATTTTTCTCTATTTTTTTGTATAATATCATAATTATATTGAAAAGTAAAGGAAATAGAATAATGAAAAACGAGTTTTTGAAAGTTTGTTTTAGGAAATAAAAAATTTTTTCATAGAGAAACAGAAAAGCTTTTGAAAATAAAAAGCTGATTTTTTTCTTTTTTATGAAGGAATTTCTGAAAAGAAGTTTTGATTTAAAATAAGTAAGAATGTATAAACTTGGCGTCCCCACGGGGATTCGAACCCCGGTTATTGCCGTGAGAGGGCAGTGTCCTAGGCCTCTAGACGATGGGGACTAAAAAGCCATGCCCTTCCTTATGCCACAAAAAAAACAATTTTGCAAGTATCTTGTATATATTTTTTTTCTGAAAAAAGACTTTGATTCTTTTTTGACTTTAGCGTAAATTAAAGCAATAATAAAAAATAAGGAGAAAAAAATGAATTCAAAAAACGAGGATCCAACAGTTAATTTATCTTGGAAACGTTATCTGTTGCCCCCCCTTCATCCGGAAGGACAAAAGTTTGTGATAATCGCAGCAGTGGTTACACTTTTGTTATGGATAATGTTTGTTCCTTTGGGATTAATAGGACTTTTGGCAACGATTTTTTGTTTTTATTTTTTTCGTAATCCTCAGCGAGTGACACCGATCGGTGACGATTTAATTATTGCCCCGGCCGACGGTATTGTCAGTAACATTATGGAAGTTGTTCCTCCTCCAGAAATAGATATGGGAAATGAGCCCCTTACGCGAATTAGCATTTTTATGAGTGTTTTTAATGTTCATGTTAATCGGGCGCCAGTAACTGGGAAAATTACGCAAATTCACTATCGGCCAGGAAAGTTTGTGAGTGTCGCTGAAAAAGATAGCGAAGATAATGAACGAGAAGAATACAGTATAATGACTCCTTCAGGGAAAAAAGTCGGTTTTGTTCAAATAGCAGGACTTGTTGCTCGGCGAATAGTTTCATTTGTTAAAGTGGATGATGAATTAAAAGCTGGGCAAGTTTTTGGTCTTATTCGTTTTGGTAGTCGATTAGATGTTTTTTTACCAAAAGGTGTAGAGCCTCGGGTAGCGTTAGGACAAACAGCTATAGCTGGTGAAACTATTTTGGGTAGTTTAGAGGGCGAACAGACGGCAATAAAAGGAGAAGAAAGATGATTAAAAAGATTCAAAAAACAGAAGAACGGGATATTCGTCCGCTTTTCCCCAATATGGTGACAATGTTAGCGCTTGCATGCGGTGTGTCATCTATGCAATTTGCTTTCTGGGGAAATTGGTCTTTCGCTGTTGTTTGTATTGCTCTGGCTGCGATTTTTGATGCATTGGACGGGCGTGTTGCACGATATCTTAATACTTCTTCTAAATTTGGAGCAGAATTAGATTCTCTATCGGATTTAGTATCTTTCGGCGTTGCTCCGGGTTTTTTAATGTATCAGTGGACAATGGATCCGGTTATTCGAGCTCAAGCGATTGTTGTCGGCAGTAAAGATCCTTTGGCCGTTGGTGTGCCTTGGGTGATTGTTTTATTTTTGGCTATGTGTTGTGCTATGCGTTTGGCTCGCTTTAATACGATGCTGGAAGAAGAACCTCAACCGGAATATTGGAAACATTTTTTTGTTGGTTTGCCCGCTCCGGGAGGTGCTTATGTTGCTTTGATGCCGTTGGTTTTTTTCTTGTGGACAAATGATTCTATATTTCGAAACTCCGATTTAGTTAGTATTTTTATGCTTGTCAGTGCTATTCTGATGGCAAGTCGTATTCCGACACCGTCTTTTAAGAAACTCCATTTACCTCAATTAAACCCATTTTATCGACAATTGGCAGTAGTTTGCATGTTAGCCGTTATCGCTCTTTTTGTGACAATGATGCTAAAGAACTTTTGGATTTTTGCAAGTGTTGTTGGTTTGATTTATTTGATGATGTTACCGTTGGGCTTTATATATTTTCTCTATTTAAAGAAAAAAGCAAAATAAAGTTTTTTTGCGATAAAAAAAGTGTTATACTAAGTAAGGTATTGTTTAACAAAGGATAAGAAATATGAAATACATCATTATTTTTTTGCTTTCTTTATTTTCTGTTCCTGTTATGGCTCAGTTACCATCAAATCCCTGGACAACACGTTCTCCCGTTCAGGATAGATTGAATAATTCAATTGTTACGACCAGAGAGAGTGAGGCTGTTCGTGTTCGTCAGGGTATAGGTGATTCTCCAGGAGAAAGAGATCACTACAAGATAGATAGAACGCAATTTACCGGGGAGGCGACAACCTGGGGAGAAGCATATGGACAAGAAATGATTGCTCCGGAAGTCAATACTTCTAATATTCTTTTGATGACTAATCATTTGCGTAAGGTTGGTTATCAAATTCCAGCGGAGTATGATGATTATATTAAGCAGGCACCGGGATGGTATAAAGAAAAATATATGGCGGCTTTGCAAGAGTTAAGTTCTTCATCTCTGGAAAAAGATCCTGTGACAGGTATAGCTAATAATTTTAAAAAGATTATTGAGGAGAAAACGGGCTTATCGCTTGAAAACTTTGTCAATACATCTTTTAATGTGATTGAAGGAAAATAGGAGGAAAAATGAAGAAAAGACTTTTGGTTTTAATCATTTCAACCGTCGTTTTTCCGGCTTTTGCTCAAACAGGGCTGGATAATCGAATGGGAATGGCTGGAACGATTCAACAAGTATCCGCTTCAGAAACTAAAGAACAGGAACCAAAAGTAAAATTTGCTCCAGATTCAACAGTTGCTTTGACGGCGGAGCGTATTAAATCAGCTCGCATTTTTAAAAATCCTCAGCAAGTTAAATATTTTTATGCTCAGATGCAAAGTGTGAATAAAGCGATTGAACGTTCTCAAGCAAAAGCTCTGAAAGGTATTCCAGAGCAAAATACAGCTCAACGTGAGCAAGTAAAAAGGAAGATGAATCGACAAACACCTGTTAAATTTAAGGATGTAAAAATAGATGACGCAACTTTAAATCAGTTGATAAATGAAAAGCCTGAAACGGCTATGTTAATGCTTGCTTCGCGGTTAGAATATCAAAATGCGGAGGAGTTGACCGCGGAAGAAAAGCAAGAAATGTTGGAACGGTTAAAGGGACAATTTAAAAGTTTGACCGGTTTTACTGTTGAGGAGTATCAAGAAATTTTTGAAAAGCAACTTGAGGCAGATAATGCTGAGGAATTGGAAGGTGAGGAACTTTTACAAGATGATACGATATTGGGAGGAGAAGTTGTCCCCGTTAAATCAACATCTCAAGCAAAATAAAAAAGGAGAGATTTTTTTAGACAAGGGGCTTCATGCCCCTTGCTTTATTTTGGTTCGTCCTCAGATGGCTGAAAACATAGGAATGGCTGCACGAGCAATGATGAATTGTGGTATTTTTGAATTGAGACTGGTTGCTCCAAGAGAAAGCCCCACGGATGAAAAAGCTTTATCTGCCTCATCTGGAGCTGATGTAATTTTACATCAAGCGCGTGTTTTTGAAACACTTTCTGAAGCAGTTTCTGACTTAACTTTTTTGGTTGCTACGACAGCTCGTGCTCGAGATATGGAAAAGAAGGTTTTAACAGCGGAAGAAACCATGCCTTTTTTAGCGCAACAAATCGGAAATGGAGAAAAAGTAGGTATTCTTTTTGGTTGTGAGCGAACAGGCCTTTTGAATGATGAGCTTGCTTTAGCCGATAATTTGTTGACAATTCCTTTAAATCCGGCTCATACTTCATTGAATTTATCTCAAGCAGTTCTTTTGATTGGTTATGAATGGCTTAAAGCATCAAGAAAGCCCATTATTGAAATAGAGCAATTACAGCCTTTACAAGCGTCAAAAGAAGAACTCATACAGTTGTTTGAACGGTTTGATCAAGTTTTAAATGAATATGGATACTATAGATGGCCTCTTAAGAAACCTCGAATGAGGCGGAATTTAAATAATATTTTTATTAAGGCTTGCTTAACAAAACAAGAAGTTCGAACTTTGCATGGTGTTTTAAATACATTGACGCATAAGTAAGAAAAAAGTGTTGCATTTAGATATAAATTGAGATATAAAGTCAGACGTCTGAGATTTTCTTGGGTGTGCCGGTTTAGCTCAGTTGGTAGAGCAACGCATTCGTAATGCGTGGGTCGGGTGTTCGAGTCTCCTAACCGGCACCATTTTTCCTATTTTTGTTTAATTTTTAAATTGACTTTTAGGACATCAATCTTAAGAGCAAAGCGGAGGACTTACTTTAATTTAAAGAGTCCTATAGAATGAGCCGTTAATAGGTGATGCTATTGACTTTAATGAAAGGGAAAAAAATGAATAAAAAAATACTTTTAACAGCAATATTTCTGTTTATCGCCGGAACAGCTGGTGCTCAGGTAATGCGTTCATACAATCCAAAAGGTTATACGGAAGTGAATTTTTCTAATCAATCATGGTGGACAAATAAAACAAATGATGGAAAAATTGTATCTGAAACAAATGATGAATTTTTTTCGACTGTTTACGATCCGGCTACGGGGGCGGTTGCATTTTATATTCGGCCAACATCCACTGGGGTTGAATTTTTAGATGCTAATAAAAAAGTGGGTATAGTTGTGTTGAATGATTCTGAGAGAGTCATCTGTTATGATGAAGCTTTTTGTAAAATGGTAGAAAAGCTCGGTGAAGATGATGATGAGGATGATGATTGGTTCTAAGTTTTAATATTTAGAAGAAGAATTCGTTAAGCAAGTATATTTTATTTAAATAAATATTTTTTGCGTAGTTTTTTACGCCAGCTTTTAATAGGAACGAAGCGAATAGCAAAACGCTTGAGTGGTGTTTTTAGATAATAAGACAATCCAAAAAAATAACGACCGATTTTAGCTTTGGTTAATTTTTTTCCTTTTGTTTTTTTGTAGAGCTTTTCAAAATCTTCCATTTCTAAGTTTAAAACATTGGTTAAACAACAAATATCGATAGGCATGTGATGTGTCGCGTTATTCATATGGAAGACTCGTATGTTTGGAGATGCTTCTGCTTTTGCTAAATCATCTGCGTCATTTTTGCATTGTATTGCTGCAAAATAATAAATCGGGACATTACTTTCTCGAATAATTTTTTCTGTTTGTCGATAAGGATGTTGTTTTAAGAAAGGTAAGCTTTTATGTTTAGCATTGCACTTACGTGTATAGGCCCAGCAATCAAAGATGCCAGAGAAACAAATAACCATTTTTGCATTTATCAAACTTCCTATTAACATGGCAATAAATCCGCCGACAGAAAGTCCGATTGTTGTTACTTCATATCCTTTTGTTTGTTCTTTTAGGAATTTAGCAAGCTTTGGAATAGAATTAATTTGTGTATTGATGCCTTTTAAATACCACAAATGAAGTAAATCACGAACAAAAATATGTCGGTCAACATTTTTGAGCATATTACGATGAAATTCATATCTATCATTTTGGATAATTTTATGATTTAAATCATTCCAATCTCCCTCTTTAAAGATATCATTTGTCGAAAAATAAATAACAGCTCTTTTAGGAGTTTCTTTATTTCGACTACAGGGCGTGTCAATTATACGAAAATTATCTTTTTGATATAATTCATTTAAAACTTTTTCAATGTTCGGCATATTCATTTTCACCATTTTGGACATTTAGCTGTTTCTTTTTGATAAGAACTTTGTGTATCAATTGCCAAGTTTTCTTCGACCATTCGTTTTTCAACATAAGAGAGTAAAGGTTCAACTTCATTTCTAATTTGATTAACCATCTGATTTAGTATTTGTTGAGCATTTCCAGGACGTGCTGCTTTGACTTTTACTTTTTTGGCTGCGATTTGATAAGCTTGTTTAATTTTGCCGGAAAAGAATTTTAATCCTTCTTGTTGAACGCGAACATGGTAGTTTTCATGCTCTTTGATGACTTTATAATTACAGGAGCCAGGCCGATATTTTTTATCAATATAAACATCTATTTTGGGATAACCGATATTGACGGTAATGGAATCTAATCCAATACAAACAGTTCCGTTTCTCTGAGGAATATTAAAAGAAGTTGCACTGACTTGGTTAACAAGTTGTGCGGATGTTAAGCCCATTGTTGTATTATAAGGTAAAGCGGGAAATTGATTGCTGGATTTTGTATTGTCATAATAAACTTTACCATAATTAAAATTAACTTGAACAGTTGGTGTTTTTTGATAAGCCGAACATTGAGCAAACGCAAGAGTTATTGGCATGCTCAAAAAAAGAATGACAGAACATAAAATTATTTTATAATATTTCATAAGATGAACTATAACGAAAAAACGGAAAAAAGTCATGCAAAAAATAATTTCTTGGAATGTTGCGTCGTTTCGCGCTCGATTGCCTTTGATAAAACAGTTGATGGAAAGAGAAAGACCAGACGTTTTGCTGTTACAGGAAATGAAACTGGAAGCACATCAATATCCTTTTGAGGAAATAGAAAAGCAAGGTTATCATACAATTTTATCCGGTCAAAAATCTTGGAATGGTGTGGCAATACTGTCTAAAGAGCCTTTGTCAGAAGGAAAATTCCATTTGGACGGTTTTGAAGATCAAGCAAGATTCGTAGAAGCAACATTATCAAACGGAATCTCGCTGATATCAGTCTATGTTCCGAATGGGCAACCACCGGAAAGAGATCCGGAAGATAACAGCCGATTAACCTATAAATTATCTTGGATGAAAGCGTTAAATGAATATATTGCTCAGAAGGTTTTACAAAATGATAAGTTTATTTTAGGTGGAGATTTTAATGTCATTTTTCAAGACGGAGATGTTTATAATCCAGCCCTATTTGAGGGGAATGCGTTAATGGTTCCATCTGTTCGAGAAAAACTTTCTGATTTACACAAAACCGGTGTTGTTAATGCCGTTCGTCAATTCCATTCGGAAAGTGGTTTATATACTTTTTGGGATTTTCAAGGAGGAGCATGGTCACGAAATCATGGTATATTGCTTGATGCGTTATATTTGGCTCCAAGTATGAAGGAAAATTTATCAGATGCCGGGGTTTTGAAAGAATATCGAGCCTTAGAAAAGCCTTCAGATCATGTTCCAATTTATTGTATTTTAGAATAATCCTCTTCTTCTAAGAAAGAGTAAAGCATTTTTAAATCATTCCTCATAATGATTTGTTTAAATTTTTTCGAGAGAGGTGTTCCCCAATAGAGCCCCATTATATGACGTAGCATGGAGAGCGGTTTTCGCCCTTTTTCTATTTCTTTTTGTAATAAAGGAAGTATCTGAGCAATAATTTCTTTTCTCGTTAAAACAGGGTGAGAGTCATTATAAAACAAATAATCGGCGTTTGCCAGGAAATAAGGTTCAGCATAGGCTCTTCTACCAATCATAACGCCATCAACTTGTTCGAGGTGTTGTTTGATACTTTCTAAAGAAGTAATATTGCCGTTTATTTCAATAAAAAGGTGAGGAAAATCTTCTTTTAAACGGTAGACAAGCTCATAATTCAAAGGTATTTTTTCTCGATTTTCTTTAGGGGTTAATCCTTTTAGTCGAGCATTTCTGGCGTGGATAATAAATTTTTGACATCCGGCTTGAGATGTTGTTTGGATAAATTGTGTTAAGTCTTTATATGCGTTTTTTGTTCCTTCTAATGCAATTCGAGTTTTAACGGATACAGGTAATTTTGTCGCTTGTGTCATTTTTTCGATACAGCGAGCGACAAGCTCAGGTTTTGCCATGAGACAAGCTCCAAAAGAACCGGCTTGCACACGTTCGGAAGGACAACCGGCATTGATATTGATTTCATCATATCCGAAATCTTCTCCAAGTTTGGCACAATGAGCCATTATTTGAGGAGTTGATCCGCCTAATTGTAATGCTATCGGATGTTGACAAGAATCAAAAGTTAACAAGTGATTATAATCTCCATGCCATAAAGCTTGTTCTGCAATCATCTCGGTATAAAGAAAAGCATGATGGAAAATTAAACGAATAAAAGAACGGAAAAAATTATCCGTCCAATCTAACATGGGTGCTATGGAAATTTCTTTTTTTATCATTTTTTCAATATATGTTAAAAAAAACTTTTGAAAAAGTGTTTTTTGTTCTATGATAACAAAAAGTTTGAATAAAAGGGGGAACTGATGTTTACAAAAACAGAAATGACAGCCGTTGAACAATATTTCCAAAAACTTTTTAAAAACCCGGGTATAACTTTAAAAGAAGGAACAGGAAAAGATGCTCCTGCCGAGGTTTCTATTAATGGGCAGTTTATCGGTGTTGTTTATAAAGATGTGGATGAAGGTGAAACATCTTATGATTTTAATATGTCTATTTTAGCAGAAGATTTATAAAAGAAAGGATAAAAAATGAAAAAGACACTGTATGCATTTTTGATGTGCTCAGCAGCGATTGTTCCAGCCTTCGCGCAAACAGAAGCAGAGCAGGCGGTTTTAGATTTGATAAAAGAAAAAGTCCTTCCAAGTGAGGTGATTTATGCAGATCCGGTTTCTATTAAAACAACATCGGCAGGCTATGTTATTAATATTCCAGAAGGGACACTGAAAACAGACAATAACGTCAAAGTTCCTGCTTATGTTTTTGTTTTATCAAAAGATGCTTCTTTTAAAAACACAGATCAATATAAATTTGCTTTAAACAGCTTAGAAAGTTATAGTCCTGTTTTAAAACAAATGTTGGATTCTCAGAATGTTAAATTGGAAAGTTTTACATATGAAGGAAAAATAGTTCCGGCATTGAAATTGATTACAAGTCAGGTAGCTCAAGGTAAAAACTTTGTTGTTCAAGAAGGTCCTGATACGAGCGAAATCATTCGTGTCGGTTCTTTCTTAGTTCAGGATACACTGGACTCTTTGGGTGAAAATACAGTTAAAGCAGAAGGAGATATTACTTTAAAAGATATTTTAATCAATCATCCTTTTTTACAGTTAACAGTCAATCAGTTGAAGACGCAAGTTTCTATTCCTCAAACGAGCTTAGGAAATACGGATTTAGACCAGGTTTTAAATGCTCCGGAAATGAAATTCGGAATTCAAATGAAAAATTTAAAAGCAAAGTCTTTCTTCCTTCCGGTTCAAGAAGTCGGGTTAGATTCTGCTTTTGACATCACATTTAAACAAGACATGTCGACAAAAATTGTCGATATGAATATTGATTGGAGTGCCTCAAATATCGGCGTTGTTTCTCCTGATACAGAGCTTGCTTCTAAGCTTCCAACTTCTTTGAATTTTGATATGAATTTAAAAGGCTTTACTTATGCAGATTTAAAAAGTTTAGGAGAAACTCAAAATCATTTAAATGAAGCTCGTTCTGTCCCGTTTACGCGTCCTGAGGCGTTAAAAGTTCTTGAAAACGAAGTTCAAACCAAAACAAATGAGGTGATGGCTAAAACAAGCTTCTTTTTGAATAATTTAAGCTTACGATCAAAGGATTATGCAGTTGCTCTTCGTGGCGCTGTTTATCCTCAAACAGAAGCATTTAATGGGACTTTAACAATTACCAATTTTGATGCCTTGTCTCCAGCTCCGAAAGCAATAGATAAGCAAGCTTGTCAAGCAGCAACTGAAGCATGGTCTCGCCTATTGATCCAGAAATCCGGTAATGAAGGTGATCCTGAGGTCAGAGAAGCTTCTGCTAAAGCAACAGCCGCTTGTGATGATGGTGCCGGCTTCTTGGAATTCTTAAGACCTTATGTGGCAAAGGCTAAAGAAGTTAAGGATGAAGCAGGAAAACCAGCAGTTCAGCTTGCTGTCGAATTCAAAAATGGTGTATGGTATATTGATGGTCAAGAAGTGAATTTTGACGCAGAAATACAAGAAAAAACAGAAGAGCCGACACAAAAAACTCCTCTCATTCCGTAGAAGAAAATGACAATAGAAGAAATTATTGAAAATTTTTCCTACCTTGATGATTGGGAAGATAAGTATCGATATTTAATTGAGCTGGGGGAAGGGCTATCGCCTTTCCCTGATGCTTTAAAAGTTGATGCTAATAAAGTGGATGGTTGTATGAGCCAGGTTTGGCTTAGTTTTTCAAAAGAAGGTAATGTTTATCATTTTATGGCCGATAGTGACGCTTTGATTGTTAAAGGATTGATAGCAATTATATTGGCAGCCTATTCAGGAAAAACGATACAGGAAATTCAGCATGTGAATATTGAGGAGATTTTTAAAAAATTAGGTTTGGATATGAATCTATCACCGACACGGCGGAATGGTTTTTTTGCAATGGTAGAAAAAATTAAGTCGATTACTTTATGATAGATTTTTATATAACCCGATTTGTCTCATCGCTTCAGATGTTGCTATCGCACAGGAAACAGCAAGATTTAATGAACGTTCATCGGGACGCATGGGGATGCGAATGCGTCCATCTACCGCTTGATGAACATCTTGTGGAACACCACAACTTTCTCGACCAAATAATAGGATATCATCTTCTTTAAACTGAAATTGTGTAAAAGGCATACTTGCATGTGTTGTCATGAGAATTAAACGTCCCGGAGTATGTTCTTTTATGTAAGTTTCCCAAGCTAAATACCTGGTTATGTCTGCTTTATCTAAATAATCCATCCCAGCTCGTTTTAATTGTTTATCATTCCAAATAAAACCACAGGGTTCGATGATATCAACAGGTAAGCCAAAACAAACAGCCATTCGAATAATCGTTCCTGTATTTTGAGGAATATCAGGTTGATAAAGAGCTATGCGCATTTTATAGGCTTTCTAATGATGCAAAGCCATTACAGACAGGACAAGTCGGAGACCATAAATCTGTTTCATGACCACAACGAGTACAGAAGTAGTTGACAGTCGGTTCTAAATTTTTCATTTGGTCAACCCATTTTTGAGCTTCTTTTTGATCATGATTTTCTTCTTGTTCCAAAAAAGCCATCATTGTTGCGACTTGCATTGTTAAGCTATAGCTGGCAATGTAAGTTTCTAGTTCTTTTCGAGCTTGTCCCCATAATTTTGCTTGAAGAGCAGCATCTGCTAAAGCTAGGTGATTAATACGATTCGTTTTATGGAGAGAGACTAATTTTTCAACTCTTTTGTATTGAGCTAAAGTATTTTCTTTTGAAAAGAGATGAATATAAGCTTTATAAATGTTCCAATCAGGTTGATTTTCCCAAGCCTTCATTAGAATGGCTTCTGCTTTTTTAGGATAATCTTGAGCAGCTTTTAATGCTGCTTCAGGCAGCCAAGGAGCTGTTTTAAAAGCTTCTAATGTATTACCTGTTTTAATGAGCAATGTTGCTTTTTGTGTTTTATAGAGATGCTCATCTTCTAATTTTAATTTACGAACGACATCTAAAGTTTCAAGAGCTTCTTTCCAGTGATCATTTAAAACTTGCAGTTCTAAAGTGCTTAAGACGACCCAAGGAATATTTTTATATTTTTTAAAAGCCTGTTGTGCTAAATCTAAAGCGGCAATTAAGTCTCCTTGTTTTTGATTTTCGGCAATTAAGCCTCTCCAACCGGCAAGCTCAGTCGTAGGGTTAAGCGCCAGTTTACGATAAATTTCTGGTGTTGGATTAAGAAGCGCTTTTAATAATAAAGGAGTTGGTGTCTTCCCATCAAAAGCTTTATCCAGTTTTACAGCTAACTTTTGACAAAGTATTTCATCACCGCCGGCAATTGCGTTTAAAATTTGAACCAACATGTTTTCTTTGTTTTTTTCTTTTTGAACATCAAAAGATTTTTTAACCCATCGGATAAATTTAACCGGCAAGCGCAAGATGTATATGGCTATAAACAAGTAAAGGAATAAAGCTATTGTAAAAGCAACACTGGTTTCGATTTCATAACCGAGCCAAGTTAAACAAATTGTCCCCGGATTATCCATCAACCAAAGAGTTAAGACACCTAAAATAAGAACGTAAATTAGAAAATGAAGGATGCGAGCCATGTTTTATTCTCCTGAATGACTGATGTATTGTTGAAGCAAGGTGTTAATTTGTAGGCGCATTTCTGCTTGTTTAATAAATGTACTTAATAGCATTTTTTCTGAAGCAGATAATTTATTTAAAAGAGAAACAGCTTTATCCAAATGTCCTGAATTAAGGGCATCTTCTATTGCATATAAGATATAGACTCCTTTTAAATTTTTTTGTTTAATTTGGATGGGGCGGACATGAATAGCTGATTTAAAAAAAGCAATGACTTCATCTTGCCAGTTCATTTGAGGGTGAATATAAAAAGATTGTTCAGCATTTTGGCTTTCTTTTTGGAAAATAATCTGTAATTCCGTGAGTGTTGGAATACCTGTTGCAGCCCAAACATTGGTTTTTTCTTGAACTGATAAAGCAAGAGTATCTGTTGGATTGATTTTTAAAACGCGGGCTATTTCTTTTTTGAAAGGTCGTCCTTTTTGAATGGCATCATAGAGAGCCAATAAGCTATCAGCATATTTTTTTTCTTCGATATTTTGGTGTGACAAGTTTTCAAGTTGATTTTTTAATACCTTAATCTCTGTTTGAAGAGAGTCAATATAAGCTTGATTTTTTTGTCTTTCCATGTCTTTTAAAGGAGTTTGTTGAAGTGTCTTTTCTTCTGGTTGATTAGCCTTTACCTCAGCAGAGTGCGGAAGTACTGTTTTTATGGAAACAGATGGTTCTATTGTTTTTAGAACTTGTTCTGTTTTTTTAGGAGAAGGAACAATGGGCTTTTGAGGTTTTTTATCTAAAGCGAAAAATAACCATACAGCTAAAAACGCCGCAAAAATAAGGAAAAGTAGACCAGTTTTTGCTGTTTTATGAGAGACAGCTTGTGAAGGTAAATCTTTAGATTTTTCAATTACAGGCATTGTTTCTTTTTTGATTTTGGAAGAAGTCATTTTTTTCTCCTTTGCTTGTTTTTAAACATTTTAGCATTCGTTTTTTTAAAAAGAAAGAGGCAGATGAAAAAAAAATTAAAAAAAATCGTATTTTTATTGTCATTCTAAATGAATTAGTGTAAGAATAAGAAAAAATAAAGCATAATCAATGGAGAAAATAAAAATGAAATTATCACACTCTTTGTCAAAGCTGATGAACTTTTTTTCCTCAGATATGGCGATTGATTTGGGAACGGCCAATACTGTTGTTTATGTCCGTGGTCGAGGAATTGTTTTAAATGAGCCTTCTGTTGTGGCTATTGCAGAAAACAAAGGGAAAAAACATGTTATTGCCGTAGGGGATGAAGCCAAGCAAATGTTAGGAAGAACACCTGGACAAATTCAGGCGATTCGTCCTTTGCGTGACGGTGTGATAGCAGACTTTAATGTTTCGGAAGAAATGATTAAACGCTTTATTTATAAAGCAGTCGGTCGTAATACATTGACACGACCTATGATAGTTATTTGCGTTCCGAGTGGAGCAACAGCAGTTGAACGGCGAGCCATTCAAGATGCGGCTGAAAATGCTCGGGCCAGAAAGGTTTTGTTGATTGAGGAGCCCATGGCAGCAGCGATAGGCGCCGGTCTTCCTGTGAATGAGCCCTCAGGAAGTATGGTTGTTGATATCGGAGGAGGAACAACGGAAGTTGCCGTTATGTCATTAGGCGGTATTGTTTATTCTCGCTCCGTTCGTGTCGGAGGGGATAAAATTGATGAAGCAATTATCTCTTATATTCGTCGTAATCATAATCTTTTGGTTGGTGAAGCATCAGCTGAGCGAATTAAGAAAGCTATTGGTTCTGCTTCTATTCCCGAAGATGGCGAAGGTGCAAAAATTGATATTAAAGGGCGTGATTTGATGAATGGCGTTCCTAAAGAAATTATTGTGACAGAGCGACAAATTGCCGAGAGTTTGGCAGACCCTGTCAGCCAGATTGTCGAGGCTGTAAAAGTAGCACTTGAGCATACGGCACCGGAGTTGGCTGCAGATATTGTTGACAGAGGAATTGTTCTAACCGGTGGCGGTGCATTGTTGAAAAATTTAGACCAAGTTTTGCGTCAAGCAACTGGATTGCCGGTAACGGTAGCAGAAGATCCTTTAACTTGTGTTGCAATGGGGACCGGGCGTGCTTTGGAAGAAGCAAATAAGTTTGAAAACATTTTAACCAGCATGTATTAATGGCATATAGGAGAGACCCTTGAAAAATAAGCTGGGACGAATCCGTGTTTTCAAAGGGCTCTATCGTAGATATGCTGTCTATTTCTATCTTTTTGTGGCCGCAATGTTGATTTTGTTGGGGGTGTCTCATCATCCTGTTATTCAACAAATACGAATAAGCATTGGGAATGTGACATCATCTGTTGTATCTATTTTATATAAACCTTTTGAAGGCTTGGGATATGCAGTTTCTTATTTATCAGAGTTGGGAAATCTTCATGAAGAAAATATTCGTTTAAAACAAGATAATGAAAAACTTTTATATTGGGTAAATAGGTCTCAAAAATTAAAGCAGGAAAATGAACGTTTAAAAAAAGAGCTTCATTTCGTAGAACCTGCGGGAGTTCGTCGTTGGACCGCTTATATCGCGGCTGATAACGGAGGCTCATTTTCTCGTTCTGTTTTGGTTCGCGCCGGAGAAAAAGATGGAATAAAAAAAGGTTTCATCGCACTTTATAATGAAGGTGTGATAGGGCGTATTGTAGATGTTGGTCATTCGGTAAGTCGTTTGTTATTATTGACAGATTTTGCTTCTCGTGTTCCTGTTTTTGTCGGAGAGAAACGTTTGCTTGGTATCGTCCAGGGCAATAATACACAAATATTACATTTAACTTCTTTACCTGAAGGGGCAGAAGTTAAAATAGGAGACTATATTACAACTTCTGGTCATGCAGGTGTTTTCCCGCCTGATTTGCCTATTGGTTCTGTTTCTAAGGTGAGTGAAGAAGAAATAGAAGTTTTACCATTCGTTTCAAGAGAGGATACCAGTTTTGTTCAGTTGGTGGATTACAGATTAACAGGTTTGCTTGAAACAGAACCGTGTGAGGAAGAAAAGCAATGATACGATTGGGATATAAGGCCTCCTTACTTCGCTTTTTAAAAAACGGAATTCCTTTTTTGTTTTCTTTTTTTCTTCTGATAATAGGTTTATTTCCGATTAGAATTGTTTTTTTGACACAATTACATGTTTCTTTGGTTTTTATTAGTTTATTTTATTGGGTTATTTTTCGACCAGATTTGCAGCCTCCGATTGTTGTTTTTATATTAGGTTTGTGTGCTGATTTATTTTATCAAACGCCATTAGGATTATATACATTTAGTTTTTTATTGTTTTATTTAATTATTAAGAATCAACGTCGTTTTTTAACAAACCGCTCATTTTCTTTTTTATGGGGTGCTTTTAGTGTTTTTGTTATTCCTCTTTTTATATTGGAGTGGTTATTGGCATCGCTGTTGTTTTTACATTTTTTAAGTTTTTGGTCTATGTTAGGACAAACATTTTTAATGATTGGATTATTTCCGTTAATTGCCGGAGGATGTGCTTGTTTGTATCATCGTTTTTTGGAGGTGGATGAATGACTTGGCAAGCAGATGGCATAAAAAAGATAACACGTCGAACTTTTGTTATGGGGGGTGCGCAACTAGCTCTGGCTTTTGTTTTGTTTGGACGTATGTTTTATTTACAAGTTTTAGAAGCGGATAAATATCAAACTTTGGCGGATAAAAATAGAATTAGCTTAAAGTTATTACCACCTCCTCGAGGAGCTATTTTAGATAGAAACGGGCTGCCATTTGCAGTTAATCGTAAGATTTTTAGAGCAGTTATTGTGGCTGAGGAAACAGGTGGAAAGTTGCGGAAGACTTTACAAAATTTTGGAAAGTTAGTACCTCTTCAGGAAGAAGAATATGAACGCATTTTAAAGGAAATTAGGAGAAAAAAGTCTTTTGTTCCAGTTCGTATTAAAGATGATTTAACTTTTGACGAAATGTCTGCAATACAGCTGAATATTCCGGATCTTGCGGGAGTTTCCATAGAAGATGGTTTAATGCGGGTTTATCCTCAAAAAGAATATGCAGCCCATCCCATAGGTTATGTTTCTTTTGTTACAGAACAAGATTTAGAACAAGAAAATCTTTTATCAAAAATGCCGGATGTTCGAATCGGTCGTACAGGAATAGAACAGAGCTATCAAGAAGTTCTTTATGGAAAGACAGGTAATAAAAAGATGGAAATTAACGCTGTCGGGCGAGAAGTTCGAGAGCTGGAAAAGACAGATCCTGTTTCAGGAGATGATTTGGTATTAGCTTTAGATTCACGTCTTCAAAAAATAGGGTATGAGGCGTTGAAAAATGAATCAGGCTCAGCTGTTTTAATGGATGTTCAGACAGGGGAAGTAAAAATGATGGTTTCAACGCCGTCTTTTGATCCGAATATTTTTAATTATCCGGTTGATTCTAAAACATGGTCTAAGTTAAATACGAGTGATCGTCATCCTCTGTTAAATAAAGCTATTTCAGGATTGTATTCTCCCGGTTCTGTTTTTAAAATAGTTGTTGCATTAGCTGGATTGGAGGCGGGTGTTATTAATGAGCGGACCCAAATTGATTGTGAAGGTCGTTTATTTGTTGGTGATCATCCGTTCCATTGTTGGAAAAGAGCAGGTCATGGTCCATTGAATTTAAAACAAGCACTTCAACATTCTTGTGATATTTATTTTTATGAAGTTGCTCGTCAAACGGGGGTTGATAAAATTATTGAAGTGGCGGAAAGGCTTGGTTTTGGAGCTAAGACAGGTATTGATTTGTTTGGAGAAAAAGAGGGCTTGCTTCCTTCCAGAGCGTGGAAAGAGGGAAAATTTGGTGATGCATGGCGATTAGGAGATACAATGAATTTGGGGATAGGACAAGGCTTTTTGTTGGCGACACCATTACAAATGGCTTTAATGATGGCTCATGTTGCTAACGGCGGTAAGAAGTTGACGCCGGCATTATCGATGAATGCGCTAAGAGAGCCGAAAAAATTAAAAATTTCATCTAATCATTTGCGGATTATTCGAGAAGGCTTAACGGCAGTTGTGAACAAGCCCGGAGGAACAGCGTATCATGCTCGTATCAATGTTGATGGTCAGAAAATGGCAGGTAAAACGGCGAGTACCCAAATTCGACGTATTTCTTTGGCCGAGCGGGAAGAGGGATTGAAAAAGCAACATGAATTAGCATGGAAAGATCGAGATCATGCTTTTTTTGTTGCATACGCTCCTTTGAATAAACCAAGATATGCTATAAGTGTAGCAGTAGAACATGGTGGTGGAGGTGGTTCTATTTCTGCTCCGATAGCTGCAATGATTATGCAACGAGCGTTAGAATTGGATAAAGAAGACAAGGAAAAATTAAAATGAGTCTTTTTCTTGATCGAAATTGTTATTTTAAGGATTACGAGCTATCGTTTAAAGATAGGCTTTTAAATTTAAGTTGGTCATATTTTGTTTTAATTGGTTTAGTAGTTTGTATCGGTATTTTACTTTTATATTCCGTTGCAGGCGGTAATATGGAACCATGGGCTATAAAACAGGTTTATCGTTTCGGCTTGGGTTGTTGTGTTTTTTTCTTTATTGCTTTAACAGATTTGCGTATATGGATGAAATACGCTTATGTACTTTACGGCCTTTCATTATTGTTGCTTGTTGCCGTGGAGATACGAGGAGAGATCGGAATGGGCGCTCAGAGATGGCTTGACTTAGGATTTATCACTCTTCAGCCTTCAGAGCTAATGAAAATAACATTGGTTTTAGCTTTAGCACGATATTTCCATGGTAGTGATGAAGAAGATGTCGAGCGTTGGGGACATTTAATTATTCCAACTTTATTAATGGGTATTCCAGTCGGGTTGATTTTAATTCAACCTGATTTGGGAACAGCTTCTATGCTTATGTTTGTAACATTAGCGATTTTCTTTTTGGTTGGTGTTCAATGGTGGAAATTTGCAGCATTATTTATCTTAGGGTTAATTTCAATTCCGATAGGATGGCAGTTTTTACATGATTATCAAAAAGAACGTGTTTTGACTTTTTTAAATCCGGAAAGAGATCCTTTAGGAACGGGGTATCATATTTTGCAATCAAAGATTACTTTGGGATCCGGAGGCGTATTCGGTAAAGGCTTTTTAGAGGGAACACAAAGTCATTTAAATTTTATACCGGAAAAACACACAGATTTTATTTTTACGGTTTTATCAGAAGAATTTGGTATGTTTGGCGCAGGTATTCTTTTAATTTTATATATGATTATAATATTTTATGGATTTCAAATGGCACTAAAAAGCAGTAATTTTTTTGGAAAAATATTAGCTTTGGGACTGACAGTTAATTTTTCTTTATATGTTTTTATTAATACAGCCATGGTAATGGGGCTTTTACCTGTTGTGGGAGTTCCGCTTCCTCTTGTTTCTTATGGGGGATCAGCCATGATGGTATTAATGGCAGGTTTTGGCT
>CASDQF010000066.1 GCA_949282845.1 uncultured Alphaproteobacteria bacterium | reverse complement strand
GTAGAAAAAATTTCTCAAAAAATACCGGAACCCAGTTTGGATGATATTGTTGATACGGTGACACGTGAAGGAACGAAAAATGGGATTAAAGGAGGGGTTTCAGGTTCTTTAACACAAAAGTTGTCTATTTCAGAAATTGATTTTATTCGTAGCACGGTTCAAAAGCATTGGAATATCGATCCCGGTGCCGAAGGAATGCATGATATGCGTATTGAAATTAAAGTATCAGTAGATAAAAGTGGTCACGTATGGGATGTGAAAATTATGGATCAAAAACGTTTTCAGACCGATCCGGCTTTTCGGTCTGCAGCAGAAAGTGCTAGACGAGCTATTTATATTTGCGATAAACTGGGATCAGAATCGCCTTTTCAAATCATTGCGTCAAAGCATCCTGACAGTTATGAGCATTGGAAAGATATGACTTTTACATTTAATCCGTTAGAAGGAAATGTTTCTTAAATTGAGGGAAAAATGAAAAAACTAATTGTTTTTATTTTAGGAATAATGATTTCTTTTTCAGCAAAAGCCGAACTAAAAATTGATATATCCGGAGCCCATTCTGATCCAATTCCCATCGCTGTTGCTGATTTCGAAGGGACATCTTATGGAGAGGATATTCGTCAGGTAATTGTTCAGGATTTAGAACAGTCAGGTTTATTTCGTATTATTAATCCCGATGCCTATATTCAAAAAATGCAGGGGGTTAATCAAACTCCCCGTTTCCAGGATTGGCAGGCGATAAATGCTCAAGCTTTATTATACGGAACAGTTGAACGAACATCGGATCAACGGTTAAGAGTTTCTTTTCGTTTGTGGGACGTTTTTGCTGGACAATCAATGGAGGCAAAAGCTTTAACTTTGCCAGTCAAAGATTGGCGTCGTTTAGCACATATGATAGCTGATATGGTCTATTCGCGTGTAACGGGGGAAAGTGGATATTTCGATACTCAAGTTGTGTATGTTGCTGAGAGTGGGCCTCTTAAAAAACGTGTGAAGCGATTAGCTGTTATGGATCAAGATGGAGCTAATCATCGTTATTTGACGGACGGAAAAAGTATGGTTTTAACACCTCGTTTTTCTCCCAATATGCAAAAAATTGCATATATGTCATTTAAAGGGGGAAAACCTCAAATATATATAATGGATTTAGGAAGTGGAAATGAAGCATATTTAGGAACTTTCCCTGGGATGACTTTTGCACCGCGTTTTTCTCCTGATAGCAATGAATTACTTTTATCTTTGGCGCAAAATGGAAATAGTGAAATTTATCTTTACAGCCTGAAAGATGGGCGAAAAATACGTTTAACAAACCATCCGGCCATTGATACAAGTCCTAGTTTTTCTCCAGATGGTCGCCAGATAGTATTTAATTCTGATAGAAGTGGTTCTCAACAATTATATGTTATGGATAGAGACGGAAAAAATGTTAAACGCATCAGCTTTGGAACAAAGGGAACTTATGCCACGCCTGTTTGGTCTCCGCGTGGCGATTATATTGCTTTTACAAAGATACAAGGAGGAACATTCTATATCGGTGTGATGCGTCCTGATGGAAGTGGAGAACGTTTAATTACTCAAGGATTTTTGGTCGAAGGTCCTACGTGGGCACCGAATGGTCGTGTATTGATGTATTTTAAACAGTTGCCTTATACACGAGATGGTGAGCGTGGACAAACCGGCCTTTATTCAATAGATATGACAGGACATAATGAACGTTTTATTCGAACACCTGTCGAGGCTTCAGATCCTGCTTGGTCTCCATTATTGCATTAAGTGTGAGAAAAACATTTTTTTTAAACAAAAATTAAGAAATACCGGCGTAAACTTACTTAAAAGATTTTGACGTCAATAGATGAAATAGGGGTATTTCAATGAAAAAAACATCAGTATTGCTTTGTGCTTTACCAATTTTGTTGGCAGGTTGCTATTCAACGCCTGAGTTTAATGAAACACAGGTAAAACATTGCCAGTATAAAACAACAATAGGCTGTGATCCGGAAAATTTCTATCAAAATGCCGCTTTTCGTGAATGTGTGGAAGAAACAGCTTATTTAAAACAAAAAAATAAGAAAACAGTTGTTTTTAGCGAAACGGCTGATGGAACCAGTTTGGTTATTCCTCATGCGGCAGGTGTGGAGGAAATGACTGATCCAAACATGGTTTATCCTGTTGTCGATGTTCGAGAAAAAGAAAATGCCGAAATCGTGGTTATGAATACGGCAGCGACAGAAGAAGATATGTTAATTCAAGAAAAAGTCGTTGTTGAAACAGAAACAATTAAAGAAAAAAGCTCTCAAGAAGAACAAGTAAAAACAGCTTTGTCCGGAGAGTTGAAAGCAATAGAACCTGGGACAGAAGATGAGTTAAAAAATTTACCTGAAACCGGAAACCCCAATCAAGTTTCCTCCTTTAACTTAGAGGTAAATGTAGAAGAAGAAGTTATATTGGATGATGGCTTATCGGAAACTGAGAATATATCTACAGATGGTGTTGACACAACTGAAATTGAAGAGGTCGAAATTGTAGAAGAAGATGTTATGTCTGAGACTGTTCCTAGTGTAGAAACAAATTTGATAAATAATGAAAAAGAAGTCTTGCCTTTGGAAGAAAAATAGGCTAAGACTTTAAGTGTAGTCATCTTATAGAAGGAGAAAAGAATATGAAACACATTTTATTTGCTTTATTAGTTGGTTGTACTCTTTTAACAGCTTGCGCTTCCAGTGAAGATGCATCAACAACAACAAAAGCTCGTTCTTCCGCAGTTGAAACACTCCCTGCAGAAAACAAGTAAGGGGCGCGTAATGAAAAAAACGTTCCTGGCTGCGGTCTTGATTTGTGCTGTGCTAAGCGCATGTGCTTCATCAGATAAAGCAGGAGATGCAACAGCTTCTGCAGAGCGAATGAATGCTTGGTCTGATGCCGATATCACAAATTTAAGCGATACCCGTTATTCGGAGCAGTTTAAGAATGCTGTCAGTCCTATTATTTATTTTGGATTTAACAGCTCTTCTTTGAATGGAACAGCGCTTGAAATTTTAAATGAGCAATTGGCGTGGCTACATCAAAATCCAAATGCAATGATTGTTATTGAAGGTCATTGTGATGAACGAGGAACGCGCGAATATAATCTTGCTTTGGGCGAGCGTCGTGCGAATGCTGTTCGAGATTATTTTGTGGCAAACGGTATCGATGCCGGTCGTGTTCGAGTTATTTCTTATGGAAAAGAAAGACCGGATGTCTTTGGTTCTACAGAGGCTGCATGGTCTAAAAATCGTCGAGCGGTGACAATTGTAAATTAAAATTTTAAAAAATACTTTTAAAAAGAGTGCTTTGTCGGTATAAATAGACAAGGCACTTTTTTATATATAGAGGAAATGATGCACAAAAAAGGATTTATCTTTATAATTGCTTTATTATTCTGGCCTTGCTTAACTCAAGCTGAGCTTGTACAAGATGAAAGGGCTATTTTAGATCGAGTCGATCGTATTGAACGTGATTTAACGCTTTTACAACGGAAAATCTATAAACAAGATGTTCAAGATGCGTCTTCTGTAACACAAGCACCAATGGGGTCTGTTCAGCATTTGTATGCTAAAGTGGCAGATGTTGAGCAAATTGCAGCTGATTTAACCAATCAGTTTGAAGAGTTAAAGCATCAACAAAAATTGTTAACGGAACGCATGGATCGAATGAACGCTGATATGGATATACGATTAACTGATTTGGAAAAGGGACAACAGCGCTTGTCTAAAGAAGAAAAAAAATCTTCTCAGGATGAAAGCGTCAAAGAAAAAACAATCACGGAAAATCCCACAACAGTTTACGAGTCAGCATATCAATTGTTGAAACAAACAGATTATATAGGTGCAGAAAAAGCTTTGAGAGCTTTTTTAGAAAAATATCCGGAAGATTCTTTGGCTGGGAATGCTCAATATTGGTTGGGTGAAACTTATTATGTTCGTGGACAATATGAGGCAGCGGCTGTCACGTTTGCCGAAGGATTTAAAAAGTATAAAACGAGTACGAAAGGACCAGATAATTTGCTTAAATTGGGAATGTCTATGTCTCGTTTAGGAAAAGAAAAAGAAGCATGCACTGCTTTTAAAAGTCTATCAAAAGAGTTTCCGAATGCATCTCAGACTTTAAAATCGCGTGCTCAAAATGAGGCGGAAAAGTTATCTTGCTCATGACGTTTTTATTTAAAGTAAATCAAGCGCTTAATCAGTTTTTACAACCTCTTCGGCCTTCCAGTGTTGCTGTTGCTGTTTCCGGAGGAGCAGATAGTCTTGCTCTGACATATATAACAGCAGCATGGGCAAAACAACATCACATTCCTTTTAAAGCTGTTACAGTTGATCATGGACTTCGTTCCGAGTCGAAAAAAGAAGCTCAGACTGTTCACGAATGGTTAAGTCAAAATGGAATAGAACATTGTATTTTGACATGGATAGGGAAAAAACCAAAGACAAGGATTGAAGAAAAAGCACGGGAAGCAAGATATGCTTTGTTAACAGACTGGTGTCATCAAGAGCATATACCTGTTTTACTTTTGGCTCATCATGCAGATGATCAAATGGAAACTTTTTTTCTACGCCTTGCTCGGCAGAGTGGCTTAGATGGTTTATGTGCAATGCCGACTGTTTTGTATCGTCAAGGCATTGCTTTTGTTCGGCCGATGTTAAGTATTCATCATCGGGATTGCATTCATTATTTGAAAGAAAAAAAATTATCATGGGTAGAAGACCCTATGAATGAGTCATCTCTTTATGAACGTGTTCGGTTGCGAATGATAGAGCCTATTTTAGAAAAAGAGGGCCTAACGGCTGAGGCAGTATGTGGCTCGATTCAAAGACTACAAAGAGTTCGCGTGTGCCTTGAAACATTGACGAGCGATTTTATTAACAATCATGTGACGAAATCTGAAGCCGGATATGTTTTTGTTCCCCTAGATTTTTTTAATTCTCTGCCGGATGAACTGAAAATTCGCGTATTGAGCTCTTTAATGAATTGGGTTAAAGGGCATTCTCCCAAGCTTCAGCAACTGGAAAAAATATTGCCTAATTTCCCTGTGAAAATGACTTTGGGAGGTTGTCAGATTGTTCCGGTAAAAAAAGGATTTTACATTTCAAAAGAAGTTTCTAAAATGGAGGTCGTTACGGTAGAAGCAAACCGACCAATGAATTGGGAAGGATATGAAGTGCTTGTGTCACAACGTGTTCAGTTGGGTCCGCTTAAAAGTGTATTAAAAGTGGAAGGAATTCCAGCAGCTGTTCGTGCTTCTTTTCCGGCTTTTTTTGATGAAAAAGGGCTTTTATGGGTTCCACATCTTGATTATAAACGCAAAAAGGCTAATATTAAAGGTAAGATAGAATTAAGGAAACAAAAAGATGAAAAAAGAGAATAAAATAAAAGAAAAAAAAGTTTCGTTTATTTGGTGGTTAGTTATTTTTGCGGTTGTTTTAACCATTTCAAATATGTTCTTTGAACCCAAATCAGCTCAAGTCGTTGATTTAGCTTATTCTGATTTGTATAAGCAAATTGAAGAAAATAATGTGTCAGAAGTCACTATAAAAGGACAGGCTTTACAAGGAAAACTGAAAGATGGTCGTTCTTTTACAAGTTATGCTCCCGAAGAATCCGGTTTGGTTCCGGCGTTAAGAGAGAAAGATATTAAAGTGACGGCTTTAAAGGCTGAGAGTGATGATTTTTCTTTCGGTTCTGCTTTATTGTCATGGCTTCCCATGTTATTGTTTATCGGTATTTGGATTTTCTTCATGAAACAAATGGCTTCCAGTAACGGTAAAGCCATGAGCTTTGGAAAGTCTCGTGCTAAACTTTTAGGACAAAAAGATAAGGTGACATTTAAAGATGTTGCAGGAATTGATGAAGCTAAACAAGAGTTGCAAGAAGTTGTTGATTTTTTGAAAGAGCCTTCTAAATTTCAAAGGTTAGGCGGTAAAATTCCAAAAGGTGTTTTGTTAGTCGGTCCTCCGGGAACAGGAAAAACTTTGTTGGCTCGTGCTATTGCTGGGGAAGCAAATGTTCCGTTCTTTACAATTTCAGGTTCTGATTTTGTTGAAATGTTTGTCGGCGTTGGTGCGTCTCGTGTTCGTGATATGTTTGAACAGGCTAAAAAAGAGGCTCCTTGTATTTTGTTCGTCGATGAGATAGATGCTGTCGGACGTCAGAGAGGTGCAGGTTTAGGAGGCGGTAATGATGAACGTGAACAGACATTAAATCAGTTATTGGTTGAGATGGACGGTTTTGAAACAAATTCTGGCGTCATTCTTATTGCTGCGACAAACAGGCCGGATGTTTTAGATCCAGCTTTATTACGTCCGGGACGTTTTGATCGTCAGGTTGTTGTTCCAAATCCGGATGTTAACGGTCGTGAAGAAATTTTAGCTGTTCATGTTCGTAAAGTTCCATTAGCCCCTGATGTCGATATTCGAGTCATAGCAAGAGGAACGCCTGGCTTCTCGGGAGCTGATTTAGCAAACTTAATTAACGAAGCAGCTTTATTGGCAGCTCGTCGTAATAAATTTAAAGTGACGATGGCAGATATGGAAGATGCAAAAGATAAGGTTATGATGGGTGCTGAACGTCGTTCGATGGTAATGGATGATAAAGAGAAAAAAATGACAGCTTATCATGAAGCCGGGCATGCGATTTGTTCTTTGCATTTACCTGAATCAGATCCTCTTCATAAAGTAACGATTATTCCTCGAGGCCGAGCTTTGGGATTAACAATGCAGTTGCCGGAAAAGGATAAGTATTCTCAGTCTTATACTTATTTAAAGTCTAGAATTTCAATTTTATTCGGTGGTCGTTTGGCTGAGGAATTAACTTTCGGAGCGGATAAGGTTTCTACCGGAGCTTCTAATGATATTCAGGTGGCAACAAATATTGCTCGACATATGGTGACGGAATGGGGAATGAGCGAAACTTTGGGACCGGTGGCGTATGAAGAGCCGGAGGGAGAGGTTTTCTTAGGTCATAGCATTACACGTCATAAAAATATTTCAGATAAAACCGCAGAAGAAGTCGATCGCCAAATTCGAAAGATTATAGATGATGCTTATGCTGAGACAAGACGTATTTTGGTTAAGTATAAAAAGGAATTGGAAACTTTGTCTGAAGCTTTGATTGAACATGAGACATTAACGGGCGAGGAAATTAACTTACTTTTGAAGGGTAAGAAATTACCTTCTAAAAAAACAGCCTCTCCTGCTTTTGTTCGGGCAAGTGTTCCAAATGTCGGTGATATTTCTTTAACTCCTTCTGAAGCACTCCAAAAAGAGACAGAAAAGAAAGAGGCAGAGGTTAAAAAAAAGTCAAATAAAGCCTAATTCTCTTGCTTTAATTAGAATCTGAGTTCTATTGATGGCTCCGAGTTTGTGAAACAAGCCATGAATGTGTAGTTTTACGGTTGGTTCTGTAATGCCCATTTGAGCGGCTATTTGTTTGTTCGAAAGACCTTGCATTAAATATTGAAGAACTTGAATTTGTCTTTTTGTTAAATTATCTCCGGATGGGAGACGATATTTTTGCGTTTCATTCGGTAAACTAGTTTTCTTTTCTAAAATTAAACTTGGTAAATAAACACCTTTATGTATCAATAAACCTAAAATATGGTGCATTTTAGGTGAGGTCATATCAGAATAAGGAATAAATCCAATAATGCCCGCCTCAAATGCGTGAACTAAAAGAGAAGGGTCAATTGTTTCCCCCATGAGAATTATTTTTGTTCGACTGATTGAGTCGAGTAAATCTTTTATACGCTGAAGCCAACTGACGCCCATAATATTTAAGTCTAAAAACAACAATTCCGATTGATCTGATCTGATTAAATCCAGTAAAGTGCAATCCCAATCTTCACATTCCAGAATTTCGGCTTTTGCATCGAATGAAAGAATTATTTCTTTGAGTTTTTGTCTGCGGTCAAAAAATTTCTCACCAAGAATAATTTTCATATTTTTTTCCTTTCTATCAACTTTAAGTTGTATCCTTATGGATTAGGTAAAACTTTGTCTGCTGTTTGTCAATCAAAACGAAAGAAATAAAATAAAAGAAAATGTTTTTTTACATTCTTTTTTATTATTTTTTATGAGTGTTTGATAGATGCTTTTTATTCAAATATATTTTTAAAAGTATTTTTTAGATTTTCTTTTAATTCTTTCTGTGTTTTCTTTATATGAGATTGAAACTGTTGTTGTGTTTCGTCTAGATTTTGCTTCAGTCCACTTATTTGTTCTTTTACACTGCCAATGGTTTGTTTTAAGATTTCAGGAGCATTTTCGGTTAAACTCTGGATGGCTTGTTTCGAAATAACGGATAAGATTTGAGCAATAATCTCAGAAATAGTTTGTTGATTATCTTTTCCAATATCAGTTAGATGTAATGTTGGAATAGGCAGTGTAAGCGCTTTTTGATTTTTCGTGAGATGAGACGATATTTCAATTTGTGTTCCCGTTATAATTAAATCTTGAATAATTACACTTTTTCCCTTTGAGTTAAGTTGAGCAGTTTTTGTTTCTGATAAATTTTGACTTTTATTTAAATAATCATTGATGTTTTTTTGAACGGTTGAAATATTATTTCCCATCTGATTGATTTCAAAAGTTATTTTAGCATTTTGGACATTTATTTGGTTGATAACAATATTTGGTTTTAAAAGAGAAGTTAAATCAATTTTAATGGTGATTTTTTCTAATTGCAAAAGATTGGGCGTTGTAAAATCAGGTGGATTTTTGATGATGAAATTTGAAACTTCAGCTTCTCCGTTGAAAGGAGAGGTTTTTACATCTGAAACAGTGACACTTGTTCCAGTTATAGGAGGAATCAAGTTTTCAATTATTATTTTTATAAAGGTGTCTCTCAAAAGATAAATACTGGTGAGTAAAACAAGCAGTATGATTATTAAATAAGTAAAAAATTTTTTCATCTTTTTCCCTTTCTAGATATCTGAAATCAACCTAGGGTTGAAAAAGTGAAAAAGCAAGAGCAAAGGTAATTTTTTAAATTTGAGAGTGAATTTCGGCCATTAGTGCTTGCTCTTGTCTTCGGAGCAGATCAACGAACTCTCTGTTTTTGTTGAAAAAGTCATCTCCTCTGGCATAAATGGCTAGAGCAATTGCATCAAGAGGATTATATGCAATTCCTTTAAGTAAGTTTTCAAAATAAAGTTTTTCAAAATTCGGTGTACAACGTAACCGCCATTTTTTAGGATTTCCAGGATTATTATAACGTCCCGGTTGTCCGATTAAACTAGTAAAAAATGCCTGAACCCGACGCGCTGGACAGGCTAAAAGCTCGCCCCATTTCATACGTATTAAGGCTTGGGGTGAAGAAAGGCTGGGAGAATAATAAAAACGTAAGTCCTCAGCAAGTTGCATTGCATGACGGACTCTGTTTTCTTGATTCATCGTTTCATAAAATTCTAAAGTCGCCGGCGTATCATGTGTATCTAAAACAGCCATATCAATCGGACGAGCGTTTTTAAGACGATACATATGATTCGGATCCCAAATGTCTACGAATTGAGAAACCAACATATGACCTAGTCCACACAAATCCATAACAGAGTTCATTTGTTCAGGTCTATTTCCCAAATCTTCGGGATAAATTTGTTCAACTGTCGCATCATTTTCGCGCATGGCACGAAGAATTATTTTTTCTGTTATTTCTGCAAAGGCTTCTGTTGTATGTTTTGTGTATTTTTGAAGTAAAGGATTTTCCGGTGATGAATATAAACGTCCATTTGGGATATCCTTTTGATGCGATATTAAATAAGGATTGACAAAGCCTATATAATGATCAATTCGTACGCCACCTTTGTAAGTTTTAAACATTGTATCAAAGACTTTATACATAAATTGTCCGGCAGGTCCCAAACTACCATCTGGATTAAATAAAAAATCGGGATTGAAAACTTTAAAGTTCCAATCACGGCTGTAATCTGCAAAAGCATCAGGCGGAGAACCGAGTGTAAAATCTTTTAAAAATAAATTAGGTTGAGCAATAACAACCGAATCTGGGATTTTGACTTCTAAGTCAGCAATAGAGGGTGCTTGCTCATTTTGTGCCGCACGATAAGCTAAGTATGCTTCAAAAATATGCCTTTGAGGACTAAAAGGGGCATAAAATAGCGCATCCGTTTCAAGATAAGGGCGTTCCTGTTTAAAAGTATTGATTTCTTGTTCAAGCGCTAAAGCAAATTTGTCGTTTTGTGCTAATCTTTTTTCAAAAGTGTGCCATGCTTCGCTAAGCGCTTTTTCATATAGCCTTCCGACTGTGGGAAATGAAATATCTACCGGATTAGAAGGTGTTTCGTATATTTCTTCTAAGGTCGCCAGACTTAATAAATGTCCTCCTTCTTCCGTTGTTAATTTTTGCAGAGGAATATAAAACGGATTCTCTCCATAAGTGCTTTCATAAGGAGAATAAAAAGGAGGAAATGTTTTTCCTGTCGGACCTAAAAGAATTTTATGAAAAACGGAATTAAAAAAATCTAAAAAACGTTTTGCTCCACGGCCATAAGGAGAACCGATACCTGTATCCTCTTCTAATGAGTAAGCCGGCATACAAGGTCCAGGGATGGTAATAGCAACTTCTTTATCAAGAATTCGGTAGCCTTCTGAAATCAGTTCTTTAGATTTTTCCCATTCTTTCATCATGAACCTCACCTCGCCGTAATCAACTTATTATGTGTATCATATCCTCCGGCGCCTAAAAGGCCGTAAATATTTTGAAAATCATTAAACAATTTAAGCCAGCGATAAGCTCCATATTCGGGATTTACAGGAATTTCGCCCGTTATCATCTTTTGAGCTTCTTTCAAAGAAGCATTATCAAACTGATAGTTCGTTTCCAGAGCTCTAATTCCTTTATTCTTTAGCATTAACATAAAGCGCCATAACATTTCTTGACCAGCGTCTAAACAACGATTATTACAAAAATCAATAAAACTTTGACTTAAAAATTTGCCGGCATTGATTTTAGCCGGATGGGCTACGCCTAAAAAGCCAAAACCGGATTGAAGCCATAAATTAAAAATATCATCTGTGCTTTGATAGGGATCCATCTCTGCCGGTGGATTAAAATGATGATTAAGGCTGTGACAAATGCGTTTAATTTCTTCATTTTGCGTTGTGTCAGCAACTTTTGAGATGGCATATTTTGTTAAACGTTCAGCATACCCCAATCCTTGATTTTTAAGAAGTAAAGGATCTTGAGCAAAAGCATCTTCTTTTGATATACCAAAGAACGGATAGCGTTCGGATAAACGATGAATAATTTCATCACGCGCCGCATTGCGTTTTTCTTGATGTGATTGTAGGAAGTCTTGAATAGAGACATCAAAAGGGTTTACACCATAAAATATCAGTTCATATTCCATAGGAACACGTTGCATTGTTTGTTCTTTCCAAACAGCTCCCATTTCAATTCCAAGGACAATACGCAAGTTTTGATATTTTTCATAATGGCGTGTTAATTCTTTTAAGACGGGAATAAGACTATCCATACAATCATGATCTGTCACGGCAATGGTTAAAGGAGGCATACCATCTTTTTTGACAAGAGGTGCAATTATATCAGCATAAGCTGCTGCTTGTTCTAAGAGTTCTTTAACTTTAAATGCGCCATCTGATGCTTCTGTATGTAAATGTAAATTAAAACGAAAAAGAGGATCATTTTGTTGAAACGCTTGAAAATTTCTGTATGTGGCAAGAGGAAGTGTATTACTAAGTTCTTGAGCTCCCATGACGGAAAATAAACGGTATTCTTCTCCTTTTTTCAATTCAAGATTAGAAGCTAAAGCTTGAATATAATGGGCATCGGTCGGATAAAAAAACAATCTGTCCCAAAAAACTTGTTTTAACGTTTCTCTTTCCATAAGTACAGTGCTCCAAAATGAATAATTGCATCCTTTCCGCAAAGATTACCAATATTCATGACGTATCCGGGCAAACCGGGATTAAGTATGTTGGCGTAAGTGACATGTCCGGCATCAATCAATTGAGGTGTTCGAGGTGATTTACACTGTAGAAAATTAGAATCGCGAATGTCATTAATATAGACACCTAGTTTTGAAATAGCGGGAACAATGTTTTTGTTAAAGTCAACTGGATTTTTATAAGTGTGTTTACGGTTTGGAAAATGAAAAGTTGTTCCATTCGTTTCACGATAAAGGACAACATCATACACAAAATTATAGTATAAAATTTGTGGCGCCATAGGACAGTCATTTAATTTGAGATAAAAATCCAACATTGCGTTAGAGTAGGGTGAATCTGCTCGGATAAGTTGATTTTCATGGCTTTTTCTCATGGCATCTGTCTGAATTTGTTTAATATTATCCTGAGAAAATTTAATTATATATTTATGTCGGTTAGGTGTTTGAACACGAACAACAATTTTATTGGATACCGGATTGAATAAAGGATGAATACGAAACTTTTTGGTATTGACTTCAACGACAAAGTCATGAGCCATTTGCTCTTTCAGTAAGCGTTTTACCACTTTGGTTTTTTCGGCTAAATTATCAACATTCCGTTTCTGATTTTTTTGTTTATCAGACAATAATGAATCCGGTTCATGAACTTCCATATCTTTGATGCGCCGGAAGTCTGTAACGGCTTGAGATTCTGTCAATTTGTCAATTAAGTTTAAGAAATCTTCTTTTGTTCCAAAATCTTTTGGAATTTCGCCAATATCTTTTGTCGGAGATTTATCTTCAAAGGCCCAAGGTGTGATAGTTGGGAGCATTTTGACGCAATCTTCAATATCTCCTTTGTCCCATTTATACCGAAACCATAAGGGATAAAAATCCATGTAGTAGTTATAATACCATAGTAAAAAATCTTCTCGCGTTTTAAAGGATTCTTCAATCGCAACGGCATTGTCATTTTGACTGAGCTTATCATCCATTAACAATTCAATAAACTTAAAAGCCTTTTTTTTGTCGCGTAATAAAACACGCAGGAACACATCCAAAGGATCTTCTGCTTTATTATTTTTTTTTAGAAATGCCTCAACCGCAGGTGAAAATGCCATTGTTTCTCCCCTTTCAACCCTAATGTAAAGAAAAAGGCATTAAAAAGCAAGATTAAAATGAAGAGGGATGCCATAAATATTGCTTCATATTCACATAACCTGTTTCGGAAACAACGACACCTTCAGCTCTTAAAAGATTTGCTTGTCCTTCTGGTCCTCCGAATGCAAATGCCGGAGCAACTCTTCCTTTTTTATTAACAACGCGATGACAAGGAATGATACCTGGTTTTGGATTGGCATGTAGTGCATATCCGACAGCTCTTGCTGCTCTCGGATATCCAGCTAAAGCTGCGATTTGTCCGTAAGAGGCAACTTTTCCTTTTGGGATTTGACAAACGATTTCATAAACTTTTTTATTAAAATTCATTTTTCCTCTATAAAAAATCAAATAAATTAGGACTTTTAGCTAGTCTGGGCGGCTCTTTATAATAGTATCCATCGATTGTCGCTTTTGGGCGATTTTCTCCATAAGCACTCTTTTGTTTGAACCAGAAAGGGATATTCGCTTCAAGACACCAATTTCTGAGTGAACGCACCCAATCATCAAACATCGGACGCGCATAAGGACCGCTTTCTCCTCCGGCAACGACCCAAGATAAACCAGTTAAATCCAGCTTTTTTATCTCTCCAATGAAAGGTTCTATGCAAATAAATTTGTTGACTGCCGGGGTGCTTTTTAAATCATCCAATCGATACCGATAGTCATTGGATTCAATAGTGACACCCATTAAGATATTCTGTGTCCAGTTTAAATAAGGTGCAATTTGTTTTAACCTGTTAGACCGCTTTGTTAAAACCATAAAAGTATGAATATCACATTTATTCATTACCTTAAAAACATCTTTAATAAAGTCAATTGGAACTTCTTCATGAAACAAATCGCTCATAGAATTAACAAAGATGTTTTTGGGCTTTTTCCAGGAAAAAGGCATGGCTAATCGCGAAGGTAGTAAATGGAGTTTGAAGCCCTCTTCATAATCTTTTACTTTATTTCGTTTGAACTTTTCGGCGATGACACGAGCATAGCAATTTTGACATCCGGCAGAAAATGGTGTGCAACCAATTAAGGGATTCCAACTTGTCTGTACCCATTCTATATTTTTATCTTTGGCTAACATATTATACCTTCTTAAAGAAGTTTATCCTCTTTTTAAAAGGAGGTCAATTTACCAGTTGAAACAAATCATCATTAAAAAAGTAGGCATTATTTAAAAGAGTGGCGGATGGGAGAGGATTCGAACCTCCGTTAGGCTTTAGACCTAAACACGCTTTCCAGGCGTGCGCCTTCAACCACTCGGCCACCCATCCAATGAGACTTTTATATACACAAAAAATCTGTTAAATGCAAGTAAAAAATGTTAATGCCGTTTTATGAAAATTGTTTTGTCGCCGGCTTTATTAAGAAGATGTTTCTGTTTAGAGAATTTTCAAAAAATCTCTTTAATATTTAAAATAGCCTGCAAAAAGCAGGCTATTTTTTATGGAATGATTAGTTTTCTTTGTTTTCCGGACGTCTCAATTTAATATGCGACTCTCGTAGCTGCAGTTCTGTCACCGGAGCTGGAGCATGCATTAATAAATCTTGACCTTTTTGATTGAGTGGGAATGCAATGACTTCTCGAATGTAATCTTCTTCAGCTAACAGCATCACTAATCGATCAATACCAAAAGCACAACCACCATGTGGAGGAGCTCCATATTTAAACGCATTCAGCATGCCGCCAAATTTTTGTTCAACGACTTCTTTTCCGTATCCTGCGATTTCAAAAGCTTTGTACATAATATCATCACGATGGTTTCGAATGGCTCCGGATAAAATTTCAATACCATTGCAAACCATATCGAATTGATAAGCTTTTATTTCTAATGGATTTTTGTTGAGTAAAGCTTCCATTCCTCCTTGAGGCATAGAAAAAGGATTATGAGAGAACTCAATCACACCTGTTTCTTCGTTTTCTTCATAGAATGGGAAATCGGTGACCCAACAGAAAATAAATTGCTTTGTATCTATTAAATTGAGCTCTTCACCTAAAGTCGTGCGAACTCGACCTGCAAATTTAGCTGTTTTATTTCCTTTTCCGGCAACGAAAAAGACGACATCTCCTTCATTCACTTCACAAATTGTTTTAATCATTTGTAATCGTGATTCATCTAAATTTTTAGCAACAGGTCCTTTTGTTCCTTCCGCTGTCCAACCAATATAAGCTAGGCCACCGAAACCTTCTTCTTTGGCCCAATTGCCAAGCTTATCAAACCAACTGCGTGGTTTGTCGGCCGCGGCCGGAGCTTTAATGGCTCTGACAAAAGCACCTTTTTCAATCATCGATGCGAAAATGCCAAATCCAGAGTCTTTAAATACTTCTGTCACATCTTTAATTAAAAGAGGATTTCTTAAATCAGGTTTATCTGTTCCATAGGTTAACATGGCTTCATCGAAAGGAATTTCGCGGAACGGATATGGGGAAACTTTTCGTTCTCCGGCTAATTCAGAAAAAGTTTGTTGCATAACAGGACCAACGGCGTCAAAAATATCTTGTTGCGTGACAAAAGACATTTCAATATCCAATTGATAAAATTCTCCAGGACTTCTGTCTGCGCGGCTGTCTTCATCTCGGAAACAAGGAGCGACTTGGAAGTAGCGGTCAAAGCCGGATACCATCAACAGTTGTTTGAATTGCTGAGGTGCTTGCGGTAAAGCATAGAATTCTCCCGGATGTAAACGACTGGGAACTAAAAAGTCGCGAGCGCCTTCCGGAGAAGAAGCTGTTAAAATAGGTGTCTGAAATTCTGTAAAACCTGCAGCCCACATTTTTTGACGGAGACTTTGAATAAATTGAGAACGAAGCATAATGTTGGCATGAGGTTTCTCACGACGTAAATCTAAGAAACGATATGTTAAACGTTGTTCTTCGGATAAATCCGCCGCGTCGCCATTGACTTGCATTGGGAGTACATCTGCTTCGGATAAAATTTCCATATCATTGATTTTAACTTCAATTTGTCCCGTCGGTAGTTTTTCGTTAATTGTATTTCCTTCACGTAAAACAACCGTTCCATCTATTCTGATAACACTCTCCGGTCTAATTTTAGTGAGAGTTTCAAAATAGGGGCTGGATGTGTCAGCGACACATTGAGTGATACCATAATGGTCTCTTAAATCGATAAATAATAAATTACCATGATCTCGTTTGGAATGTATCCAACCGGATAAACGAACTGATTTGCCGGCATCTTCTGCACGAAGCGCAGCACATGTATGTGTTCTGTATGTATGCATTTTAATATCCTTCAATTTGTTTAAGTGTAAGGGCGAATTTCGTCCGCGGTGCCACCTTACTTTACGGTCTTGACTAATCGCAACCGCCTTAAAACGCGCTATAACGGGCACACCCGAAAGGTTCTAGTAAGGCTATAGCCTGTTCTTCCTTTAGCTCCGCCGTGTCATCGGCATCAACGCAGATGGAAAGTAATATACACCTAAGAAAAAATTTTGCAAGGAAAAATGGAAAAGTCGTTTGTTTAAAAGAAAAACTTGGCGGAAGAAAGGGATTGTTTTATACTATTGAAAATAGAAAGGGAAAAAGATGAATACTGAAATTATATTGATAAGTTTGCTTGTTTTATTGGCAATAAATTTATTTCTTGTTGGATATGTTTTGTTGACGCTTCATACACGAAAAGATGTGTCGGATGATTTAAGTCGTTTAGAGCGGACGAATAAAGAAGATGCTATGCAATTGCGTCAAGAACTCAATGGCAGTTTGTTGAGCTTTAATGATAGTTTGCGTAAAACTGTTGAAGAACATATGGATAAGTTGCGAGCAGAGAATACACAAAAGCTTGAACAAATGCGAGCAACTGTTGATGAAAAACTACAAACGACATTGGAAAAAAGGATTGGAGAATCTTTTTCACAGGTATCAGAACGTTTGGAAAAAGTTCATCAAGGTTTGGGTGAAATGCAAAATTTAGCCATGGGTGTCGGTGATTTAAAACGTGTCTTAACAAATGTAAAGACGAGAGGTGTTTGGGGAGAAGTTCAATTAGGCGCTTTATTAGAGCAAATGTTGTCTCCGGATCAGTATATGAAGAATGTAAAAATAAAAGAGGGGACAACAGAGCTTGTTGAATATTGTGTTTGTTTACCCGATGGGTTAATACCAATTGATGCAAAATTTCCTTATGAAGATTATGAGCGCTTGGTCATCGCTTCTGAAAAAGGAGATGCGGCAGCGGTTGAAGCTGCTTCGATTGATTTAGAACGGCGTATTAAAACAGAAGCTAAGCGTATTCATGATAAGTATATTGAAGTTCCTAAAACGACAGATTTCGCGATTATGTTTTTACCGACAGAAGCTCTTTATGCTGAAGTGATGCGCCGTCCAGGTTTGTCTTCATCTGTTCAGAAAAGTTATAAAATTACAATTACGGGACCAAGCACATTAGGGGCTTTTTTAACCAGTCTTCAAATGGGCTTTCGAACCTTGGCCATTCAGAAACGTTCAGGAGAAGTTTGGCAAGCATTGGGAGAAGTTAAAACAGAATTTAACAAGTACGGTATGTGGGTCGAAAAAGTTAAAAAGAATATTGAAGCAGCCGGTAAAACATTAGACGAAGCCGGAACAAGAACCCGTGCGATAGAACGCAAATTGCGCGATGTCGGAAATGTCGGAGAAGGTATTGAAAAAGAAACGATTCCTGGTTTAGAGTATTCCAAAGAAAATCTTTCCTAAATAATTATGTTGATTTCAAAGGGGTTTTGTTTTAGAAAAGAAAAAACAAAATAAGGAGAATCGACTATGGCAAGGTATGTTTTTATTTTAGGCGGGGTTGTGTCAAGTCTTGGAAAAGGAATCGCCTCAGCTGCTATCGGTTCTCTATTACAAGCACGCGGATACAAAGTCCGTATGCGTAAAATGGATCCTTATTTGAATATTGATCCCGGAACAATGTCTCCTTATCAGCATGGAGAGGTTTTCGTTACGGATGATGGTGCAGAAACAGATTTAGATTTGGGACATTATGAGCGTTTTGTCGGCGTTTCTTGCCATAAGACGGATAGCGTATCCGGAGGCAAGATTTATTATAATGTGTTGACTAAAGAGCGTAAAGGAGAATATCTCGGCGCGACTGTTCAGATGATACCTCATGTGACTAATGAACTTAAAAGTTTTTTGGAATCAGATATCACAGATGAAGATTTTGTTCTTTATGAAGTCGGAGGAACCGTCGGAGATATTGAAGGAACTTTATTCTTGGAGGCTATTCGGCAATTTGCAAACGAAAAAGGACGAAATAATTGCTGCTTTGTTTATTTAACATTGCTGCCATATATTGAAACAGCCGGAGAGTTGAAAACGAAGCCAACTCAACAAGCTGTTAAGAAGTTGTTGGAGTCTGGTATTCAAGCTGATATTTTATTATGCCGCAGTAAGGTAAATTTAGGACAAGATGAACGTCGTAAATTAGGTTTGTTTTGTAATGTGTCGAAAGATGATGTGATTGCAGCATTAGATGTAGATAATATTTATAAAATTCCTTTATCTTACCATGAACAAGGGTTGGATACACAGGTTTTAAAACATTTCGGATTATTGGAGCAATCTCCCGAACCGGATTTATCAAAATGGCATGAGATTATTGATACAATGAATAATTTTGAACATGATGTTAAAATTGCCGTTGTCGGTAAATATTGTGGTTTACCGGATGCTTATAAATCATTGAGAGAAGCACTTGTTCACGCTGGGATTGCTAATAAAACGAAAGTGCATATTGAATGGGTTGACAGTGAAAAACTAGAGCCTTTGACGGAAGATGAAGTCGCTCATACACTAAATCCTTTTGATGGTATTTTAGTTCCAGGGGGCTTTGGTTCTCGAGGAATAGAGGGGAAAATCAAAGCGATTACTTATGCCAGAACACATAAAATACCATTTTTCGGTATTTGCTTGGGTATGCAAATGGCTGTTGTTGAAGCTTGTCGAAATTTGCTTGGTATCCAAAATGCCAGCTCCAGTGAGTTTGGTTCTGATTGTACGGCGGTCATTACACGTATGAAAGTATGGGAAAAAGATGGGCAAAAGACTATTCGTCCTGATGAGGGTGATTTGGGTGGAACAATGC
>CASDQF010000065.1 GCA_949282845.1 uncultured Alphaproteobacteria bacterium | reverse complement strand
GGCCTTGATAACATTCTTGACACTTATTGTTACAGTCCGCATTCGTCGTACAGACCTTCTCAAAATAAAAGGTCATCATCGTGCTTTCCGTTGAACTATCCTTATACTCTTCACATAACTCTGAATGTCCTGCTGTATATAATATCTTCTCCGTCCCTATCCGGATCTCATCTATGTCCGTCGGTTCCATCTGTAAAATTAAACTACATATCCGTCTCGGCACCGAAGGGGCTTCCACCTTATACACATACCCAAATTCATCCGTCTTTAACGTCTTCATCGTATAACCCATAGAAGACAACTCATCTTGCAAATCCGGAAACTTAAACCCATATCCCGTCGGTCGTATCTGATAATACTCATCTATCATCGGGACATTCGAGGCACGTAACATCACATCGTGGATCGTCTCGTTCGCTTTATACTTGTTCATCGCATAGGTAAATCCAAATAATGCCGCTACGCTCAACACGCCTATTACAACCAGTACTCCCAGCATCTCTATCATGCTGCGGCCCGTCTGGCTCCCTCTATGAAAAAATCGGTGATATTTTTGAGAAAAAAGGTGAATAAAACGATCCATAATAAATCTCCAAACAAATTGGTAAACCTTATGGGCATATCTTACCTATACCCTATCACCTCTTCATATATTGTCAACTCATTTTACAAATAAACTATATAGAAATATTTTATAATAATAAAAAAGCTCCTTCTAAAGGAGCTCCCTTTTTATAAATTTATCAATACCCTTTTAATCGTTCTTCTAACGATCCTGGTAAATAATCTATCAATGGACGTTCTATTAAAGTATATGCGCCAAAATCACCTTTTTGATAAGCTCGATAAGCTGCTCTTGCTGCAGAAACCAAAACATTCGCCGTCATATAAGGATTAATACCTTCAATCTCATATCTCGCCATAACGTCATTCATTGTCCGTTCTATCCTACCACCATGATTTAAAGTATCAAAAGGAGAAATATCTTCAACTGCAACAACATCCGTTGGATCTGCTATAAAATATGGATCATGACGAATTTGGTTTGTGATTTTTTCGAAATCTGCACCTTCTTGTAATTCAATATAAACTTGCCGTTTATGCTTTCCTGAACCATTCGGCAAAGTTAAGGCTACGGCATTCTTAACACCAGAAATAGCTTTTACAGCTGCTGTGTGTCCCATGCTTCGTCCTCCTTTTCGTCCTCCGAATGTCGTTGTTGTCATTCCTAGAGGACACGTCATACGCATCAAAGTCCTTACTGCTGAATCTGTTCCCGGATCCCAACCAGCGCCAAAAATAGAAACAGCCTTAGCCTCTTTTGCTATTTTTGTCAAAGCTTCCTTAGTTGCATAAATTTGATCATGCACATCAAAACTATCAACGCAACAATACCCTTTTTGCAATAAATCTTTAACTTTATCTGGAGCTTCTCGACTGGGAACCGTCACAATAGCTACATCAAAAGACGGTAAATCATCAACATCGGATGAAACAGGAACTTCTTCCAACTCAGGAACTGACTTTCCCATTGAACTCAATCGACGAAGAACACCAACTAATTCTATATCCGGAGCTTCTTCAATAGACCGTTTTACAAAGCGCCCGACATTTCCCCAACCAACAATAACTGCCCTAATTTTATTCATATTCATCTCCGTATTTGCTCATATAAATGCAAATAAGCCTGCGCTGAACGCTTCCAAGAAAAATCCTGCTGCATTGCTGTCCGAATCATTGTTTCCATATGCTCCGGTCTATCAAAATAAGTTGAATTGGCCCAACCAATTGTATTGTAAAGAGCACTTGATGTTGCATCATAAAATTTAAAGCCAGTTCCCGTTCCTTCTGCCTCATTATAGTTAATAATCGTATCTGCTAGTCCGCCTGTTGACCTAGCCACCGGCAAAGTACCATAAAGTTGGCTATACATCTGTTTTAACCCGCAAGGTTCATAAATAGAAGGAATAATTGTAAAATCACTCCCCGCATCCATCATATGTTCTCTTTCAGCATCAAAACCAATATGAACAGATATTTGACCGTTATATTTCGCGGGTAAAGAAGCTAAATAATCTTGTGCCCATGTCTCGCCGTTCCCCATAATAGCAAATTGACACACCATATCATTTAAAACACCTTCTATACACTGGGTAAACATATGAATGCCTTTTTGCTCTGTCAGTCGAACGACCATAGAAAATAAGGGACAATCATGTTGATGAAGCCCTAAAGACTCACGTAAAATGTGCTTATTACGAGCCTTTCCGTCTTTAAATGTTTTAACATTATATGGATAAGAAATGCGTGGATCTTTATCTGGATTCCACAAGTCCAAATCAATCCCATTTAAAATGCCGGAAACATCTTCTTTACGCTCTTGAAGTAACCAATGCAGGCCAGCTCCTCCCAAAGGCGTCATAATCTCTTGCGCATAATGCGGGCTAACGGTTGTAATTTTATCAGCGAATCGTATTCCGCCTTTTAACAAATTCACGCGTCCGAAACTTTCAAACGCATTCATATTAAAATCTGCCCAATCTATTTTCGCATAAGGAATAACATCTGCGCCATATACACCTTGATACGGCAGATTGTGAACCGTTAAAACGCTTTTAGTCTTTTCGAAAAAAGGATCATGATCTTTTTTTAGGTAATAAGGAATTAAAGCAGTTTGCCAATCATGAACATGAACAATATCCGGTTGAAAATTTAAGTCCTTTGCCAATTGTAAAGCAGCACGGCAGAAAAAAGCATACCGATAAGCGTTATCTTGATATTCCTGATGTGTATCGCAGGCATCATAAAGCCCATGTTGGGCATGCATGGGACGATCGAAATATTTATTAAATTCGATAAAATAGGCATCGTAATGACATGGCGTTTCTGCATAATAAACACTAAACCACTCTTCACAATTACCCATTTTGACACAACAACCGTCATACAACTTGCTTAAGTGAAACTTATTTCGATCTATGGCTGCATACAACGGCAGAACAAGCTTAACTTCCGCTCCCTCTTTTTTTAAATATTTAGGAAGAGCCGCCACAACATCACCTAATCCGCCAGTTTTAACAAAGGGCGTCGCTTCGCTGCCGACGAAGAGTATCTTATTTTTTTTCATAAATCCCCCTACCTTCCTTTCTATATATTTACATATATATAAGACTTTTTTTTCTTTAACAAGTATAAAAATTAACTTTTTTTTAATTTTTTACTTGATTTTTAAGCCTTTCTTTGATAAAAAGCCCATCCTTATTTAAAAAAATAAGCTAAATCAAGCTTCTTGCTCTAATAATTTTTCCAAAGTCATCAAATTTTCAGGCAACCCTTCACCATAACGAACGACGTACCCTCCTTTAGATTGCCACTCTGGTTGCATTGTTTCTGCATTGATAATATTTCCTTTAACAACAACGACAACAGGAATAATCACAGATTCCGGTTCCTTCTGAGCCAAAGATAAGGCCGCTTGTCCTGCTTCAAAAAAAGGAGATACCTCTATACCATTAGAAGAAAACCAAGTCGGCTTATCACTTCCCTCCGCGATTGTTTCATCTGCAATCCACTCATTATTCGAGGTAAGTGTTTTTAACAGTAATGCTTTTGTATCTGTTGCCAAAACTAAAGGAATGAGAAAATTATCTAATTGAACATTTCTAAAAAGCTCAAATCCAAAACGTTCTCCCAATTCTTTAATTGCGCTGGTTATTTCCGCTGATAATTCATCAACATTCGGTTGCGAAAGAGCTGGAGTAGGAATCGTGTTAGAAGTAGTTTCTGTTTCTTTTTCTGTAGATATCGGAGCTGATATTTTTCGATCTAAAAAAGTACCTACAGGTAAAGCCGGCGGACGAACTAGCTCTTTTTTCTTTAAAGGAATTTTATGTTTTATCTCATTTTTTCCCTGACTATTCCGATGAATCGGAAATTTTAATTTTCCGCCCCACTTTACTTTCAACGCCCAAAGCC
Source organism: uncultured Alphaproteobacteria bacterium (assembly GCA_949282845.1). Classification (GTDB taxonomy): domain Bacteria; phylum Pseudomonadota; class Alphaproteobacteria; order CAAHEQ01; family UBA3637; genus CALXXX01. The sequence goes on along the minus strand of CASDQF010000065.1, from coordinate 3,831 downwards.
ATCCCAAACCCCAGATTGGGAAAAATAACAGAAAACAGAGAAAAAGAGCAAAATCTGAAAAAGTATTGATAACCCATTGATCATACATAAATGCAAAATAAAGTGTCGCCCAATCTTCGAATGGATTAAGCATTCGCAACTCTCCTGCTGAAGAATGATAAAAAAGCGCTCCAAATGGAGTATAACCAAAAACTAAATTGATAACGTACCCAACAACTGGCACGTAAATTAATGTCCAAACAATACCAATTCCTAGTGTTCTTGCTTTCATGCTTTTCTCCTTCGGCGATTAGCATAACAAGAGATAAAGAAAAAAACAACATTAAAAAAGGAGGATCAGTAGACCCTCCTTTTTTTAGCGCGTTTGTTGAAGCGATAAATTGGACATATTCTGTTGTCCTGGAACCGTAATTTGCATATTACGAGCGGCTTGTATTCCTTCACGGTTTAATTGTAACTCTTGTGCCTTTCCAGCCAAAGCTTGAGCTTGGATTAAAAATTGATTAGCCTCTTTCTTAAATGCTTCTTGATTTCCTAAAGAAACATTAAAGTTTTGAGCTTCTTTTAATGTCATTTTTAAACGAGACGGTGCAGCAACAACACCAATATTTTCAACTTTTTTTGCTGCTTCAGGAGAAACGGATAAACCTTCTGCTGATTTTGCTTCAGCCGCTGCCTCCATAGCCGGAGGCGTTGGCACTTGTGGTGTAGAAGCTTGCGGAATAGATGTATTACCAACACTTGTGTTTAATTGAGCGTTTTCTGGAGTTGCTGGTGCAACACGATAATTTCCAGTATCCATAGAAAAAGTTGGTTTCTGTTCTTCAAGTGTCTGTGTCTGTTGCTGATTATTAGCTTGCGTATCTATCACCTGATGAGGCATATTATTAAGTAAATTTACTCGATCTTTCAGCTCATTCTTGAACATTGTCCGACCAAAAGTGTTCAGATAATTGCGTTGTAAAATACGAGCCCGCAATTCTTCCATACCTGCTTTTGTTAAATTACCTTCCTTATCACGGGACAGATTTTCCAACAAACCAGGATCTTCTTTACGAATATTATCGGCTACTTTTTGCATATCATTGCCAGCTTTCAAAAAGTCATGATACAAAGCTGCTGTGGCATCGCGGGAAGACATTCCCTTCATTGCTAAAGTCATTTCATCAGCCTCTTTAGCTTTATCAAGCTTATATTTATCTAATGCCTCTTTATTTGCCACACTTAACTCTAATTGGCGCGCAATAGCTGTTGGACCATAAGCTAAAAAAGCAATAACTAAAGCCATCGCTGCTTCTTCAGGACTATGGGCATTCAAAACCTGTTCTAAAACCCCCATTAACGTTCCCTCTCGATACTCTTTATTAATTTTAGCTTTGGTTTGCTGCGGAAGTTTATATCCTTTACCAAAATCAATTTCTTGTGGTTTTTGATTAACTGCCGCAGGTATATTAGGCGTTGTTTCTTTTTCCTCCACCGGTGCAGGAGGCGGTGGTGCTGGTTGTTCAGAGGGCGCTGTCTGTTCCTGAACCGGCGTTTGTTGAACTTGTTCAGGTTGTTTATTTTCTGGTTCTGGTTGTTTATTTTCTGACTGTTGTGCTTCTTGTAATTGCTGCACATAAGCTTCTGCTTCTTCACGTAAACCAGGCAAAGCTTCATTAGCAATAGCATTACGATAATGCCGCAACTGATTTAATCTCTCGGCTGCCACATGACGCGCTTGCTGAACTTCCGGCATTTTTTTGACTTGACGAAGTTGTTCCTCATTTAAAGAAGAAACACCCAATTCATCACGCAACTTACGTCTATTTTCTTCAAAGGCTGACTTAGCATTATTTTTACTTGAAATGCAACTCAATGAGAGCCGTGGCATTTCATGTTGCATTTGACGAGTTTCTTCTGTCGTTACTGTAGCAAATTCAGGATGTTTTATCATCTGTTTCCATGCATCTTGATATTTATCAAGTGGCGTTTGCTTTTGACCGACGCTGATATCAACAGTCGGCTGACCTTTTTCCAAATAGCTATCATCCTTTTGAAAGAGATTTTTAAAATAGTCTCTTATCATTTGAAAGGGTTTACTAGCATATTCCTCATTTTGTGCTGCCGCTTCAGCTTCTTGTCGTCTTAATTGTGTTGCTTCAGAAATACTATCATCAAAACCTCCCTTAATCTCTCGGTAGGCTTTGGCGTCATAATCTTTATTGTAATTATCTTGCGGCATCATTAACTCCTTATTTATTTTTCTTTTATTTTAGCATAGAGTCTCTATTTTGTCCAGTATTTTGTTAAGTCAAGCTTTTAATTTCCTTAAAAATGCACCCATCTTTTTATTCAATTCTATAGCTTCTTTCGGTGCCATCAATCTTTTCCCTTCGGGGGTAACGACTTCTAATGGAGCAAAAGCGGCTGGATTTGTTGTCAGTATATTCCAAGCTTCCGCCGCATTTTTCTCAGCCATTTTCAAATAATTTCGAATGAGTTTTTGTCCATCTACAGGAAACTTCTGTTCTTTTAAAGCCGCAGCAAAAGAATCAACTATCTCTTTTTTCGACGCTCGATATAAATTGATTCTCTTCAGCAAATCTTCTCCTTCCTGACGTACTTTGCGACTTTCCTCCATAAAAGCCTTTTCTTCTTTTTCCTGACATAAATCAATATATTCTAAAAGTAAGCGACGCCAAAAATCATCTTTTTGATAATACTTATTCAAAGAAACAAGCATTTGACTAACAGTAAAAGTCGTCCCGCGAAGCCCCATTAAATAACCAACCATCTGAGCTGTCTCAATCGTAATGGTTGGCATGAAAGACTTCTGCATTTTTTCATCCAACGCATTGGGATTTACCGTCAATGCGGGAGAACCCTTCAATAAGTCTTTATATTGAAAAAACTGACAATATATTTGAAAAGTTTTTTGCTCTGTGGTTTGCTCGGACACATGAACCTCCTTAAAAAAAACAAAAACTATTAAAATAATAATAGACGAATGTTTTTTTTAAGTCTATACTATTTCAAAAATAATTTTAAAAGTTTTTCATAAGAGGATCAAATGATGAGTAAACGCTTTTCTCTGTTCTTGGTTTTTTCTCTTTTCTCTTTTCTCTTTTTATGGACATCTCCTTCAAATGCCCAATTTTGTTTCTGGGATTGCGATGCAATTGATGATAATAAAGCGAAAGAAATTGCTCAGACAGACAATTGGAAAGAAGAATTTGACAAATATATGAAAGATGCTCATTGTGATGACTGTTATAATAATGCAATGAAAATTCGCTTCCAAAATGATTTGTTAGCTTCTCAACGTGAAGAAGAATGCAATAATAATTGTTCAGGCTCAGATGAAGAAATTGCAGCATGTAAGAGGGCTTGCGAAGAAGAAAGAGAACAATCCAGAAACGAACATCGTCAAGCACTGCAAGGTGCTCAACAAATTTTAGAAACGGTATCAGCAAACAATCAAGCAAATTGTGCAGGTTTGAATGCAATGTATGAAGAGGTGTCAGCGCGTATGACGGCTTTTGCGTCCTTCAACTGGGCAGCTGCTTTTAGCAGTCAATCAACGGTCGGAGTACCCTTGTTTTCCAAAATTTTAAACAGCTATAATCAAGATGGTTCCTATGGATGTTGGTTTTGCCCATTTTTTGATGTAACTTTCGATATTGTTAACGATCTAGCAACCAACTTTTACGAACAAATGAGGACGATATTCCTTAGTGCTTTAATGGTTGGCGGCGTTGCTTGGCTTTGTTGGATTGTATTGCAGTTCTTTTTAGTTGTCCACGGCGCCAACGTTGGTGAGTTTATGACAACACTTTTAAAAGCATTCTT
>CASDQF010000064.1 GCA_949282845.1 uncultured Alphaproteobacteria bacterium | reverse complement strand
CGGTTCATGTGTTTGTTCAAACGGATATGAACTTTATAATGGAGTTTGTTTGCCTATATGTAATGGTTCGGGCATGACCGGTGATCGAGATGAAGAAGGTAATTGTCTATGCATTGAAGGAACAAATGCGGATACTTGTGCCTGCCCTGATGGTTATATCTATTTAGAAGGAAAATGCCAAAGATTCGAATGTAGAGGTGGTCCGATAGAATACACTTGTTATATTAACGATGAGCGTTGTGCTCTCGGCTGCGACGCGAAAGGTGAAAATTGTCAAATTGGTGCATGCTATCCATCCAAATGTACAGGCGAACAAAATTTTACGATTAAAAACTATTGGGGTTCGTATGGTGGATGTGAATATGATACAACATTTTGTACGCCTTGGGGAAAAGAAAGAACAGATTGGTATTGTTTCGATAAACAAATGCAACATCCTTGCTGTGACGCTTATAGTCCAGATTTTGAAACATGTTATTGGGGGAGCTGTATTAACCCTTGTGTATCATATGATAATGTGGATTCAAATTACGGACACGCAGAATACACATTTGTTACCGACCGCCATAAAGGGTGTCTTTTTGATAACGGAATCAGATGCTTATTATATAATCAGAAATGGACATGCTACATCAATGACTATTTTATGGAGTGTGGTTCAGGATGTGATTCTCCTATCAACTGCGGAAATTGTTCCATAACCTACTGTCCAGAAGGCGCAACTTGGAACGCAGATAAACAACAATGCTGTATTCAAGATGGAAACTCAGAAATTTGTTGTGGTCGAGATTCTATCTGCTATAGAGACGGACTACGCTGTGCTAGCAATTGTCCAGATATGGGAAAATCATGTGGAGTTGGATTATGTTATGATCCAGGTTGTCCTTCTGGTTTAACTTTTGGTTACAATGGCTGGTATTACGGATGTATGAATGAAACTATTTTGATAACTCAAGCTTTGAATGGACAAGGACCATATGTCTGCTTTTATCAAGGAGAAGTTGGTGCTAATTATTGTTCTGACTTATCAGGTCAAAATTGTAATGAAATTATTTTAGAAATGTGTTCTTTAAAACATCAATGTCCTTACGGTTATCCTGTTACTGAAACGTGTACATGCGATACAAATCCTGATGCTAAAGTGGGGGATTATTGCTGTGCACCTGGTCATACTTATATTAACGGTGGTTGTACTTTGATTAACTGTCCAGAAGGACAAGAACCTGATGAAAATGGTATTTGTAAAGATAAAACTTAAAAAAACATCTTGCTTTTTTAAAAAAACTACTGTATAAAGGTCGCTGTTTGATGTCGTGGGCGTGTAGCTCAGGTGGTTAGAGCGTTACGTTGACATCGTAAAGGTCAGAGGTTCGAGTCCTCTTACGCCCACCAATATAAAGTTCATTTTCTTTGTCTCTTTAAATACTATTCCACAACATTGACGTACATAAAGATAAAGTTTTTTTATTTTTATGTATCACAAATACATACTTACATATCATTAACACTTTTAAAACATAAAAAAAGACCTTTGCACTTTAGCAAAGGTCTTTTCGTATTATTCAAATTTACTTTTTTGTGCAAGGAGAGAATAATTCAGAAATTGAAATAACTCCTAGAAAATAATCATTCTCACAAACTTTTTGATTTCCAACATACCCACGACTACCACCACAAGCTGTTAAAGCTAATGTACTCGCAAATACTGCTATTAAAGCTAATTTTTTCATTTTTTAATTCCTTTCTTTAAAATAAATAGATGTATATTTTAGTATGCATTTTAATAAAAAACAAGTAAAATATATCAACTCAAACTTGAATGTTTAAATGATACATTTTTTTTAAAATAGCTTCTCTTAATGAACTTTATTGACAAAACTCTAATCTCCTTTATCTTTTAAAAGGAGGTATTTATGAAAAGACTTTCTGATATCCAAAATTATGGACGTTCAATGATTGAAGTGCTGTCAGTTCTTTTGATAGCAACACTTTTAAGTTTAGGTAGCTTAATAGGTATCAGAACAGCCTTAACTTGGCATCAAGCCAATCAAATTTTAAATGATGTTATGGTGCAAGCAGAACGACTTGTTACGCGAGAAGGATTAAATCAAGGAGATATTATAAAGCCTCTTTATCTTCCAGAATCTGGGAAAAATATTATAACTCTAATTTTAGAAGACGGATTTGATGTTCAAGTTGAACAAATTGATAAAAGAATATGTCAGCGTTTATTAAATAATAAACATACTCCTATCCAAGAAATTTTTATTAACAATCAACCCGATGAAACAAATTGTCCAACAGAAAGTACTCTTCATTTTATTTTTTCTTTCAACAATGATGAAATTCCATCGGAAGAATGCAGCGAAGAGTGCACTTCTTGTGAAACTTGCAGCAATGGGCAATGTATTCCTAATCCTTCGGCGACAGCTTGTTTCACAGAACATGGTGAAGAAGGATACTGTTCTAATGGAATATGCACCATTTGCGATAATCAAAGCATCGATTTACTTTGCACACCATGTGAAAAAATAAAAATAGATTCAAAGGGATGTGCTGTTTGTGTTGCCTTATCCGATGGAGAACAATGCATTCGAGAAGAAAACGAAATTGGCATTTGTTCAAATGGATTATGCATTTGCTCATCAGAACAATATTTACAAGACAATGTGTGTACGACTTGCCCTGAACACGCTTCTTGCGATGGAATTAATTTTACTTGTTTAGAAGGATACAAAATAAACTCCGCACAAGATGGCTGCGTCGATAAAAATTATTGTTCTGCACAAAATGATTGTAATGAAAAAGATACTTATTGTGAAATGCAAAATTATGCTCCCGGTGCGACTTATTGTAATGAAGAAGTAGAAGGAGATGGCATTTGCAAAAAAAATAATGGAGTTGTTGTTATTGGCAAAAACAGACAACGTTATTTACTTTCTCAATCCAGTTATATGTTCTATTGGTCTGCAAAAAATTTCTGTAACAGCAAAGGTTTACCTCTGGCAAGTATGGATGAAGCATGCCCTGGTTGGTCTGGGACTGAAGGAGTAGATGGAGAATGTGTAAATTTAACAAATTCCTATCACTCTTCTGTTATGGCTTGGACGAGAACAAATGCAAATGATTGTGCTAAATATTATATCTATTTAGATAGCGGAAAAGTAGGACATAAACCTTATTTTTATAGCAGTTTACAAGCTCTGTGTCTGGATGATGGGCGCTATACCTGTCAAAACAATGAATATTTATCGGGTGAATTTTGTACACCTTGTCCGACGCATGCAACTTGCAACGGTATAGACTTTACATGTATTGAAGGATATTGGCGCGATGATGAAAATGAACAATGTTTACCTTTAGAGGGAATAACCTGCTCTTCTCAAAGTGACTGTCATAACAACTCTGATTATTATTGCCAATACACAAGCTATCCGGGCAGTTCTTATTGTAATTTAACTGTAGAAGGTGATGGAACTTGTCAACTGGCTCAAGGCTCTTTTATTACAGGGAAAAATGGACAAAGTTATTTAATTTCCGATGAAAGCTATATGTATTATTGGAGCGCAAAAAACTTTTGTGAGAGCAAAAATATGCATCTTGTGACAATGTCTGAAGCTTGTCCGACTTGGAACGGTCAAGAAGGAGTGGATAATGCTTGCCCAAATTTAGCTGGAACAGTTTCAAGCAGCATTATGGCTTGGACAGATACAACATCCGCCAACTCTTGTGCCAAGAATTATGTCTTCTTAGATAGCGGACGTGTCGGTCATAAATCCTTTTATTATTCAAACTTGAGAGCTCTTTGCCAATAATTTTAAGTTGACTTTCCTTTTTTCTTTTTTATGATAAAAAATATTTTGAATGCATTTTTCTAAGTTTTTGTTTTCCTAAAGTTTTTGAAAGGGAATGTTATGAAGCGCCTTTTTTTATTATTTTTCTTATTATTCGCTCCTATTGTTATCGCTGAAGTTCCTTCGTCTCTTCCGGCTTCCGGCATTTTACAGACTGAACAAATTAACTATGCGGATCAAGAAAACTGGGCTCAACTTCCACCAAAACCAAACAAAGAGGTTGATGTTTTCTATGTCTACCCAACTATTTATGTCGATGAAAACAGACCATATATGGACTGGAAAACTCAAGATGATCAACGCTTGGCTGCTTTATTCAATATCAAAGTCAATACAGGAACTATGAAAGACTTTGCCAATATTTATGCTCCTTTTTATCGACAAGCAGAATTGACTGTCGCTCTAAAAGCTTTACGCGAGAAAAACTTGCCAGGACCGATGCAAAAAAGCTTTGATGATGTCAAAAATGCTTTTCAATACTACCTAACCTACTTAAATCAAGGCAGACCTTTTATCTTATTTGGACATAGTCAAGGAGCTATGGCTCTTTTTAATTTAATGAAAGAAACCTTCAATCAACCTTTTTCTAAAAATATGATTGCGGCCTATTTAATCGGTGGTCCAGGCATGAATATTGATTTAAAAAAGTATCCTTGGTTAAAATTTGCACAAGAAGAAACAGATATCGGTGTCATTGTCACTTGGAACACTCAAGCGGCTGATGCTATTGATGATTTATTTGCTTTGCCGGGTACACCCGGCATAAATCCATTAAATTGGAAAACTGACTCAACTCTAGCAGAACCTGAATTAAATTTGGGAACTGTTTATTTCGATGACAACGGGAATATCAAAGAAGATATCCCTCACCTCACAGGCGCTGTTCTTAATCCAGAAAATGGCGCTCTTATTGTTTCACCACCGAATCCGGAACAATATGAAAATGAACTCTTAGGGACCCATGTTTACCACATAGGAGATATCTCTATTTTCTATCGTAATTTAGAGGCAAATGCCCGAAAACGTATGGATGTCTTTTTAAACGGAAAACCTGAAGGACCTTTACCTGAAATCCATTTTACTGAAGATAATCCTCTTTAAGGTATCAACGACTTCTTTTATCTCCAAATGCTAAAGCAATTAAATTTCTTTTGTAACGAATTTCTTTTAATTCGCAAGAAAAGTCATTCGTAGCAACGTTATTACGATAAACTTCGGCTGAACGAACTTTATTTTTCATAACATCCTCTAAATAGCAAATCATCTGATCCCCGTTTTTAGTGATATCAATATCTGTTCGCTCAAGAGCTTTCTCTAAATACGCCTGACGCGCCTCATTTTTTTCCATTCGCGCTTTTCCATAAACCGTCATATACTTGAGCAAAGTTTTAGGAAGTTGGGGCATAACAGTATTTTCTTTCAGTAAACTTGCCATACAAGGTATCATTTCAGATTGGAATACTAACTTTCCCTTGTATTTTTGCTTTTGAGATTCATTATAGCTCCTCTTTGCAAAATACATTTTTCTCCAAAAAGATGAAAAAGCCCCAGTTTTAACTGTTTCCGAACAATAATCAACATAATCATACACCTTATCCATTAAAGGGGAATGTGAGATTTGCCTTTTTTCTTTTTCTATCTCATGGAGCAACTCGTGGTAGAAAGTTCCCTCAGAAACATTCGTCATCATAACAACTCCTCCATGACTCATGCCACTAAGAGCCTGCCCCTCATCTTGAGATAAGACGAAAATTCCCCCTTTATCAATGAAATGTTGTAGTAAAACACCTTCCGGTTTTTTAGAAAATTGCTCCGTCAATTTCATCAAGTCTTCTAATTTCGAAACATCTTGTTCGAAATGATCATAAAACTGATCTAAATCTATATCTTTTGCTTGTTCTTTTGCAATTTCTAATTCTTCACCCTCCGGCATTTCATGTTCATCAAAAATATCTGTTAAGTCCGGTTCAGTATGTTCAATAGCTCTCACTAAAACAGCTAAAGCTCCCTCTTTTTGAACGACCTCTGGATCTAACCCCTCAAAACGACAAGACTGTGTCTGTGTCGATGCAAAAACAACTGGCGGGTATGAACCACCCTCTACAGCTTTATAAACCTTAGGCGTCATTTCGCTTACAGAAAAACTAATCAAGCCTTTTTCCTCTGAAGTAATTTTTTCCTCAGCAAAAAACATTAAATCAATATTCTTAAAGCCCGGCTCCCCTTCTTTCATTGTATTTCCTAGAGCTTTTTTCAACATTTTAAGTTGAGAGATCTCATGAGGATGAAATGTATCAAATTGGAAAATTTCCCTAAATAAACCTCTTTTCTTTTGCGCCAAAATTTCAGATAAAAAACTTGCTCTCGGTTTAGATGTTGTTTGATAAACCGTTTCAATCATTTGATTCTGCAAAAAAGGAAGAAGTGTTTTCATGTCGCCGGCTTTAATAGCGCCCAACACAACATCTCCATAGAGTTCCGGGTGTTGAAAAACATTTTTTATTGCCCAAAAACTTTTAAAAGAGTCTTTATTTTCTATTGTTTCTTTAAATTCTTGATAAGTCCACTTTTTTGAATCAGCCATTTTTCCCTCTTTATCCTGTTAATTTTTAAATTATATCACAAAAAATAATTTTTGTCAATTTTTTTATCTAATAAAGAAATATTTCTTATAAACGAATCATTAACCTTTGTTTGACAGAATGAAAAAAGCTTTTATAAAGGGGACGAATCGTGCATTTTAGAAAAATTTTAATAGCTGCACTTATGATGAGTTGTGTATGCTTTAATGTAGCAAAAGCTTCTCCTTCAACGCTTGTCGCCGATGTACAAAGCGGCTATATACTCCAAGCGAAAAATGCAGATGCTAAGCAATATCCTGCCTCTTTAACTAAAATAATGACCCTTTATATTACTTTTGATGCTTTGGAAAAAGGCCTCCTAAAAATGGACGACCTCATTCCCGTCTCCAAACATGCTGCACGTCAACCCCCCTCCAAGTTAGGTGTCAAAGCCGGTTCTGTCATGACGGTTCGAGAAGCAATTCTTGCTTTGATTGTAAAATCAGCAAATGATGTCGCCGTTGTTTTGGCAGAAGCTCTGGCTCCCAGCGAAGAAGAATTTGCCAAAATGATGACCGCCTTTGCAAAAGATTTAGGATTAACGCATACTCAATTTAAAAATGCCTCTGGATTGCATCATCCGGAACAATTTACGACAGCAAAAGACATGGCTGTTTTATCCATAGCAATGATTAACCACTTTCCACAGTATTATCCTTTATTTTCGACAAAATCCTTTAAGTTCGGAGGAAAAACTTATTATTCTCATAATAATATTCTTCTTTATTACAAAGGTGCTGAAGGATTTAAAACCGGCTTTGTCTCTGCGGTCGGTTACAATGTCATCTCAACGGCGAAACGTAATAACAGAACTTTAGTCGGAGTTGTTATCGGGCAACAAACAGCTCAAAAAAGAGATCGTCAAATGCGGACTTTGCTTGATAACAGCTTTGAAAAGGTAAAGAAAAAACAGTCTGAATTAGCTGAACGGGGTGATAATCCTTTTTTTAAAAAAGCTTATATTTCTAAACAACACAGAGATACTTATGATCCGATTATTTTTGCCAGTATTTCAAAGAGCAAAGAAAAAGTCAATCAACTGACAAAAGAAGAGAAACAAACTCTTTTAGCCTCTGCTCCGACTTTAACACTTGCAGATAATACAGTTCAAATTGAACAAGGTGACTATTCACCTGCAGATTGGTCTATTCAAGTTGGTGCTTTTAAGTCAAAAGAAAAAGCTCAAGAACAAGCGACGACAGCTCAGACTCTCCTTCAACTCAAAACAACAGCTGTTCAGCTGTCTGACTATAAAGATCTGTTCCGTTCCCGACTATCTGGTTTTGAAACAAAAGAAGATGCCGAACTGGCTTGTAAAATACTAAGCAAACAATCTATTCCTTGTCTTGCTATTGCACCCAGAAAAAATGTGTTCTAATTTTTTTACTTCCTCTTTGCTTGAAGTGTGTTATAGTTTGTAAAAAAGATGAAGGAAAAATAAAAAATGAATTTCTTATTCAAAAAAAGCATTATTTTATTCTTTTTGCTAACTTTGCTAGTTGGCTGTGCCAGCAATAAGAATAAAGTCATAGAAGAAAAAAGCGTCGAAGAACTTTATAATAAAGCAATGGACTATGCCGAAGAAAATGAATACAAAGAGGCTGTGAAATATTTTGATGAAGTTGAACGACAACATCCCTACTCTCCTTGGGCTGCAAAAGCTCAAATTATGTCTGCTTATATGTATTATAAAAATGCAGAATATACAGATGCGATTTTAGCTATCAATCGCTTTTTACAATTACATCCAGGTAATAAATACGCTCCGTATGCTCAATACTTGAAAGGAATGTCTTATTACGAGCAAATTTCTGATGTAAAACGCGACCAAGATATGACACAAATGGCAATGGAAACTTTCAACAGACTTATTGTCCTTTATCCAAACACACCTTATGCCGATGATGTCAAAAATAAATTGGTTTTAACACACAATCATCTGGGCGGAAAAGAAATGGACATCGGACGCTATTATTTAAAACAAAAAAAATATGGCGCCGCCATTAACCGCTTTGCAGATGTTGTTCGAAATTATCAAACAACTATGCATATTCAAGAGGCTCTTTATCGTTTAACTTCTGCTTATTTAGCTTTGGGGTTAAAAGAAGAGGCTAAACGTTCAGCGGCGGTTTTAGGTTATAACTATCCTTCATCAAAATGGTATAAAAAAGCTTATCGCCTTTTAGAAAAGAACGGAGTCTCATAGATGCTTGTTTCGCTTTCGATTCGGAACGTTGTCCTAATTGAGAAGCTTGATCTTTCTTTTGATAAAGGTCTATGCGTTTTTACGGGAGAAACAGGTGCCGGGAAATCAATTTTACTGGACGCTTTGTCTTTAGCATTAGGTGCAAGAGCTGAAACAGAACTCATTCGTTATGGAGCTGATCAACTTTCTGTAACAGCCGAGTTCACTATAGATAAAAAACATCCTGCTCTTCAAATTTTATCAGAACAAGGCTTAGATACGGACACGACACTTATTTTAAGACGAACCTTAACAAAAGATGGTAAAAGCAAAGCTTTTGTTAACGATCAACCGATTAGTGTCGGATTATTAAAAGAAATCGGAAATACGCTTGTTGAAATACACGGACAATTTGCTAGTCACAGTCTATTAAACCCAGCTAACCATTTACCTGTTTTGGACAATTATGGTGGTCTAACAGAGCTTGTAGAAACATGCCGACAATTGTATGAAGATTGGCGCAACAAAAAAGCGTTAGTTATCCAAGCAGCTGAAATTTTACAAAAAGCAAAAGCAGATGAAGAATATCTAACCCATGCTGTTAAAGAGTTGGAAGCACTAGCACCGCAAAAAGGGGAAGAAGAAAAACTTAGCACACGTCGTACAGAGCTTATGAATGCAGAAAAAATAACGGAAAGTTTAAATAATGCTTATATGATTTTATCCAGTGGCAGCAACTCAACTGTTCAATCTATGATTCACGCCGCGGCTCGAGAATTAGAAAAAGCTAATCGTTTTACAGACGGTTCCTTTGATGAAATTCTAAAGACTCTGGATTTAACAGCAGATTCTTTAGCAGAAGCTGTTGAAAGTCTGGAAGAGCAATCAGCTAATTTTTCTGATCCGGGTCCTGAACTGGAACAACTGGAAGATCGGCTTTTCACTCTAAAAGACATTGCTCGTAAGCATCGCGTTGCAGTCGACGATTTACCAGAAACTTTACTTAACTTTAAAGCTCAATTAAATACGCTCTACAAAGGAGAAGAAGAGCTGATTATGCATAGAAAAGCTGCTGAACAAGCTCGTTTAGACTTCATCACAAAAGCGACAGAGCTCAGCAAAGCCAGACATAAAGCGGCCGAACAGCTGGATAAAGCCGTTCGTGAAGAATTACCCGCTTTAAAGCTCAATAAGGCTCATTTTGAAACACGTGTCGAAGAATTACCCGAAACTGATTTTTCTGCCACCGGCATGAATCGTGTCACTTTCTGTGTTTCCACCAATAACGGCGTTCCTCCTGCTCCTTTAAATAAAGTGGCTTCAGGTGGAGAATTAGCTCGTTTTATGTTAGCTTTAAAAGTTAACTTAGCAGGCGCTGAAAATATACCAACACTCATCTTTGACGAAGTAGACAGTGGTATCGGTGGAGCAACCGCCTCGGCCGTGGGAGAGCGTCTTCGTCGATTAGGTCAAGAGCGACAAGTTTTAGTTGTCACACATTCTCCTCAGGTAGCTGCCTTTGGAACGGAACACATGAATGTGACAAAAGAAACTAAAAAAGACAATTATATCTTAACAACTGTTATTCCTCTGACGGCGGAAAAAAGATTAGAAGAAATTGCCAGAATGTTATCCGGAGCAGAAATTACAGATCAAGCTCGCTTAGCTGCTCAGACTTTATTGGAGAAATCATGTCTTTAAGAGAAATTCCCGTTCAAGAACTAACCCCTTTAGAAGCTATGGCAGAGTTGAAAGAACTCGCGCTTCTTCTGGCTCAAGCTGATGTGGAATATTATCAAAATGATGCTCCGTCTTTAACAGATGCGCAATATGATAGTCTCAAAAAAAGAAATGAAGCTATTGAAGCCCGTTTCCCTGAATTAATATTGGCTGAAAGTCCCTCTTTAAAGGTTGGAGCAAAAGCGGCAGATGGTTTTGATAAAATTATTCATCTGACCCCTATGCTTTCTTTGTCCAATATCTTTGAAGAAACAGAAATTTTAGAATTTACCGACCGTATTCGACGTTTTCTAAACCTATCTTCAGAAGATGCTTTAGATTTTGTTGCTGAACCTAAAATTGATGGTTTATCTTACTCTGCTCTTTATGAAAATGGGATTTATGTCAAAGGAGCAACGCGTGGTGACGGAACACAAGGAGAAGATATTACCGCAAATTTAGCAACCATTCAGGGGCTACCTAAGAAATTAATTGCCCCTTTCCCTAAAAAAATTGAAATTCGAGGCGAAGTTTATATGACGAAAGCTGACTTTTTCGCACTTAATGACGAACAAGAAAAATTAGGCAAAAAAACTTTTGCAAATCCACGTAATGCAGCGGCCGGTTCTCTGCGTCAATTAGATCCAACTATTACCGCCTCACGCAAATTGTCTGTTTTTGCATATACCATTGGCTTTTCAAGCGAAGAAATGTGGACAACCCATGCCGAGCTTTTAGAGCACTTAAAACGATGGGGGTTTCCTGTCAGTCTAGAAATTTCTTTGTGTCAAAACGATGATGAATTGCTGTCGTATTATCGTCAAATGGGTGAAAAACGAGCTTCACTTTCATATGATATTGATGGTGTCGTTTATAAAGTTAATCGATTAGATTATCAACGAAGACTTGGCTTTATCAGTCGCGCACCACGATGGGCTATTGCGCATAAGTTTCCTCCTATGCAAGCACAAACACTTCTAAAAAAAATTCGCATTCAAGTCGGAAGAACTGGTGTTTTAACTCCTGTTGCCGACTTGGAACCTATTAACGTCGGCGGTGTAATGGTTTCTCATGCGACGCTCCATAATGCTGACGAAATTGAAAGAAAAGATATTCGTGAAGGAGATACGGTTATTATTCAACGAGCCGGAGATGTCATTCCTCAAGTAGTCTCCGTTTTAAAAGATAAAAGACCTTTAAATTCAATTCCCTTTGAATTTCCGAAACTTTGTCCCATTTGTCACAGCCATGTTGCACGTGATCCTGACGAAGCAGCTCATTACTGTACGGGAGGATTAATTTGTCCGAAACAAGCCGTAGAACGTTTGAAACATTTTGTTTCTCGAGAAGCTTTAGATATCGAGGGTTTAGGTAAAAAAAATATTGAAACTTTCTTTGAAAAAGGCTGGATTAAAACACCTATTGATATTTTTTATTTAAAAGAACATTATGGTAAAGCTTTATTAAATACCGAAGGATGGGGGGAAAAATCTGTTCAAAATTTATGGGGTGCCATACAAAAAGTCACAGATGGAACACCTCTTGACAAATTTATTTTCGCGCTAGGAATTAGACAAGTAGGACAGTCAACTGCTCGCTTATTAGCTGAACAATTTGGATCTTTTTCCCATCTAAACGAAGAAATGCAGAAAGAAACGGCTGTACAAGAATTAACACGCATTGACGGTATTGGAGAAGTTATGGCCACTGATATTATCGATTTTTTCAGAGAGCCAAATAATGAAAAATTACTGACTGAGCTCCAAAATAAAATTAAATTATTACCTTTTCATGTTAATCGCGTTCAAACGCCTTTTACCGGGAAAACTCTTGTTTTCACCGGCTCACTTGAACATATGACACGAATGGAGGCTAAATCTCTGGCTCTTGCTGCCGGAGCTAAAGTATCCGGCAGTGTTTCCAGTAAAACGGATTTCGTTATCTTGGGCGCAGATGCCGGTTCTAAAGCAAAAAAAGCGCAAGAACTCGGTATCCCGACTTTAACTGAAAAAGAATTTAAAGACATGCTTGAAATTATTTAAAGATTGTTTAGAATAGGGAAAAGATACAAAACGGGGAAGCAAATGGATCAAACAACAAATAACAAAACAACAGAAACAAAAGGAGATTACGCAGGTCCGCCTAAATCTCACAATTTTAGTGGAAATGTCCCGCCTTCCCCTGCGAATCCTTTTCCTTCTCCAGCGGAACCTGTTCCGTCTATGCCTGTTCATACCTCTCAACATTTCACGGAAAATGATTTACTTGAAAAACAATCATTAATTAATCAAATCATGGTGTCTGAGCCAAAACCAGAGCCAGAAAAAAAACCATTATTTGACTTTAACTTTCATTTTAACAAAAGTATGCTCTTTCATTGGGACAAAGAAATTATTGCTTTTCTAAATAAGTACCCGTTATTAAAACGTACCCTTCAAATCGTTTGGGGAACTATTTTGACCGGTATTTATTTGAGCGGATTTTTCTTCTTTGCTGCGTTTTTAACTATTTATTTTGCCTTTACACCAATTCTAAGAAGTTATTTAGACTCTAAAGGTTTGCAAAATGTTTCTTTTACAGTCTCTTCTCATGACTTATCTCAAATCACTTTAACAAATATCGCAGACAAAAATGGTTCTTTTAAAATCAAAACAATGCGTTTGCAATATTCTTTAGCAGAGCTTTTAAAACGACAAATTACCATTGCTGACATAGATGGCTTCGAAGTCAAAATCCAAGATAACAAAGAAAAAGGATTTAATATCAAAGAAGTTGCCTCTCTTTTTTGGAAAATCGGAATTATAGATCATAATTCCCCTTTTAAAATTCAATCCCTTCAAATGAAAAATGCAAAGCTATTTATCGGCAATAATGAATATCAACTCCCCATTAACTTTTCTGGAATTGGCGAACTGGCAACAACACAACATTTCCTTATCCCTTTTACAATTCAAAATCAATATCTTCAGGCAGAAGCTTCTTTAGATACACAAATAGGACCCCGTGAAACAACCTGGATTATCAAAGTTGAAAAAGGACAATTAACTCTCCCAGAACAACCTACCCTGTCCATTAACGCTACCTTAACATGGAAAACACAAAACTTGAGCATGCGAAGTTTAGCTCTAGATGTCGCTGTTTTAACAGAAGGAAAAGAAAGAACCTTTAACTTATCTATTTTCCCCGGAGAAAAAGACAAACTCAACATTGATGCAACTATTACTATTCCGCTGCTTAACAATCCAAAGCCGTTCCAAGCAGAACTTACTTTAAAAAATGTTGACTTGGCGAAAGATTTACGTTCATTCAAATCAAACTCTCCCATCAATTTAAAATTAACCAATGTACAAAATAAATTCCTATCAACTGAAATTATTCAAACAACCTTAAATGGAGACTTATCCTGTGCAAAGAAGACATGCTCTTTTGAACTTAAAAAACCGTCAGATCTTATTTTATTTTCCCCTGTGAAAGAATTCGGAGACACAAAAATTGATATTTCATATCCAATGCGCTTAACCCTTTTCCCACAGGAAAAAAAGCTATTTAATTTATCTTCAAAAGAAATCATTTTTTCTGCTTTATTTAAAAACGCTACTTTAAATTTGCGTAAAACCCCTAAAAATGAAGAAACTTCCGATTTACGTATCTTTTTAGGAAATGCAACAGCAGATGGAAATTATAGCTTTTATGATAAAAAAGCTTCTTTTTCTATCAATGGAAAAAATGTCTCATATTCTGACGATAGTTTAAAAATTGAACGTGCTGATGTCCAACTTCAAATGACTGGACTTGGAACTTCCTTAAATGTGAAGTCCCCCTCTTTAATGTTGGAAAAAAATACACTTTTAAAACAGCCTGTCGCTATTGATTTTTATATGGACACAGAGCAATATTTTAAATTAACCGCAAATACATTTAATAAACAACTCTTAATTGATGCTAATGGATATTATAATCCTTATACCGGAGAAATTTTAGCCGCACTTTCCACAAATACAATCCCATTTAAGAAAGGTTTACCTTCCCCTGCGGAAATATCGAGTTTATTTGATAATAATTTAACGAATCTAACCGGGAATATCACTTTAAAAGGACAAGTACATTACAAAAATGAACGAAATGTCTCAGGACCACTAAAAATAATGTTTGAAAATGTCTCTTTTGATTATGGAAATGCACATATAACAAATCTCAATACAGTTATGACAATGAGCTCACTTTTGCCTTTTGGAACACAAGGGGTTCAGACTGCCTTTGCTCAATCTATAGATGCTGTTTTACCTATGCAAAATGTTCAAGCTCAATTCTTTTTTGATGCTTCAAGAAAACAATTTAATATTTCTCAGTTAGACGTAACAATGGCTGGTCGCTTTATGCGAATAGATCCGGCATGGTTAATTTACCAGGCACCTGTTTATACCTTTACATTTAAAGCTAAACCTGCAAAAGTTGAGGAGTTGCTCACATATTTAAATGTGAAAGACTTAGCCGTCTCTGGTTTTGGAACTCTAGAATATACAATTCAATTAGAAGATAAAAAATTCTCTCTGAAAAATCTTCAATTGGAAATCCCCGGAGAAGGATTAATTGCTTATACTCCTTCTGTTTATCCAAACGCAAATTTAGAGGTCCTCAAAAATCTACCTTTCAGAAAAGCGACACTCATGTTAAATGAATTAGCTGATGATACAACAGACTTCTTGTTGATTGCAGAAAATAAAAATCTACAAAATAGAAAAAGAACAACTATTCGTTTTAATATTAAAACACCGTTGGCTTCATTTATTAAAGAAGCTCAAGAATCTTATGCGGTTCCTTTAGAATTTAAACAAATGAAAGAAAGCTTCTGATGAAGGAAAAAATTATTCTTATTATTTGTGGTATTTTGTTAAGCGGATTATTCTTAGTCCTAAAAGCTCCATTTATTGCTGGCTTTTTTTTATTAGCTGAACTGATTATTTTTATCACTGCATATCGTATTCCTGAAAAGCCTATTTTAAATAAGATTATTTTTGCTTTTCCGAAAATTATTTTAGCATTAACCTTCCTCGGAGGATTAGGTTATATGCTTTTTCTTTATCTTCAAAGCATCAAGTGCTTAAATTGTTTACAAAGCATACGCACCAGTGCTGCTTTATCACCTATCCCTATTTCTGAAACACCTTTAGAGGCTTTTTGGTATGTTATCACCCATTCTTATCCAAGAGTCACGTTTTTCTTTACAGCTCTATTTATGGTGGCTGCTATAGGAATGATATGGTCATTCTTCCACCGGAAAAAGCATAAAAAAGGAGGAAAAAAACATGCTTGATATTTTATCTAATTTACAAGCTTGTCTTTTTACGACCTCTTGTGTTTATAGCCCCTTCATTTTGTCTTTAGGAATTGCTTTTTTATTTTCCATGATAGGAGCTTTTGGTTTTTTATTTAGCATCTCTTTACGACATCTTTTATTTTTTCATGCTTTATTAATGGCTGGTATTTTAATAAATTTTGTCAATGCAAGTCTTTTTTTTACAGATTCAAACGGTATGATCCTTGCAGGCTTCGTTTTAATGACTGTCTTTTGTGAAATTATCTCTGAATTAACCTTCCTTAGGTATAATTTACCTCATAAAACATCACCTCTTTTTTATGCACTTCCCTTTGCTTCTTTTATTTTAATGGCAATTTCTCGAGATTTATTATCTCTTTTCGTTGCTCTTGAAGGTTTTCAGCTTAGCTTCTTCATTCTCCTTTTAATGAAAATAAAAAATAAAAACAGCTTACTTATTTTTATTAAAGAAGGTTTATTATCGTTAGCAACTTTTGCTTGGGGACTTTCAATTTTATATGTCGTTTCCGGAAATGTCTCTCTTTCGATGTTTCAAAAAATAATAACACAACCTTCTCAGGCGGATAACTTAGCTTTAACAGCCCTTTTTATGCTATTTTTAGCCATTATCATAAAGCTTCGTTTATTTTTCTTTTCCATTCAGAAAATAAAAAAACATGCTTAAGTTTGAAATCCATCATTTAAAACAGTGTTCTAGTACTAACGAAGAGGCTAAAAATTTTCCGCCTTATCATGCTGTCATAGCTGAAACGCAAATAGCAGGAAAAGGACGAAATGGTAGAAAATGGGAAAGTTTTTCCGGCAATCTTTTTTTATCTTTAACTCTCCCCTTACCCTCCAACGCTTCAGCTTACAGCTTTATTACTGCCTTAGCTGTAGCAGAAACTTTAGGTTTTCTATCTCCCCGCATCAAATGGCCTAATGATGTCTTAATTGATAATAAAAAAATAAGCGGTATTTTATTAGAAACAACAGAAAAAACACTCATTATCGGTATTGGTGTTAACATTGAAAAAAAACCTGAAACTCAAATGCTTTATCAAACGACTTGTTTAAAAGAATATAACGCCTCATTACCGCCCAAAGAATTGGCAGATAAAATTTTACAAAATTTAAGTTTTGAAATAAACTTATTTGAGCAAAAAGGATTTTCTGCAATCAGGCAGCAGTGGTTAGAATACGCAACAGGTATTGGCTCGCCTATTACAGTTCATTTACCTCAGGAGATATTACAAGGAACTTTCGAAGGCTTAGATAATACCGGCGCTTTGATTTTAAAACAAAATACGACAATAAGATATATCACAGCCGGTGATATTTTTATGATATAAAGGACTTATTATGATACAGAAACAAACTACAGAGAATGAACAAACAACCGAAGTCGTTATTCCGAAAGAATCTCTTGTTTTTATTCCTTTAGGAGGAATCACGACTATCGGTTTAAATTTCTTTTTATACGGTTATGAAGGGAAATGGTTAATTGTTGATTGCGGCATCGGTTTCCCGGGAGATAACTTTCCAGGTGTCGAAGTATTACTTCCGGATCCAACATTCATCAGCCATCATAAAAAGGATATTGTCGGCTTAGTCGTTACCCATGGACATGAAGATCATATAGGGGCTATCCCTTATTTATGGCCAGATTTACAATGTCCTATTTATGCAACACCTTTCACAGCGGAGTTAATTGAAGACGGATTAAATGAATTTGGTCTGGTGTCCCGAGTTGACTTACATGTTGTTGAGCTTGGTTCTATTTTAAAACTAGGACCTTTTGAAGTTGAATTTATCACAGTTAATCATTCAATTCCTGAACCAAATATGCTGGCTATTCGAACAAGAGAAGGAACAATTGTTCACTCTGGAGACTGGAAATTCGAAACAACACCATTATTGGGAGAGCCGGCAGATGTTGAAGAATTAAAACATCTTGGTAAAGAAGGTATTTTAGCTTTAGTATCCGATTCGACGAATATCTTTACACCTAACGAAGAAAAAACAGAAAAAGATGTTCGTGATAGTTTAACAACATTATTTTCTCATTTTAATCATAAAATTATTGTGACTTGTTTTGCCTCGAATGTGACACGCATGGAGAGTATTTATTGGGCTGCACATGCAAATAATCGAAAAGTTTGCTTAATGGGCCGCTCTTTGTGGCGAATTGATAGTGCTGCTCGTGCAGCCGGCTACATGAAAGATATTCCTGATTTTTTAACAAAAGAAGAAGCTTCAGAATTGCCTGAAGAGAAAATTGTCTATATTTGCACAGGGAGTCAAGGAGAACCCTTTTCAGCATTATCTAAGCTAGCTTCACCGAAACCAATTCCTGGACAAATACAATTAACCGGACAGGATGTTGTTATTTTTTCCTCTCGTGTTATTCCCGGAAATGAGTTAGCAATCGCGGGATTACAACGCCGCTTAATGATGACCGGTTGTCAGATTATTACAGACAAAGATGCGTTGGTTCATGTTTCGGGACATCCGGCTCAAGATAATATTCAAAAGCTTTACCAATATTTAAAACCTCAAATTGCTATTCCCGTTCATGGAGAACCTTTACAAATATTAGAGCACAAAAAACTAGCTCAGGAATGGGGGGCTGAAATTGCTATTACCCTGGAAGAAGGAGATGTCCTGGAGATGAATGACGGAGATCCTGAAATTTTAGGAGAAATTCCTGTCGGTTGTTTGGCTGTAGACGGTAAAAAAATCTTATCTCTCAGTTCAGATGTGTTAAAAAAACGTCGGAAAATGGTAGAAGGCGGAACAGTTGTCACAACACTAGTTGTGAATCAAAAGGGCGATATTTTGGGAGAACCACAAATTTCTTCTTTTGGTTTGCTGGATGAAACAGAAAACGGCAAAGAGCTTTTATTTGAAAAAATCACTGAAGCTATTCAAACACTGGATGAAGAAGACAAAAAGCAAGATGATAAAATTAAAGAAACCATTCGTTTGACTGTTCGTCACTTCATCACGGAGCAATATGGAAAGAAACCTTTATTGGAAGTTCATTTATTCCGCGTTTGAGTTTTATCTTTATTCTTTTTTAAGAATTTTTACTTATCATATTGCTTATGATGAAAGCGCTTCGAAAAGCCATCATAATGGTAATGTTTTGCCTTCTTTTGGGATGTTGCTCGCAACATTGGGTTTCTATTCCGCCCTCTTCCCGCACAAGAGGGCAGTTTCATCGTGTCGAAAAAAAAGAAACAGTATATGCTATTTCGCGCAAATATAATGTTCCCGTACGCTCTATTATGGAAATTAACCATTTAAGACCTCCTTATAAATTATCTATTGGTCAGCTTTTATTTATTCCTCCGGCCCGTATCCACACCGTTCGTAAAGGAGATACTCTTTATAGCATTTCTCGACATTATCATGTGGATTTAAACTCATTAGCAAAACAAAATAATTTAAGTGAACCCTGGACAATCTCTGTCGGACAAAATTTAGTTCTACCGACATCGACTCTACCTAATACAGCCTCAACACCGGTTAAAACAACCACAAAAGTAGCAACATCTTCCTCTTCACAAAAGGTTGAGACAAAAGAAAAAACTGTAGCTTCCAAAACAACATCAAAAGCAAAAGCGCCGACGACAAAACTTCCTAAGACGCCTAAAAGAAGTGGCAATTTTATATGGCCAGTTGATGGAAAAGTCATTTCTTCTTATGGTCCTTCAGGCGGTGGAAAACATAATGATGGAATTAACATCAGCGCAAAACGAGGAACCCCCATCAAAGCAGCTGAAAATGGCGTGGTTGCTTATGCCGGAAGCGAATTAAAAGGCTTCGGAAACCTGCTTTTAATCAAACACAGCGATGGTTGGATTACCGCCTATGCCCATGCAGATAGCGTCTCTGTCAAACGTGGACAAACCGTAAAGAAAGGACAAACAATTGCTAAAGTTGGCTCTACAGGAAATGTCAAAACTCCTCAACTTCACTTTGAAATTCGAAAAGGAACAAAAGCTCTTAACCCAACCAGCTATTTAAAAGGTAAAAAATAATGTGGACGTTCCTGTTGTTTTAGGATAAAATAAAAGAAATTTTTTGAAAGGACATAAAAGATGCTCAAAAAAATTATATTTTCTCTGCTTTGCTCTACAGTCATCACCTCTACAGCTTTTGCTGACAGAACAGATGGCATTCGCTTTTTCGATGAAAAAAAATATGATCAAGCTTTTGAAGAGTTTTCTTATCTTTCCGATGAAGGAGATAATGTGGCATCTTATTATTTAGGCCAAATGTATGAACAAGGATTAGGTGTTGAAAAATCCTTACCCAAAGCAGCTGAATATTTCTTGAAAGCATATAACTCCGGTAATATGACAGCCGCTTCCAAATTAGGAACAATGCTGATTAAAGGAGAAGGTATCGAAAAAAATGCAGATGATGGATTAACCTTATTAAAAGCTGCCGGAAGGGCTGGAGATAAAGATGCTCAATTTGTCTTAGGCGAGCTCTACGCTAATGGAGAAGATGTTGAGAAAAATTACGTATACGCCGGTGGATTTTATAAAATGGCTGCTTTAAAAGGTCATCCGGAAGCACAATATAAACTCGCTATTTTATATCTATATGGCCGAGGTGTTCCACAAGATTATGCACTAGCCTTAAAATGGATTTCACGTTCAGCAAACCAAGGATACGTTAAAGCACAGCAAGATTTAGCCGATTTACTTTCCACAGATAAACGTTTATACAACGCCGTCGAAGCTTATGCTTGGTATAGTATCTTAGCCGCTTATAATACGGACGATATTGGAAGCTGGGCAGCAGAACAACGTGATAAAATCGCAAGCAAAATTACAGATAATAAAAACTTAGAAATCGGTCAACAAATCGCACGTAAATGGCAACCTGTTATGGGAGAAAAAAGCGTTCCGGAAATTGAACTTGCAGAGCCTTTACCTATCATTCCAGGCTATAATGATGAAGCAACCATTCGTGAATTAAAAGAACAAAACGAAGTCGTTATTTCTGATGGTTCTGAATGGGGTATTCGAACAAATGAATTAGAAGAGGCGATTCAAAAGAAAGACATGTCCGGAATTGAAGCAAAAATCAATGATTGGGCTAAAAATGGTCGTCCTGAAGCTTTTACTTGGCTCGGAAAAGTCCAAGAAACTCGATTACAAGACCCACAAACTGCTTTGAAATTCTATGAACAAGCTGCGGAATTAGGAGATGCAGAAGGCGCTTTCTTTACGGCTAAGATGTATTGTGAAGGACAAGTAGTCTCAACTGATCCGATTAAATGTTATAAGTGGCTTACAATCACTACTCAAAAAGCAAAAGAGAATGCTTTAAAAGAACTAGCTGAAAATACTTTAAAGGCCGTTGAACCGCAACTGAAGGCTGAAGAAATCGAAGAAGCTAAAAAACAAGTCGAAGATTATAATAAACCTAAAATGGAAGAAAAAGGATTTAAGTTATTTTAAAATAAAGCCTCCCACTTGGGAGGCTTTAAAAAAACATATTTTTTACTCTTTTTTCAAAAACAAATTACAGTGACAGTGTCCCATTTCAGAAATTTCTTTTTCATGCTCTCCACAAGGACAAAAGCCTCTGGACATATCACATGGACACTTGCCTTCACAAACCGTCAGACATCTATTAATAACCTTGTCCGCAAAAGGAGATAAAACATATCCTTTAGCTGCTGCATATAATGTTAAAACATGTTTAAAATGTTCCTTATTATTCTCTTCGTTCATTTTTCCTCTCTAAATCAACGTATGAATTAACAATAAAACCAGACTGGCATACAATCCAGCAACGACATCATCTAACATAACACCTGAAGCATTTTGTACTTTTTTATCAAAATAACATGCCGGCCAAACTTTGACAATATCAAAGAAACGAAAAGCTACAAATCCTATTAAAAACATCCATAAAGATGGCATCACAGTGCTTACAAAAACAAAAGTCAAAGATTGTCCCACCACTTCATCAATAACAACAAAGCCCGGATCATGCTCATTTTCTTGCAAGACATATCTAACAGAATACACACCTATGAAATAAAAGACCAATGCAAAAGCTATTACACCCCAAATACCTCCAATCAGAATGACCAATGCCACAAACGGAAGCGTTACAAAAGACCCCACAGTCCCAGGCATAAAACGAACTCGTCCACTCCCAAACCAAGTTGCACAAATATAAGCTAGTTTTCGAATGAAATTATTTGTCTTTTCTTTCATTTTACATTCCTTTATGTGGCGAGAGTATAATGTTTTTTTTTACCCATTGCAAGTTTTAAAAGACTAATCTTGCTTTTTCTTCAGTTATCAATTAGCCTTATGACAGGAGAAAAAAATGCACTTATGGATTATTGCTATTGGCAAAATGAAAAAAAATTCGGAAGAAGACTTACTTATCCGTCGTTATGTTAAGCGCTGTCAATGGCCAATCAACATTATTGAATTAGAAGAAAAGAAAAAATTACCCGTTGAAGAATTAAAAAAAGCAGAAGGTCGCTTACTGTTAAGCTCTGTACCTAAAGGAGCAAAAATTATTGTGTTAGATGAACATGGCGAGCACCTTAATTCAGAACAATTTGCAGAGAGGTTAACTAAATGGTCTGATAGTGGAATACAAAACATAGCTCTTTTAATTGGTGGTGCGAACGGACATAGTTCTGAAGTTAAAGAAAAAGCAAATTTAGTTCTTTCCTTTGGTCAAATGACACTGCCTCATATGCTTATGCGTGTAGTTTTAACAGAGCAACTCTATCGAGCTTACACTATTACAGCTCATCTTCCTTATCACCGTGAATAAAAATGCTTTTAGTTTAAACAGAGAAAAAAATATTAAAACTTATTAAATTTCTCATCATAAAAATTTAAAAAATTAGATAGCGTAATTTGATTTAAAATAAGCTATTCAACCATATTAAGTCCAAAAACCTCCACAATAGCAAAAATCATTTTCATCATCAAGGCAACCACGACATCTTATTCCTTCACTTTCATATACACAAGGAAGAGCATCGTATTCATCACATCCATTATAACAAGCATAAGAGATTATGAGCCCATTATTTTGATATGAAACTTCTTCCCAAGTTCCTCCATTATATGCTTGACAAAAGTTATCTCCTCCACAAGCATAGGTTTCTCCTCCTGGAAATTGATCTGCTTTTTTCCACTCCCAACCACAAGCTCTACAAAGAGTTTCATCATTTTTTGCTATCACAGGATCGCATGTATTTTTACACACAGTACAGCCATTTTCATCAAGTTCTGTTCCATTTTGGCAGGTAGAAGTATCTATAACAGGACAACAGAACCCTTCTCCATTACAAACCTCCGTCCCCTCTTGACATTTCAATTG
>CASDQF010000063.1 GCA_949282845.1 uncultured Alphaproteobacteria bacterium | reverse complement strand
TTTTTTTAATATTTAAGATAGGAAAGATTTTAAATGCCTACAATCAATCAATTAACCAGAAAGCCTCGTAAAGCTTCTGTTAAAAGAAATAAAGTACCGGCGTTGCAAGCTTGCCCGCAAAAGCGTGGCGTTTGCACTCGTGTTTATACAACAACACCAAAGAAACCAAACTCTGCTTTGCGTAAGGTTGCTCGTGTTCGTTTAACAAATGGTTTTGAAGTGACAAGTTATATTCCAGGTGAAGGACATAACCTTCAAGAACACAGTGTCGTTATGATCCGTGGCGGTCGTGTAAAGGACTTGCCTGGTGTTCGTTATCATATTATTCGTGGTACTTTGGATACACAAGGTGTCGCCAATCGTAAACAAGCGCGTTCTTTGTATGGCGCGAAACGTCCAAAATAATTAAAGGAGTAGAGAATGTCACGTAGACATGCAGCAGAAAAGCGCATTATCAACCCAGATGCCAAATTTGGTGATGTGGTTGTCGCAAAATTTATGAACAGTGTTATGCTTCGCGGACAAAAAAGTACAGCTGAAAGAATCGTTTATGGCGCAATTGCTCGTTTGGAAGAAAAAACAAAACAAGACGGTTTGAAAATGTTCCATGATGCTTTAGAAAATGTAAAGCCTTTAGTGGAAGTCAAGTCTCGTCGTGTCGGTGGTGCAACTTATCAAGTTCCTGTTGAGGTTCGCGCTGACCGTCGTCAAGCTTTGGCAATTCGTTGGATTATTGATGCCGCTCGTAAGCGTAGTGAAAAAACAATGGAAGAAAGACTGTTTGGTGAATTGATGGATGCTTCAAATAATCGCGGTAATGCTATTCGTAAACGCGAAGATATGCATAAAATGGCTGAAGCAAACAAAGCTTTCTCTCATTATAAATGGTAAGCTGGGGGGAAATGAAAGATGGCTAGAACCACACCACTTGAATTATACAGAAATATCGGTATTATGGCACACATCGATGCCGGTAAAACAACAACTACGGAACGTATTTTGTATTATACCGGTAAGTCTCATAAAATCGGTGAAGTACACGATGGCGCCGCAACAATGGACTGGATGGAACAGGAGCAAGAACGTGGTATTACAATTACCTCTGCTGCTACAACTGCTTTCTGGAAAGGACATCGAATTAACGTTATTGACACCCCGGGCCACGTTGACTTTACAGTAGAGGTAGAACGTTGCTTGCGTGTGTTGGATGGCGCTGTAGCTGTTTTTGACGGCGTTGCAGGTGTTGAACCTCAGTCTGAAACCGTTTGGAGACAAGCTGATAAATATAATGTGCCTCGTATTTGCTTTGCTAATAAGATGGACCGTATGGGGGCTAACTTTTATCGTTGCGTAGACATGATTAAAGATCGGTTAGGCGCTCGTCCACTCGTCATGGCTATGCCAATCGGTGCAGAAGCTGATTTCGTAGGAATCGTTGATGTTTTAAAACGTAAAGCTATTATTTGGCATTCCGAAGATTTGGGCGCTACTTTCGAAGAAAAGGAAATTCCTGCAGAATTAAAAGAAAAAGCAGATCAATATTATCATGAGCTCGTAGAAACAGCTGTTGAAATGGATGATGCTGCAATGGAAGCTTATTTGGAAGGAAATGAACCTGACATTGATACATTGAAAAAATGTATTCGTAAAGGAACAATAGAACAAAAATTCGTTCCTG
This sequence comes from uncultured Alphaproteobacteria bacterium, assembly GCA_949282845.1. Taxonomy (GTDB): domain Bacteria; phylum Pseudomonadota; class Alphaproteobacteria; order CAAHEQ01; family UBA3637; genus CALXXX01. Next base: position 1,434 of record CASDQF010000063.1, on the reverse strand, counting down.
TCTTTTGCGGTTCTGCCTTCAAAAACAAAGGTGTTCAACCATTGTTGGATGCAGTTGTTGATTATTTGCCTTCTCCATTAGATATTCCACCAGCACATGCTATCTCTGCTAAAGATGGCTCTGATGTGGAAGTTGAATCTTCTGATGAAGGTCCATTTGCAGGTCTTGCTTTTAAGATTATGAACGACCCATTCGTTGGTTCTGTGACTTTCGTTCGTGTTTATCGAGGTGTTTTGGAAACAGGTTCTTATGTTCTAAATACAGTGAAAGATAATAAAGAACGTATTGGTCGTATGTTGTTGATGCATGCAAACCATCGAGAAGATATTAAGGAAGCTCGTGCAGGTGATATCGTTGCTTTGGTCGGATTAAAAGGTACAACGACTGGTGATACATTATGCGATAGTTCTGCTCCGGTTATTTTGGAAAAAATGGAATTCCCTGATCCGGTTATTGAAATTGCTGTTGAGCCTAAGACTAAAGCAGATATTGAAAAGATGGGACTGGCTTTGAACCGTTTAGCAATGGAAGATCCCTCTTTCCGTGTTTCTTCTAATACAGAAACAGGTCAGACCATTATTAAAGGAATGGGTGAATTGCACTTGGAAATTATTGTCGATCGTTTGAAACGCGAATTCAAAGTCGAAGCTAATGTTGGTGCCCCACAAGTTGCATACCGCGAGACAATTTCTCAAGCCTATGATTGTGACTACACTCATAAGAAACAATCCGGTGGTGCTGGTCAATTTGCTCGTGTAAAAGTTCTGTTCGAACCATTACCTCCCGGGTCTGGTTATCAGTTTGAAAACAAAGTTGTTGGTGGTAATGTTCCAAAGGAATACATTCCTGGTGTGGAAAAAGGTTTGATGGCTGCTAAGGAGACTGGTGTCATAGCAGGTTTCCCTTGTACCGACTTTAAAGCAACATTACATGATGGTGCTTACCATGATGTTGACTCATCAACAATGGCGTTTGAAATTGCAGCACGGGCTTGCTTCCGTGAAGGCATTCCTCAAGCAAAGCCGAAGTTGCTTGAGCCAGTGATGAAAGTTGAAGTTGTCACACCTGAAGAATATATGGGGGATATTATTGGTGACTTAAACAGTCGACGTGGCCAAGTAAACGGCATGGATCAACGTGGTAATGCACGCGTGATTGATGCGACAGTTCCTTTGGCAAATATGTTTGGCTATGTGAATACTTTGCGTTCAATGAGCCAAGGACGTGCACAATATACGATGCAGTTTGCTCATTATGCAGATGTGCCACAAATGGTTGCTGATGAAATTAAAGCAAAGTTAAATGGTTAATTGAAACGGTCGCCGCTTGAGGCGGCGACCTTTTTTGAAAGGAAGAAGAGAGAGATGTCTAAAGAGAAGTTTGAGCGGAGCAAACCCCATTGCAACATTGGGACGATTGGACACGTCGATCACG
>CASDQF010000062.1 GCA_949282845.1 uncultured Alphaproteobacteria bacterium | reverse complement strand
GTTTGGGGGCATGCGATTCATGTAGAGGCAAGGACTGTTGATGTTCATGTAAAGCGTTTGCGTCAAGCATTAAACGCTCAAAAAGAAAAAGATGTTATTCGAACGGTTCGTTCTATGGGGTATGCTCTTCGAGCATCTCAAGATTAAAAAGCATAAAATCTTTTATCATTCATTTTTTATTTACCTTTATATGTCATGATATAGTCGATTGATTCATTGATACCATAGAAAGGTCGGATCCAGTGGTTGACATGACACGGGACGTGAATGCGAAATTAACACAAAAAGATGTGGATTTGCTATTAGCAAACCCATCGGCTCATGTTCGCTCTGATACAGCAAAAAAAGTTTCTGAGCAATATAAAACTCAAACATTATCTCAAACAGAAAAAAAAATAGCCGAAGATATTTTTCGGTTAATTACGAATGATGTGGAAATTCAGGTTCGTGCAGATTTATCAGATAGTTTGAAAAATTGTTCTTTTTTACCTCATGATATCGTTGACAAAATTATTAAAGATGTAGCAACTGTTGCTATGCCAATGATACAATATTCAGATGTGTTAACAGAGAGAGATTTGATTGATATTGTAAAAAGTCATGATGAAGACAAACAAATTGCTGTTGCCAATCGAGAAAATGTTTCTCCTCGTGTTGCGGAAGTTTTAATTGAGGATGCCTCTGAAGCTCCGGTTATTATCTTGATTTCCAATTATGGCGCGCGGATTTCTGAGTATGGTTATGATAAATTGTTGGAACGTTTCCAGAATAATGAAAACATTCATCGTCCGTTGTTGATGCGACCAAAGGTTCCTGTTTATGTTCTGGAAAAATTGATAACACATGTATCTGATGAGTTAAAGCGCCAATTATTAACACGGCGAGATTTGCCGGCTCAATTGATTACAACGCTTGTCTCTCAGACACGAGAAAAAGCCATTTTAAGTTTGTCTGAGGCCTCAACGGAGGAGGATGTTCGGACACTTGTTATTCATTTAAATGGCGTTGATCGATTGACACCAAATCTTATCTTACGTTCAGTTTGTGTCGGAGATGTAAAATTTTTTGAATATGCAATGGCAATTAAAGCCGGCATACCTATTCGAAATGCTCGAATTTTAATTTATGATTCCGGAACTTTAGGATTAGAGCGTCTTTATGAAGAAGCTGGTTTGCCTCCTGAACTTTATCCTGCCGTTCGTTTGGCCGTGAAAACTTTCCGAGAAATGTTAGAAGAAACGGAAGACGGTTATCGAGATCATTTTGGAAGACGGATGGTCGAGCGTTTGTTGATGTTATTTGATGATAATAATATTCATTTAGACGAAACGGATCGAGATTATTTTCTTCAGAAAATAGGTCAAAGTGCTTCTGAAGCTCAGTCAGAGTTGAATTAAAGCAATTTTTCTTTTTCCATTTCCGTTAGAGCTTCTTTAATGAGTGGGATCGTGAGCGCTCTTTTTTGTGCCAAGGATATTCTGTCGGCTTTTTCCACCAAGATACGAATAGCTTTATAAGAACGGTCTAAGTGAGTTAATAAGTAAGAAATGACACCGGATTCTATTAAAACCTGTCGTTCTTTGAATTGTTTTAATATTAAAGACATCATAAAGACATCATCAGGCGGATCGATTTTAACGATTGGTAAGGTACTCATACGAGTTTTAACATCCGGTTTTTCCCAAAGAGGAAGTGTTTCTGCTGTCATTAAAACAAAATGATTGTTCTCTCGAACATAATTATAAAGGTGAAAGAGAATATCTTCATTTTCGATATCATGAATGTCTTCTACAGCGACTTTTTCAGGTAAAAACGGAATTTTATCAATTGACAAATCACGAGCCGAGATTCTGTTTTTTGAAAAAACAGTTGCTAAATGCGTTTTTCCAGAGCCTTCTTCTCCGATAAGCAGCAAGGCATGTTGCGGCCAGTTGGGATAAGCATCGATCCATTGAACGGCTTCAGCATTTGCAGTAGATACCATATATTCTTCTCTGTCGTAAGCCGTTCTGTAAGATAGAGGTAATGGAATTTGTCGATGTGGGGTCATTTTTTGGATTTATAAAAAAGACTGTTTTGATAAAAACCGATGGCTGTTCGAATTAACACGCCTAACATTGCGGCGATAGGAACAGCTAATAGAACTCCTAAGAAACCGAAAAGAGAGCCTCCCGCAAAGAGAGCAAAAATAACCCAAGCCGGATGTAAGCCAACTTTATCACCGACGAGTTTTGGCGTAAGAACATATCCTTCAAAGAATTGACCAATACCGAACACAAGTAATATTCCAACGAATAAAGACCATTCAGCCGATTGTGTAAAAGCCATGAGAAGACTTAAGAAAAAGCCTGTTAAACTGCCGACATATGGAATAAAGGATAATAAGCCGGAAATAAAACCGATTCCAAATCCTAAATCAATTCCAATCACGGATAATCCGATGCCATAAAATAATGCTAAGAATAAACAAACAATAGCTTGACCGCGAACAAAGGCAGATAAAGTCATATCTAATTCCGCCATTTTTTCTTCCAAAAAAGGCGCATTGCGACGGGGAAACAGCTTTTTTATCTTCATCACGATGACATCCCAATCGGCTAACAGATAGAAAGTTACAACCGGTGTAATAATAATAAATGAAACAATATCAAACAAAACAGCGCTTTGACTGAAAAGTCCCATTAACGTATTACCCAGCTCATTGACGACTTGCATACTTTGTTGTGATAGAGCTTCTTTAATGTTAGCTAATTGATTTTCATGAATATATTCTTTGACATAATCAAACAAGGGTTGAATGCGTGACCATAAGGTTGTTGCGTAGGTCGGGATTTTGCGAACAAAAGAGACAACTTGAGCTTCCAAGACAGGAACAATAATCAAAATAGATAATAAGATACTGATAATCAATCCGACGATAACAACAAGTGTTGCTATCATTCTATTCCATTTGTGAACGACCAATTTTTTAACCAGCGGATTGAGAATGTAGGCCAAAATAAAGCTCATGACAAAAGGCAGCATAATACCGCGCAGTAAGTAGAAGGCGAGTGCAATTAAAAAAATGACAGTTATCCAAAAAAGGGTAATTTTTTTCATATTATTCTCCTGTTGTCAAAGGGGTGTTTTGATGCATTTCTTCTAACATTTGTAAACTTTCCGGTTGAGTAATGGAGGGAATTGTCATAATATTTTGTGTATTCATTGGTCGAATAGTTGAAACAGGTTGTGCAGAGGTCGGAAGAGGTTCTACGATATCCGGATTGACAGAAACCGGAGGGAGCTCTTCTGTTGTCATTTCTTTTGAGACGGAAGGAATGACTAAAGCGTTTATTTCTTCCGGCGGAACATCATTGATATCTCTCAGACTCCATAGGTTATTTCCTGTCGGAGCTAAGAACAACCCCTCTCTACGCAACGCATCTAAAAAAGGAGCCAAGTTTCCGGCAAAAAAGATTTCAATTTGTGCCTGATCTCTTCGAACAGCTTGAACGAGATATTGTTTAATCAATTTAACTTCGTCCAACCGTTTTCGAATGGCAATCCATTCTCCTAAATTTTGAATAGGGACGACGACAGTTAATGATGTCGGATTATCAAAACGGACAGCTGTTTTTTCTCGCCATTTTTGCTCTAAAAGCTGAACGGTTTGATCGGCTGCATTTTTTAAAACATTTGGTAAAGCAGCATCAATAGGTACTTGAAAAGTCATTGTTCCAAATGCGCTTTTATCGGGAGAATAAGGTTGAATTGTAATTTTGACTTGATTCAGGATAGGATCAACAACAGCTTCCATAATAAGTGCTTCTTGTGCTTGATAGCGTTTTAATAAGGGGGTTATGTCTGTTTCTGTTATATGAGCAAGCTGATCTTCACTGAAAGTAGAAATATCTTGTAAATCGCCCATAGGAACAACAAGAGGAACTAAGTCACTATATCCGGCAACTTTTCCCCAAGTTAAGAGCCAAGGATTATGATCGCTCCACAATTGAGGAGGTGTATTTGTATTCGCTTTAAAAACTGGCAATATAACACAACGGCCAGCAGGTTCTGTTACATAAGGGACTTGATATTCTTGAAAGAAAGTTTGCATAGCAGCGGCATTAAATTGAACATCAACATCGGCAATGTAGCGTACGGAAGAAGTTTTTTCATTAGCAACAGAAATATCTTGAACTAAATTGATAATATCTTCGGTTGACAACATGGGTAAATTATCTAAATCTTCCGGTAATGTGAGTCTGTTCATCATTTTATAAAAAGCTTTTTCTTGAGCCTCTTGCATGGCCAGTTCACGTGCGTGTGTTGCATTGTCCGCCGAGATATCAACAGGAATACTTCGAACTAAAAACATATCTGCCAAGGCAGGGAAACTGAATATGATAAAGAGAAAGAAAAAAACTTTTTTAAACATATTTATCCCACGATTTCCATTTTACTAAAGAAAAAAGCAATTTCTTCACGAGCGGTTTCTGGTGCATCTGAGCCATGAACGGAATTATGTTGAACAGATTCGGCAAAACGACGACGAATGGTTCCTTCGGCTGCATTTTCTGGATTCGTTGCTCCCATAATTTGGCGATAATCGGCAATTGCATTTTCTTTTTGAAGGACTTGAACAACGATTGGTGCAGAAGACATATATTCAGCTAAATCATTAAAAAAAGGCTTTCCCTGATGAACGGCATAAAATTGTTCAGCTTGTTTTTTGGATAAACGGATTCGTTTTTGAGCAATAATTTGAAAGCCTGCATTTTCTAAAATCGCATTGATTTCTCCGGTTAAGTTTCTTTGTGTTGCATCCGGTTTAATGATTGAAAGAGTCTGTTCTATTGCCATTTTTTTCTCCTTATTCAATATATTTCTTTTTTATAACTGTTTTTGCGCCATAAAACAATTGTTTTTTCATCAAAGGATGATTAAACTGATAAAAAAAGGAGGACAAAATGACATACGATATAAATAATGTTTTTGCTAAAATTCTAAGAGGAGAAATCCCAACGAACAAACTTTACGAAGATGAATATGTAATAGCTTTTAATGATATTCATCCCAAAGCGCCTGTTCATGTGTTGGTTGTCCCGAAGTCAGCCTATACGGACTTTAATGATTTGATGGAGCGTGCTGAAAAAGAAGAAGTGAATGGTATTTTTAAAGCGGTTGAAGCTGTTGCAAAGCAATTAGGTGTTGTTCAAGGGGGCTATAAGTTGTTGATGAATGTGGGATCCGGAGCCGGTCAGGAAGTTCCTCACTTACATATTCATATTTTGGCTGAAAAAAAGTAACATGAAACGTTTTTTTGTTTTTCGTCACGGTCAAACAGACTTAAATCGAGAAAAAAGGTGTCAAGGATCCGGTATGGATGTTCCGTTAAATGAAACGGGACTTCGTCAGGCAGAAATGCTTGTTGAAAAATTGAAAGATATTTCATTAGAGATTATTTACACAAGTCCTTTAATTCGTGCACGACAGACGGCAGAGGCATTACATCGCGCTTATCATGTTCCAGTTATAGAGGATGAACAATTAAGGGAATGTTTCTACGGTGAAGCAGAAGGGCAATTTACTGAGGACCTTCAGGAAAAATACCCAGATGTTTATCCTTATTTGACTGTGCCTGGAGTATGGGATATTCGTTTTCCCGGTGGCGAAAGTAAGCGTGAGACCTTGGAGCGTGTTCTAGGCGAATTGTATCGAATAGCCAGAACGGCTCCGGAAACAGTTATCGGTATTTCGATACACGGCGGGACGATGGCCGCTTTATTGAACTATTTTGAATACTCTTTTACAGAGATACAAAATGTTGCGGTTATTCAGTTAAATTTTGAAGAACAGTTTTCAGTTGTCGGTCGATTATTTTAAAAACAAATTGAAAAGGCTTGCATTTCTGAGAATGATTATCTATATATGGTGCCAAGGAAGAGAATAATGGCAAAGAAAGATTATTATGAATGCCTTGGCGTGTCCAGGACAGCGACAATTACAGAGATTAAAAGCGCATATCGTAATATGGCGAAAAAATGTCATCCGGATTTACATCCCGGAGATGCTGCTGCTGAAGTTCAATTTAAGGAAATTACAGAAGCTTATGAAGTTTTAGGGGATGCTCAGAAGCGTGCGGCATATGATCAATATGGTCATGCTGCTTTTGAACAAGGAGCTTCTGGTTTTGGAGGTTTTAACGGTTTTACAGGATTTGGCGGCAATTTTTCGGATTTGTTCGAAGAAGTTTTTAATGGTTTTATGGGTGGAGGTTCTCGTCGTTCTAATGGAGAAAATCGTCGAGGAAATGATGTCAAAGCCGAAGTTACGATTACTTTAAAAGAAGCATATACAGGTGTTAAAAAGAAAATCGAAATTTCTGCTCCGTCTGTTTGTTCGGATTGTGGCGGGACAGGTGGAAAAGGAACGGAAACGTGTTCTATTTGCAAGGGGCGCGGGCGGGTTCGTCGTCAAAATGGATTTTTTATGATGGAAACGCCTTGTGCTGCTTGTGGCGGTACCGGTCAAACAATTAAAGAGCCTTGCATGACATGCAAAGGAACCGGGCGGGTTAAGAAAAAAAAGACATTGGAAGTCAATATTCCGGCAGGTGTAGAAACTGGAGTCAGAATGCGCTTGTCCGGAGAAGGCGAAGCAGGAATACGCGGTGGAGAAGCCGGGGATTTATATGTTTTTGTGACTGTGAAGGAGAATAAACTTTTTGTTCGTCAAGAACAACACTTGGCTTGTGAAGTTCCTATTCCGATGACAACAGCTGCATTAGGCGGGACGGTGGATGTCCCGACTATTGACGGTGGCAAGACAACCATTAAAATTCCGGCAGGGACGCAAACAGGCTATGAGACAAAGCTTAAGGGAAAGGGGATGCCCGTTTTACGCGGTTCTTCTTTTGGGGATTTGTTTGTTCGGATTCGTGTGGAAACACCAACAAATTTAAGTAAGCGTCAAAAAGAACTTTTGGCAGAGTTTGAAAAAGAAGGTAAAAATAGCCCGGCAGCCAGTGATTTTATGGCCAGTGTTAAAAAATTCTTTGAAGATTTAGTTTAATTTTTTATCGGTCGAGATTGTTTAACGTTCGAAGAACATGAGGAACAGAAGTTTTTTCTGGTAGCCATTTTCCTTCCGGGGCGACTAATTGCTTTGGATTCCCATTCATTTGAATGGGCGTTTCCGTAGAAGGAAAAACAAAACACATGGGAATTAACTCCATTCCACCCGCATGGACGATTGGAGCATCTTTAATTCGATGATGATGTCGACTTTCCCAATAAGGAACTAATTCAGGTTTGCAGAAACAATGGGCTTTATCAAACCCTTTCTTTTTTAAAAAATCAGAAGCAAAATTCAAAATCTGTTCGACAACATCTTGCCCGCGCCATTCTTCTTTAACACACATGCGTTCAAAACGAACAAAATCATGGAAATAACGAATCCGTAAAGTTCCGATAGCTTCATTTCCTTGTTTTGCCAACACATGCGTTGCTGTAAAGTCGTTTCCATCAAATTCAGCATTTTCCGGAACTTTTTGTTTTTGAACAAACTCTGTTCGTCTGAGGTCAAAAACTTGTTGTAAATCCTCTATGGAGCGAACGATATCTACTTTTATATTTTGTGTTTTCGTCATATTTTTATTTTAAAGTTGACGCTTGCTCAAAAAGAATATACTACTTTTATAAGCGAACTATATATTTTGGGGCATATCAATTTAAGATTTTTAAAAATGAGTGTAAAAAGTGATGTTTGGTTATTAAAAGGAATCTTGTTTTTTCAAGAAGTCGCCAAATGGGGAAGTATAACACGAGCGGCTCAAGAAAACGGAATTAAGGCGGCGAACCTGAGTCGTGTTATTACGGAATTAGAGGATGTTTTAAATTTACGCTTATTTGATAGACGTTCGACTGGAATGCATTTAACAGCAGCTGGGCGTATGTTGTTGGAAAAAGCAGATGAGTTGAAAGGGCAATTGGAAAGGCTATCAGCCGTTCGTCAGAAAAGTGTTGCAGTTAAGATTTTACGGTTGCGTTTGCCTTCTGGGTTAAAAATAGATATTTCTTCTTTTTTAGAACACTATCCGTATTTAAATGTTTTACAAAGAGAAAATGGACCTTTTGATGTCGGTGTTTTTTGGGAAAAACCAAAGTTAAAAGGATTTCAAATAAGTTGTCATGAAGTGATGCATACGGATTCTTTATGTCAAAGCCTATGGATTGCCCAGCGAGAAAAAGAGGTTGATGCATCATTGTTAGCTGATTTTATAATTTGTCGGTTGCATTTTTAATGTAGTCGAGTAAAGCTCGAACTTTTGGTAAATCTTTCGTGTCTTTATGTGAGATAATCCAAAAAGGATGTTCAATTTCAAAAGGTATTTTTTTGAGTTCGAACAAATCTGTTTCTTTTTGAGCAATACAAGTTGGAATAAGTCCGATTCCCACTCCTTCTTTAACGACGCTGAGGAGCATTTGAGAAGAGTTTGTCGTTGTGGCAATATGTTTGGCCTTTTTTAGAAACTTGCTCCATTCCGGCCAGCGAACAAAGTTTGTTCGTGTGCATATTTTATGATTATCTATCATGTCTTCTAAACTTTTAGGAATACCATAACGAGATAAATATAATTTAGAAGCGTAAAATTTAAAAAGTAATTTATTAGAGTAAATAATAACGGCATCATTTTGAACGGGTTTTTCATATACGATTGCCATGTCGATATCGTGAAAAGTTTGAGGCGCTTCTAAAGAGCATTGGATTTCTAAGTGAACATCTGGATATTGGGTGTAAAAACCAGGTAAACAAGCAGAAATATAAGCAGCACCGATCCCATCGCTGGTCCATAAACGTAAATCGCCGGATACTTGATGTGAAAAAGTTGAAAAGTTTCGAATTTGATAAAGGATATGTTCAATACCACAAGAAATTTCAAACACTTCTCGACCTGTTTCCGTTAATCGCATTCCTTGATGGACTCGATTAAATAGTTTCGTATCAAGTCCTCTTTCTAAGTCTTTAATGACTTTCGACATGTTAGACTGTTTCATCCCATTTTTTCGGGCAGCTTCATTGATTTGGCCTTCTTTAGCTGTTTCTGCGAAACACAATAGGTCTCGCAATATCATAACATCTTTTTTTATCCCCATAATATATAAGTCTTATATGAAATTAGTTGGTTGTATTTTTGTTTATATGAATACAATAATACACCGTTCGTCACTTTTTGTATAGTGAAAAATAAAGAGAGGTTAGAAAGATGAAAGATTTATTGATTGATTTGACAGGAAAACAAGACAGCCTTTTATTGTCGATAAAATTTAAAGAGTTAATGGATGATTTAGAAAAAAATTATTTTCAAGAAGCTTATTTTTTGGTCGGTATAGCTCAAGAAGTTTATTGGAAAAGTGTTTTTCGAAAAAGTCAAGAGAATAAAAAAACAGCATCTTAGGATTGAAAATGTTTTAAAATCACATTCACTTGATCAGAAATATAAGACAAGAGTTTGTCATCACAGGATTTGATTTTTTCTATTAATAACATTTCTTGTTCTAATCTGGCGCTGCTTTTGTTTTCCAGTGCAGGAAGTTCTAAAAGTTCGTCCAGACTCACTTTAAAATGGGAAGAAATTGCAATGAGAACTTTTAATTCCGGAATAACGATTCCTCTTTCAACATTAGAAATCGTTCGCCAGCTAACTTCACAAATTTCAGAAAGTTCCTCTTGCGTCAATTGTGCTTTTTCGCGTAAAGCTTTTACTCGAAGGCCCAAATGCTGTTTTATCGTTTTTTTCATAATAGACTTATACCTTGGTTTGTGTTGCTATACCAGGAAACACATTTCATAAAAAATAATATTATAAACATTTTGATGTTTGAAAAAGAGGACAATATGATTATATACAAAAGAAAACAAATGCGGTTAATCAACAAAAATCAAAAACAAAAAAAGCTCATAATGAAAAAATTACACAAAGCATATGAATGGAAAACACTTTATTGTCTGCTGAATACTAAACAACGAAGATATTTAAAAGATGTTATTGTTCTGTTATTGCGTCATCGTTTATGAAAATGTATCATGTTATTATAGAAAAAGTTTTAGAAAAGCGATAGGTAAAAAACAGTTATAAAAAATACTGAAAAAGTGGCAAGTGCTGGATAATAAAGAGATGACTTATGTTATAATCTTTTATGAAAATTATTAGAACGCTTGAGTTATTTCATTTACTCCATTTTCTATGGAGTTGATTTCTGGAAATAAAGCCAAAAAAAGATAAGCTCATTTATGGGGCTTATCTTTTTATCTAGTTTTATATTAGATAATTTTTTACTTTAAAGTGAAACTTTTAATTTTTGAACGACCGGTAAATCAGCACCGGCAAATTGATAATGATCTAATTCATCAATATTGACCCATTTATATTGTTCATGATCACAAATTTTAATTGTTCCTTGACCGTCCCAAGTTGCTTTGTAAACATACATATGGAGATCAAAATCTTCGTAATGATGTGTGTGTTCCATGATAAAATCACACACGGAAATATCAATATCAAACTCTTCATGAATCTCGCGTTTGAGACATTCTTGAGGTGTTTCTCCTTCTTCAATTTTTCCGCCTGGGAATTCCCACAACAACCCCAAACTTTTGTCATGTCGTCTTTGCGCAATGAGAATGCGGTTTTCAAAAACAATTACACCGGCTGTTACTGTAATCAATTTCATGCTTTATCTCCTTTTTTGAAAAGTATGCAGCAATGGAGAATATTTGTAAAGTAAAAATTGACAAACATGGATTTTGGGTGTAAAAGAAAGAGCTATTCGGCCCCGTAGCTCAGCTGGATAGAGCAACAGCCTTCTAAGCTGTGGGTCGCACGTTCGAATCGTGCCGGGGTCGCCATCTATGGAAGTTAATTTCTTTGCTTTGAAAAATCTGCTTTTGCCAGAGGATATTGCTTTACTAAACGAGGGTAATTAGAAAGTAAAGCAGGTAAGTTAATCAGATATCCGCACTGACGATGTGTTAATGTGAGATGTAATTGATCTTGATCAAAGCTGATAAATTCCGGTTGTTGTGTTTGGGGATGTGAGCCTCTATAAATCAGTAAGTGTTTTTGCCCATTTTTTTGTGAAGGTGTTCCTTGGTTCTGAGACATGTCAAGGACAACAAGAAGTCCCGGTTCTGCCTGGATACGTTTTAAAATATTTAAAATCGAGTTCAGAGATGTTGTTTCTGAGACAATCCAAGGCGCATTTTTTTTAAAATGTTGGACAAGCTTCATTGGATTGGCGAGTGTTTCAGTATCTGTCGGCCAATAAGGGATTTGACGGTTCATTTTTTCTAAAACGAGCATTGGAAGCGCCGTACAATAGCCTTCTTTAAAGGTTGTTGAATAGGGTTGAATAAAATGTTGTTGCACATATCGACGAAAACGTAAGTTAAGGATTTGGTCTTCTAAAAAATGGTAAAAAGCTTGTCGATTTCCTCTTAAAAGGGGTTTTTGGATATAAAACATATTTTCTAGTTGTGTTTGAATAGAAAATTGACTTTGGGGATTGGTTATAAAGGCATTCCGATTCATGTGTGCTGTAATTTCATTTAATATTTCTTCTGGATTTAATTGAGCTACATGAGCTTGTAGAAGAGAACGTAGCTTTTGTAGTTGTTCCACAACAACTTCCAGATGTGTAATATATTCATTTCCGAAAGACATAGAGTACCCTTTATAAAAAAGGAAATTATATCATAAAAACATCTAGATTTCAAGAACTCTGCGTTAACTCTAAAAAAGAGCTGGTATATTGCTAAGCTGTAGATTTTTTGCTAATAAAAAACGTTAATCAAAGATGATGTAGTCATTTTGATTGCCGACATTTAAGGTTTTTCGACCGGCTTCATCTAGTAAATCCAAGTCTAAATTTCCGGGGGAAAGCGCTTTTACTTTTTTTTCTATTTCTGTGAGTTGATTTGTTGTTTCTTGAGATAGAGCTTCAGTAGCAATAATTTCATTCTGAATTTCGAATAAACGAAATAGTCCTCGTTCTCCTCGAATAGCATGATATGTGAAATAAAAAGTAATCATTAAACAAATAAAAGGAATAATAAAGTGCCTCGGATGTGCCCGAAACGTTTCTATAAGCTTCATGATGCATCTTCCTTTGTTGCTTTATCCAAAGCTTCTTGCGCTTGACGAACAATATTTTCCTGAAGTTCTGAGGTGTTTTCTTCTTCAAGAATTTGTGTTTTGGTTTCTTCGAAACTTTCTTTTTCTCCATACATGCGAACTTGATTTCGTCCTCCTTCTTTTGCGGCATATAAAGCTGAGTCCGCACGTTTAATCAACTCGTCTAAATCGTCTGTCGCACCAGAGCTGACAATTCCAAGGCTGATTGTAAAATTAAAGGGGATGCCGTCTGGTAAGGGTACTCGTAAGTCTTCAATATTTTTACGAAGTCGTTCTGCAACAATCATTCCACCGGCCAAGTCTGTTTGAGGAAGAAGAATAATAAATTCTTCTCCGCCATAGCGAGCAAATATATCGGAATCACGTAGTGTCTGCTTGCAGGTAAGCGCCATAGCTTTTAAAACTTCGTCTCCGAAAGCATGTCCATGTGTGTCGTTCACGCGTTTAAAGTGATCAATATCAATCATAATCAGACAGAAACTTGTCTCATAGCGCCAAGCTCGACGAATTTCTTTAGCAGCTAACTCCATAAATTGTCGGCGATTATAACAACCTGTTAAGGGGTCTAAAACAGCTTGTTCAAAGAGTTGTTGTTCATACTTTTTCTGCGCTGTAATATCTTTAAATGCCGTGTATAGAGCGACCTCATTTTCAAAATCAATGACACGAGCAGACATTTCCAACCAGAAAGTTTCTTGAGAACCTGGTTTGTGAAGTAAAGCTTGAAAATTCTCAACCAGAGGAGATGTAGATAATCGACGAAGGAGCTCTTTTCTTGCGTTGGGGTCTACGTAATATTCTTCTGTTCTGAATTGTTTTAAATTTTTCATGTCAATATTAAAAAGTGTTGCGGCTTTTTCATTAACTAACATCAGGCGGTCATCTTTCAAAGCAGAAACCATAATAGGGAAGGGAGAAGCCTGCAAAACCAAAGGCAGTCTGGCTTGAGCGGCTCTAACTTCCTCCGCTAATGTTTTCACGTTGTTTTGCAGCTGTTTGTCTGCGGTCACATATACATTATAAACAATCAATAAATAGAGAAGAGCTTCAACAAGCCAATTTGAAAAACCCCAAGGCATCATGTCTTGGAAATAATAAAAAGCCAGAACCAACATCCATAATCCGGTTGCTTTGAGTGTATAAGCTTTACTTTTAAATTTAGGTAAAGTAATGAGAAGTCCCAAGAAGACTAATCCTGTAATTAAATAAATATGTGTGAGCATTTCATGGCTGTCAGGAGGTGTGATAAAGATAATTCGAATCATAAAAAGCCAAGCAATGACGCAAGTAATAACCGCCAGTTCTTCTCGTATCCAATTAAGGGCCTTATAGAATTGAAAACCGCCGATGATGAGAAGTAAGGAGGCTAAAGAGACTAATGCAACCGAAATACCTTCCAAAGCCAAGGGCGCTAAGATGAATTCGCCATGTGTCAACTGCGGCAGAAAGAAAGCAAGGCAGATTAAGATATTTTTAAATCCTAAGACCAGGAAAGCAATTGCAGCAACTAACAGACTGTTTTTTTTCAGCTTTTCATCCGTCCCGAAAAAGGACAAAGCACGAGCGGTCATTAAAGCACCGAGCATTTGAGGGAGATAAGTTTCAAATAGGTCTGTCATTGTTAAAGGTAGTTCCATTTTTTTCCTCTTTTTTCTTGTTTAAGAGCTATTTTAGACTTGTTTTTAAAAATTTCAAAGTTTTTTTATATATGCTCTTGCAAAATACAATTGTAAGCATTATATCTTCTCCAACAAAAGTTTTATGAGATAAATAAGGAGTTAAAATATGGGAAAAATTATAGGAATTGACTTAGGTACGACGAACTCTTGCGTCGCAATTATGGAAGGTTCGGAGCCAAAGGTTTTAGAAAATCGTGAAGGGGCTCGCACAACTCCTTCAATGGTTGCTTTTACAAATAAAGGCGAAAGATTGGTTGGTCTTCCGGCAAAGCGTCAAGCTGTGACGAATCCTGAGGGGACCATTTTTGCGATTAAGCGTTTAATTGGTCGACGTTATAACGATAAGGTTGTTGAAAAAGATAAAGGATTGGTTCCTTATCATATTGTTTCCGGAGACAATGGAGATGCTTGGGTAGAGGTTCGCGGAGAAAAATATGCCCCCAGCCAAATTTCTGCGTTTATTTTGCAAAAATTAAAAGAAGATGCTGAAAGTTATTTAGGCGAAAAAGTGACGGATGCCATTATTACGGTTCCGGCTTATTTCGATGACAGTCAACGTCAAGCGACAAAAGATGCCGGAAAAATTGCTGGTTTAAATGTGTTGCGTATTATCAATGAGCCGACGGCAGCAGCTTTATCTTATGGTTTGGAAAAGAAAAAATCCGGAACCATTGTTGTGTATGATTTAGGCGGTGGTACATTTGATGTATCCGTTTTGGAAATCGGTGACGGTGTTTTCGAGGTTAAATCGACAAATGGCGATACATTCTTGGGTGGTGAAGATTTCGATATGCGTGTTATCGATTATTTAGCCGATGAGTTTAAAAAAGAATATGGGATTGATTTGCGCCAAGATAGAATGGCTTTGCAACGTTTAAAAGAAGCTGCGGAAAAGGCAAAAATTGAGCTGTCAAGCGCGACAACGACGGATGTTAATTTGCCATTTATTACTGCTGACGCTTCCGGTCCAAAGCATTTAAATGTCACCCTGACACGTTCAAAGTTAGAAAGCTTAGTCGGTGATTTATTAGATCGGACACTGAAACCATGTGAGAACGCTTTAAAAGATGCAGGTGTTTCTGCTAAAGATATTGATGAGGTGATTTTGGTCGGTGGTATGACACGTATGCCAAAAGTGCAAGAAATTGTTCAAAACTTCTTTGGTAAAGAACCTCATAAAGGCGTGAACCCGGATGAAGTCGTGGCAATGGGTGCCGCTATTCAGGGTGGTGTTTTAAAAGGTGATGTTAAAGATGTTTTGTTGTTGGATGTGACTCCGCTTTCTTTAGGAATTGAAACTTTGGGTGGTGTCTTTACTCGATTAATCGATCGTAATACAACAATTCCGACACGGAAAAGCCAAGTATTCTCTACAGCGGAAGACGGACAAACAGCCGTGACAATTCGTGTGTTTCAAGGTGAACGTGAAATGACGGCCGATAATAAATTGTTGGGTCAATTTGATTTGGTCGGTATTCCTCCGGCTCCTCGCGGTATGCCTCAAATTGAAGTCACATTTGATATTGACGCCAACGGTATTGTTAATGTGTCTGCAAAAGATAAGGCTACAGGAAAAGAACAAGCTATTCGAATTCAAGCTTCCGGCGGATTGAATGACGCGGATATTGATCGTATGGTGAAAGATGCCGAACAGCATGCGGATGAAGATAAGAAAAAACGTGAATTGATTGAAGCTAAAAACAAAGCTGAATCAATTGTTCACCAAGCTGAAAAGAATTTGAAGGACTTTGGTGATAAAGTCGCAGATGCTGATAAAACTGCAATTGAAGCGGCAATCAAAGAGCTGAAAGACGTGATGGAAGGAAGCGATTTAGATGCCATCAATACAAAAACAGAAGCTTTGATGAACGCGACAATGAAGTTAGGTGAAGCAATGTATAAGGCACAACAAGCTGAAGCAGGCACAGGTGCTGCCGGTGCGGATGCCGGTACAGAACAGCCTCAATCGGAATCCGATAAAAAGGATGACACCATTGATGCTGATTTTGAAGAAGTAAAGAAATAGTTTTTCCCTGAAAAATAAAAAATCTCCGTTGGGTGACTGGCGGAGATTTTTTTATTGCGCATTTTTTACTTTTTAGGAAAAGTTGACAAAAATAAGGTTTTCTGTTAGGCTTTTACCGGAGGATGGAAATGTTTTCGGAATTTGATACATTAGATGCACTTGTCTCAGAAGATTATTATCAGAAACGATATGATGTATCTTTTGTGGAAAGAAACTTTTTTAAATATGTTTTGTTTGAATTTTATACACCGACGCTTTGTCGGATGATGCTGAAGCGTCAAAAAGAATTTCCAAGCTGTTTTTTGAAAAAATGGCCTTCTTTTATTTGGGAAAGTAAATTTTTACCTGAGGCTCTTTTACAAGAGAAAATAGATGATTTTTGGCAACATAGGGCCATTCAAGTTTTGACCGGTTATCGGGCGTGTTCAATACCTTTTTCGAAATATTCTAATCCACAACTCAAGACAATGAATTTATTGTCGCGACAAGGAGAAGATTTACTTGAGCAATTAAAGTCTCATAAAAATAATCCCGATACAATGAAAGAAAAAGCAGTTAGAGCGGCTAATAAATTTTTATTGGATTTAAATAATTTTATTTCTTTTCCTAAAATTGAAAATGCACCGTTTAGCAGGCAAAAAGCGCGTATGACCGTTTCGCTCAGTACCGGCTGTTATAATCAGTGTGTTCACTGCGGCTATGAAGCAAAGCCTGTCCTTTCTCATATGCCGTATCCGATTTTTCTGCGGCTTGTAGAAGCTTTTGGCCATCGTTTGGGCGGAGTAGGGTTGAATGGACAGATGATTTATGCTGACTCAGATCCAATGAGCTATTATGATCCGATTATAGGTGCGGATGCGGCAGATGTGGTTCATTTTTTAAAAACAACAATTCCCTTGCAAAACAGAGAGAAGATTTCTTTTTTGACGAAAGGCATTCTTTTTTCTCAAGATGAGCTGACAGTCGCGAAGATGGCAATGGGAAAATATAGCATGACTTTATCAGTTGTTTTGTTGCCTGGCGAAGCTGTTCAAAAGAATATTAAACGTATTTTAAGGACAATAGATGTTTATATTCAAAACGGTGGCGATTGTGATGCTTTGAACGGACGGTATTTTTCTTTTTCCGGAAGAGAAAGCGTTTCAGAAATAGATAAAATGGGTTTGAATTTTATTAAGGCAAAGCCGTGCATGAATGGGAAATGGGTCAGTTATGTGAAGAAGCATTTTCCTTTTTGCCAAGCCTCTTTTTATCCAACAGGATTTGCAGAAGAAAAAAATTTAGTCATAAAATCAGATGGGAAAATTTGGTTGAATAGATTGAATCCAAAAACAGGTTGTTTTGACTGGATACAATTAGATAATATTTTTAATTATCAAAGCTTAGATCCTGTCCAAAGAAATTTGAAAACCGTTCGATCGGCAGAGATATCCGTTTCAACAGTCAATTTATTAAAAGAAATAATGCATGGAATTGATCGGATATAAAAAAGAGCGTAAAAAATGAATTTTACGCTCTTTAGCTTTTAATTTTTCAGCTTTTGTTCTAAAAGTTGATTTGCCAGCGCCGGGTTTACTTTACCTTGAGAGGCTTTCATAATCTGTCCGACAAACCATCCTTTTAGTTTGTCTTTTCCAGCCTTAATTTCGGCAACTTTATCCGGGTTAGCCGCTAAGATTTCATCAATCATTTTTTCAATCGCTCCGGTATCCGAAACTTGCTTTAACCCTTTTTCTTCAACAATAGCAGCCGGGTCTTTTTTTGTTTCGAACATAATCTCGAAAACTTCTTTTGCAATTTTGCCGGAGATTGTTCCATCTGTGATAAGGTCAACTAAAGCACCTAAATTTTCAGGTGAAACCGGACTATTTTCGATGGCAATATATTCACGATTTAAAGCAGCAAATAAATCTCCCATGACCCAGTTTGCTACTTTTTTAGCGTCACGTCCTTTTGCCGCCGTTTCAAAATACAGAGCTGTTTCTCGATCAGAAACTAAAATTCGAGCATCGTATTCTGAAAGACCTAATTCATCCATAAAACGAGCTTTTTTTACTTCCGGCAATTCCGGTAAGTTCTTGCGGATGTTTTCAATATACTCATCCGTAATGTCCAAAGGCGGTAAATCCGGATCAGGGAAATAGCGATAATCTAAGGCATTTTCTTTGCTCCGCATGGATCGTGTTTCCATATTTTCCGGATCAAACAAACGTGTCTCTTGAGGGAAAGTTTGTCCCGCTTCATATAATTCAACTTGTCGGTGAGCTTCTAAATCAATCGCCTGCATGACAAATTTGACTGAGTTGACGTTTTTGATTTCTACTCTGTGGCGAAATTCAGTTTCTCCAACTTTTCGGACAGAAACATTGATATCACAACGCATAGAGCCTTCATCCATGTTGCCGTCACAAGTTCCTAAATAGCGGACAATAGAACGAAGTTTACGTAAGTAATCGCCGGCTTCT
This sequence comes from uncultured Alphaproteobacteria bacterium, assembly GCA_949282845.1. GTDB lineage: Bacteria > Pseudomonadota > Alphaproteobacteria > CAAHEQ01 > UBA3637 > CALXXX01. The sequence goes on along the minus strand of CASDQF010000062.1, from coordinate 13,361 downwards.
TCCGGAGAGCGAACATCCGGTTTAGAGACGATTTCCATCAGGCCGACACCGGCTCGATTGAAGTCTAAATAAGAGCGTGTCGGGTGCATGTCGTGAATAGATTTTCCGGCATCTTGCTCCAAATGCAATCGTTCAATGCCGATACGACTGATACCGCCATCTTCATTTGTCACATCTAAATAGCCTTCTCCGACAATCGGGTAAAACAATTGAGTAATTTGATATCCTGTCGGTAAATCACCGTAGAAATAATTCTTTCTATCAAAAACGGAATGTTTATTGATTTTTGCATTTAAACCAAAACCTGTTTTAATGCATTGCTCAACACATTTTTCATTTAAGACCGGTAATTGTCCCGGAAAACCGGCATCTAAAAAAGCAACATGATCATTTGGCTCTCCGCCGAATTCCGCAGAGGCGCCGCTGAAAACTTTAGAGTTGGAAATAATCTCGCAGTGAACCTCTAGTCCACAAACTAATTCCCATGTTCCTGTTTTGCCTTCTATACGATATGTCATTTGCACATCTCCACTACATCTAAAACTTTTAAAACCGTGGCATCATCCCACATGCGTCCGATGACCTGAAGTCCATTATTGGCACAACCTGCCGGAACACCGGTTAAGCAAGACGGCATTAAATAATTATCATTGAAACGACCTTTTGCAGCACCATGTTTAGCTTCTTCAATCGTAAAAGGCTCAATCGGAACCGCCGGACTGAATAACACGTCTACTTTTTCAAAAGCTTTGTCAAAGTCCTGTTTAATTAAAGAACGCATTTTTTGAGCCGGAACAAAATAATCATGATATCCTTTTGCAGATGTAAAGAAAGTACCTAAAATCATACGGTTGCGTACCTCTTGTCCAAAACCTTTCATTCGGGTGTTCATATACATTTCATCCAAGGTTTCTCCATTTTCGCGAACACCATATCGTGCTCCGTCATAACGTGCTAAATTAGTTGTTGCTTCACCTTGAGAAATAACATAATAAACCATGCCGGCTTCTTCAGTATGCGGCATATCCACATCCATTAAAACCGCTCCTTCATCTTTTAAGAATTGAACCGCTTTTTCCCAGTTAGCAGGCAGTAATTCCTGGTATTCTTTCGGAATGCCGATTTTCATGCCTTTGATGTTCTTGTCCAGCATTTTATGAAATTCAGGAACTTCTCGATGAGAAGAAGTCGAATCTTTAGGATCGTGTCCGGCCATTACTTCAATCATGCGAGCACAATCTTCAACGGAGCGAGCTAATACACCCGGTTCATCTAAGCTGGAAGCATAAGCGATAACCCCATATCGAGAACAACGACCGTATGTTGGTTTAAAACCGGATACTTTACAAAATGATGCCGGATGACGAATAGAACCGCCTGTTTCAGTGCCTGTCGCACCGGCACACATGTGAGCAGCTACGGCTGCGGCAGAACCACCGGAAGAACCTCCCGGCACTTTGTTTTCATCATGAGGGTTGTGTGTAACGCCATAATAACTGGTAATTGTTGATGAACCCATTGCAAATTCATCTGTGTTGGTTTTTCCAAGCAAAACGGCTCCGGCATCCCATAAGCGTTGTGTTGTGGTCGCTTCGAAAGGAGGAATGAAATTAGATAAAATTCTGGAAGCTGCTGTCGTTTTTGTTCCTTTTGTGCAGAACATATCTTTAATACCCAATGGAATACCTTCTAATTTTCCAGCTTCTCCTTTTGCTCGACGATTATCAGATTCTTCCGCCATTTGCAGAGCTTTTTCGGGCGTTTCTGTAATATAGGCATTTAGGCGGCGTAATTCTTCCATTTTACCTAAATAAGCTTTTGTTAATTCCACACTTGAAAATTTTTTCTCTTTTAGGCCTTTTAAGGCATCTGTTAATGTTAATTCTGTTAAATCTGTCATTTTTTTACTCCACCATTTTAGGAACCGAGAAAAATTCGTCTGTTGCATCTGTTGCATTTGACAAAACAGCAGCTGTTTGATGTCCTTCGGTCACAATATCTTGTCGTAAAGGGATTTGTTCATCAAAAGGAGTGACCATTGGTGGAACAGTTTGAATTTCAGGATTTTTAAGCCTTTCTCCGATCCAGGAGAGTGTTTCAGTAAATTCTTTGGCCATTACTTCAGCTTCTTCATCCGGAATACGAACACGGACCCAAAAAGCCATTTCTTTAATGGTATCTTTATCAATTTTTGTCATTTTAAATTTAATCCCTTTCATAAAACAAGGCTTTTAAAATACGCTTATTTTTTCTGTTTTGTCAAGGGCTTTTAGAGAAAAAGAGAACAGAAAAAGCTTTATTTTCTTTTTCATTTTTTGTTTTGTCAATTTTTTGCATTAAATACAAAGAAGGTTGACAAATAAAAGATTTTTTGATAAACTTCGTGCGTAACGGAGATGTTTAAATGGATAAAGAACCCAAAATAATTTCTATAAATACAATTAGATATCGTTATTATGATATGGAATTGGAAGAGTTTGTCCAACAAGCATTAAAAGATAAAATGTTGGTTAAACATGAAATGGAAGAACCATTTGCTCAACATACACTTTATCAAGCCTGTGATAACTTGGCATTTCGTTTTCGTGACAATCGGTATAGTATCCTAAAAACAGATTGCTTGCGTTTGATAGAAGAGTGCAATAAAGTTGTTGACTTTACTTTTTATAGCGCTGATGAATATCTCCAAATTTTGGGGGAATGGGGTGCTTGCTATCCAAAAGATATTATTGCACATGCTAGTTTATTAAGACAAGTTGCTCGTTTTTTGGGCGTGCAAGAAGAACGTCAATAATTTATACAAAAAAATAAACAAAAATATTTACAAATAAAGACGACTCTGATAAAATAAATTATTCTTTTTTATTTTTAACAGATAAGGGAAAACAAATGACTGAAACAACGGCTGTTAAGCCTTCTGAAAATTTTATGTTGGTAAATAAAGGCATGAAAAAAGTTTATTTACGTCGCTCTCACGATTCTTCAAAACCCGCTTCAATGGAGGAGAATAGTGAAGCTTTGGTGCAAGCTATTATTGCTTATGCCGGTGGTAATTTAATTTCTTATGAGAACCAAAAAGGGGAAAAGTCTTTTTTACTGCGTCCTGCAAAATCTTCTTATTCTTTCTTTTTCCACCGCCAATTAAAACAAGTACCATCTCGCTATGTTCCTTTTTTTCATAAAAAAGGAAATGGTCATACATATACTGCAGAAGTTTTGACACCGCATGAAGCTGTTATGAAATATAAAGCTATCCGAAAAGTGATACAAAAAGAAGCAAAGAAAGCCTATGAGAGTAGTCATATCCAACCGAAAATCGGAGAATATGATCCTTTATTTTCTGCGACAAGTCAAAATGCTGTTCCGAATGAAGTATTGATTTCCATGTTGATGCGGAATAATGGTCAAGAAGTTCTGTATCCGAAAAAGGCCGTTCCTTTGGCTGAAAAAGGAGCCTTGGAGGCGATCGTAAAAATTCTGAAGCCAGTCACAGTTGCTTTACGTAATGGAGATGTTACAGGGCGTTATACTGAAAAATTAATTCCGGATCAAGATATGCCGACAGTCGTTGCTTTTGCAAGGAATTCTAATGGAGATTTGTTTATGCTCCGTGTGTTGGAGGAAGATGTTTGTGCGATTGTCTCAGAGCACGGTCGTCGTAAAACATTAATAGAAACAGTCGCTCAAAATATAAAAGGGCATTTGAGTCGATAAAAAAAGTCTTTACTTTTTTAAAAAAACGAGTATGCTCAAAAACGAATCTACCGTTTTGTGCGGATATGGCGGAATTGGTAGACGCAACAGACTTAAAATCTGTTGGGACTTTGCTCCCGTGCCGGTTCGATTCCGGCTTTCCGCACCATACAATAAAAGCCCATCCATCAAGATGGGCTTTTGTTATATATTATAGTTTTATAAATATTTTATATAGCAGCTGATAGCAGCTGAAATTTTTTCGATAAATTTAAGCAATTTCTCTGCTTCTATTTCGTTTAATTTGAGCAATAGTCAATGAAGTAGCTCTTTGAGCAGAAATAGGTTGCTCTCGTTCTAAAGTCCCTAATCGTTTTCTTAATTGGCTGCGAGGCGTAAAACCTGCGACATTTAAAGCCATCAGTTGTGGCATAATCTGAGTTCTGTCTTTCATTAAGTCAGCGGCTGTTTTATGATTTTTGGTCAACACTTGCTCAAAATTATCCATAACTATACCTAAGTGTGCCAATGTTTGACGATGATTATTGAGCTCTGTTTGTAGAGCTATCAAATGGGGCGCTTTTGAACTTGGGTCTTGTTGTAAAGTTTCTTTATGTGCCTGCATCCAATGTTTTAATTTTTTTTCTAAAATTTTGGCTTTTGCTTGGCGAACGGAACGTTCTTGACGGATAATTCGCTTCAATAATTCTGTACTATCTACTTCCAAAGTTTGAGCCTGATGTTTTTCTTTCAATTCAGGATGTGCTTGATAAACAGCTTTTTGTGCCAAACGTTGTTGTGCAGGATGTGCAGCGGCTAAGTTAGCTAGAATAACTGTTGGATTAACAGCTGGCTTTCCGGCAGCTTGTTGCTTAGCTTGAGCATCTTTAACCAGATAATCATTAAGTTCCTGTGCTTGGTTTTGTAAAGTGTCATAATGCAAATGACTGTAAGCATTAGCAGACGCGACAGGTGGAGGAGGAGGTTGTTCTCCTTCTTTGTGAGCCATTGAACGCCATAATTTCCAAGCAGCCCATTTTTGTTTGCGCCCAACGCCGCGCGCGGGTCGTTCAGGAAGCTTTCGAGCAAAGCCTAGTTCTTCCACAGGTAAATTGGTGAGCTCGGAACTAGGTGTTCCCTGTAATAATTGGTCCATAAATTTTTCTTCGTAATACTTTTTGTTTTTTTCTTCGAATATTGTTAATCCTAAAGCAGCGGTTACAGCAACGGTTGTCACTATTGGAGCTATTGAAAAATCATTTTGTTTTTGTTGTTGTTTTTGTTGCTCTTCTTGTTGTTGAGTCACTTCTTGTCTGAGATCTTCTATTTTATCCAAAACTTGTGGAGAAGCAACAAATTGAGCATCTTTTACATCTGAAATGGCGTCGAGGAGAGCGTTGATCGCTTCAGGAGGTAAATCTGAAGCTTTAATATCGGCTTCTAATTCTTGGAGTGTTCCAAAAATCCAATTTTCAATTTCTTTTTTTGCATGATCTAAATATTGTTTTTTTAACTCTGCACGTTCAGATTTAGGATGTTTTTTTAATTCGGATTTTTGTTCTTCAGTTAATGTCGGCTCTTGTCGTCCTCTAACGCGCAACAGTTCTAGTTTATCAAGAAATTGCTGTATGTTCATTGAAATTCTCCTCCATTTTTCTTAATGGTATCATATTTTTCTTTAGAGCACAAGCTTATTTTTTTGTTTATTTTTCTGTCAACACCATATAAATGATGCCATCTTTGGCAATGTGTGTTAAGCCATCCCGTTTATAAGGTTTGAGCGTCAATTCATTAACAGCAAATGTTGTTTCAATACGGTCCCAAAATTTTAAGATATGCGTGTTTTTAGTAATAATGCGAGGGACATTCCAATGATCTCCTTCAACGAAGTTATGATAGCGCATAATACAAGTTTGTTTAGGATTATTAAAAAAGTCTTCGACTTGTTGAAGTAAATCTAAAATTTTCATTCGCTTTTTGCGAAAAGGATAAGAAAAAGTAATTTGATATCCTTTAAATTGTTTTTCCAAATAACGACAAGCTTCTTGTAAAAGCTCGTCCATTAACTTGTAATCCGTTCCGCTTTTTAGAACTCTGATAAAATATTCATTGTCATATAAATACGTCATGAGATGTTGATAAAAATGACAACCTCGCTCATAACTGAAACGAATGTTCACATCATTGAATAAAAGCCGTGATGCATTGATAATGGCATACACAGCACAAAAGAAATCAACAGTTCCTTGGTGATAAGCCTGCATGCTTGTGTCCCCTTGTCAAAACTACATAAAAACGGATGAATGAATGCATGAAATTATATAGAAAAAAATTGAAAAAATCAACTTTTTTTTCGTGCTTTTATCTGAAAGCGTAAAAAAGTTGAAAAAAAGAAAAGAACATGCTACAAACACAGCCATACAGAAAGAAAGGAAACCAATATGGCAGCATATCAATATATTTATGTAATGAAGGATTTGTGTAAAACTTGGCCCGGAGGAAAGGAAGTTTTAAAACATATTTGGCTTTCATTTTATCCGGGAGCAAAAATTGGCGTATTGGGGCCAAATGGTGCAGGTAAATCAACTTTGCTTAAAATTATGGCGGGCATTGATACGGATTTCAGAGGAGAAGCTTGGGCTGCTGAAGGTGTTCGTGTTGGTTATTTGGAACAAGAGCCTCAATTAGATCCTTCTAAAAATGTGATGGAAAACATTATGGATGGTGTCGGAGAAGTTCGAGACTTATTAAAAAGATTTGAAGAAGTTAATATGAAATTTGCCGATCCAGACGCAGATATGGATGCTTTGTTGGCAGAGCAAGCAGAATTGCAAGAAAAAATTGATGCTTGCAACGGCTGGGAGCTGGAGCGGATGATTGAAATTGCGATGGATGCTTTGCGTTGTCCTCCGGGTGAGGCAGATGTGACCAAGTTGTCCGGCGGAGAGCGTCGTCGTGTTGCTTTGTGCCGCCTATTGCTGAGCAAACCGGATTTGTTGCTTTTGGATGAGCCTACCAATCACTTGGACGCAGAGTCTGTTGAATGGTTGCAAACACATTTAAAGGAATATCCCGGGACGATTGTTATGGTAACGCACGATCGGTATTTTTTGGATAATGTAACGGGTTGGATTCTGGAATTAGATCGTGGAGAAGGAATTCCGTATGAGGGGAATTATTCTTCTTGGCTGGAACAAAAGGAAAAACGGCTGGCTCAGGAAGAGCGGGAAGAAAGTGCGCGGCAAAGAACAATGAAGGAAGAGCTTGAATGGATACGGCAATCGCCTAAGGCGCGTCAAGCGAAGTCAAAAGCCCGTATTGCCGCTTATGAAGAGCTGGTCAAGAAAGCTTCAGATAAAGCCCCGACGACGGCACGCATTATTATTCCGGCAGCTGAGCGTTTAGGTGATCTTGTTATAGAGGCAAAAGATTTGAAAAAAGGGTATGGGGATAAACTCTTATTTGAAAATTTAACATTTAGCTTGCCTCCCGGAGGTATTGTCGGAGTTATAGGTCCGAATGGTGCTGGCAAAACAACATTGATGAGAATTATTACAGGGCAAGAGAAACCCGATGCCGGAACATTTAGAATAGGGGAAACAGTTCAACTTGGATATGTGGATCAAACACGAGACGAGTTAGATCCTAACAAAACAGTATGGCAAGAAATTTCCGACGGAAAAGATATTCTTCCCTTGGGTAAAAGAGAAGTTCCTTCACGTTCTTATGTCGCACAGTTTAATTTTAAAGGCGGCGATCAACAAAAGAAAGTAGGTCAATTATCCGGTGGTGAACGCAATCGCGTCCATCTGGCAAAGATGTTGAAGCAAGGGGCTAATGTTATTTTGTTGGATGAACCGACGAATGATTTAGATGTGGATACTTTGCGCGCTTTGGAAGAAGCATTAATGGATTTTGCGGGTTGCGCCGTTATTACATCGCATGATCGATGGTTTTTAGATCGCTTGGCAACGCATATTTTAGCGTTTGAGGGAGATAGTCAAATTGTTTGGTTCGAGGGGAACTATGAAGAATATGAAGCTGATAAGAAAAGACGTTTAGGGACAGAAGCAGCAGGACCTCATCGAATTAAATATAAACCGTTGACACGATAAAATTGATTATTAAAAAAGGCTCGAAAATCGAGCCTTTTTTTAGGAGATTAAGCTTTTTGATGATTTCGTTCAGCTTCATTAACAAAATTGGCTGTGTGATGAGCGATTGTTTTACATGATTGTTTCATCATTTTTCCGATAACATGTAAAGCCAGAGAGTTTTGTTCATGTAAAGCCGTATAAAAAGGTGTTTCTCCTTTTTTGTTAGATTTCAATAAATCTACTTTCGGATGAGACAGTAAAACAGCTAAAGCGCCTTGCAACATGCCGTCTTGAGCACGATAAATATTGCCGGTACGTGCTGCATGATGTACAGGTGTATCCCCATTGATATCCTGAGCATTTACATCGGCTCCGACATGTAATAAAAAGTGAGTGCAGGCAGCACTTTTACGTAAAACATCCATGTGGATATTTATGGTGTTAATAACTTTTTCAATATAGGAATTATTTAAAACACCATTTTTGAGAGTTATATTAGAGCAAGTTATATTTTTCATACTTTCTTCAGCGCGCTCGAAATCTGGAGTTGTTCCGCGAGCAACAATCATTAAAGGAGTTAAACCATCTAGTGTACGAGACTTAACAAGTAATTCTTCTGTTCCTTTTTCAAGAGCAGCATTATAGATTTTGCACATGATAGGCAGATTCATATGACGTGCGGCTAAGATCATCAAAGTTTCATCTTTTTCGTTGTCTCTCAACATCGGATCGAAACGATAACTCATCAAATCAAGTGCTTCATCTGTTTTGTTTTGTTGAACAGCTTGGATTAAATCAAAGTCTCGGCTCATTTTTTTTGCTCCTTTATTATCTTTAAAAAAAGTATTTTATATCTTGTCGAGTTTTTTGTCAATACTAAAAAAGATAAAATAATATATGATTTTCTTGCCTGTTTTTATAATTTACTTAAAAAAAACTTGACAGTTGTTTTAGATGTTTGATAAAATCCGCCTAAAGAAAGGAAAAGAAATGTTTTTATTCCAAAAAGCTCAAAAAATTTGGTGGTGCTTGTCGATATAGGACGAGCTTTTTGGCATGAACAAATGGGTCGTCCGAAGAAGGGCGGCTTTTTTTATATCTTTCTCCGGACGGCAAAAAAATAAATTAACAAATGGAGAAAATTATGAAAACACTTTTATCTGGTATTAAACCGACCGGTCGCCCTCATTTAGGCAATTATTTGGGGATGTTAAAACCCGGATTGGAGCTCGCTGCTCAAAGCGACTATCAATCATTTTTATTTATCGCAGATTATCACGCACTCAACTTTGTCCAGGATCAGAAGTTAATGCGAGAACTTGTTTTAGAAGTTGCCTTAACTTATTTAGCGTTAGGATTGGATCCGTCTAAAACATTTTTTTATCGTCAATCGGATATTCCAGAGATTTTTGAATTGGCTTTGATTTTACAATGTGTTTGTCCAAAGGGATTTATGAATCGAGCTCATGCTTATAAAGCTGTTGTTGATAAGAATAGAGCGGAAGGACGAGATGAAGATGATGGCGTTAATATGGGGTTGTTTAACTATCCTGTTTTAATGGCGGCGGATATTCTAATGTTTAATGCGGATTATGTGCCGGTCGGACAAGATCAAGTCCAACATTTGGAATATACACGTGATTTGGCCATTAAATTTAATCATATTTTTGGAAAAACTTTTAAAATTCCTGAAGCTTTAGTGAAAGAGGAAGTTGCTGTTTTGCCGGGCTTAGATGGGCGTAAGATGAGTAAGAGTTACGGAAATACAATACCGTTGTTTGAGCCGGATAATAAGATTAAGAAAATTATCAACAGCATTAAAACGGATTGTAAGGGAGCAAATGAGCCTAAAGACACAGAGGGGAATTTGATTTATTTAATTTATAAAGAATTAGCCACTCCGGAAGAAACGAAGGCTTTCGCGGAAGCTTTTCATTCAGGTATTTCTTATGGTGAAGCTAAGCAAAAACTGTATGAAAAATTTATTGAGTATTTCTCGGGGCCCAGAGCAGTTTATGAAGATTTAAAAGCTCATCCGGATACAGTGTTTGATATTTTGGCGGAAGGACAAAAGAAAATTCGTCCCATTGCTCAGGAAGGTATTCAAATCATTCGTTCTAAAATTGGAATTAATAGAAGTTAGTTTTTAGCAAAGTTTTTCTTAGAAGGCTGCTTTGTCAGCCTTCTATTTTAAAGCTTTTAATAGGATACGATAAGCACATGTAATGGATTTAAAGGTTTCTTCTGCTCTCTTGTCTCCATTGTTCTTATCGGGGTGATATTTTTTCGCAAGCGTTTTATAATTTTTTTTCAAACTATCTAAAGTAACGGGGGGCGTTAGCTTTAATATTTTAATTGCTTCCAAATGTTCGATCGTTGCAAGAGAGGGCTTTTCTTTTTGCTGGCTGCTAAATGAACTTGGTCGAGGCCTTCCACGACCTAACCCTAAAATATCAAAAGGGTCCTTTAGTCGGTTGGCATAAAGGTCATTGACTTTCCAAGTTGGTCGATGTCCTACCGTGTCACGACGAATTTCTTCTTCAATTTGTTCCGGAGCCAGTCCTTCATAATAATTCCAATTTTTGTTATATTGTTGGACATGCTCTAAACAAAACCAATAATGTTCTTTCAAAGAACGATCTTTCGGAGCACGATATAATCCTTCTTTGTGACAGTTAGGGTGATCACAAATTCTTTTTTGTGTATGAAGAGCTTCCTTTTTTGCAAGGCTCATTTATCTTTTTTCCATCTTTTATGTAGATGCACAAATAAAAGTTGCACATTTAAAATAATATTCTTATAATAGTTGTGTTAATCGATTCGCTATGTAATCGCTTATCTTTAAGATATAATAAAAAAGGGGAAAAAACAATGCTCTTATGTAAAAATGTTGTTGTAAATGGTCGTCGAACAAGTATGCGTTTAGATAAGGAGACTTGGTTGGCGCTATCGGATATTTGTAAAAGAGAAAATATTTCTCTTTATAAATTGTGTTCGTTAATTGATAATTCCAAAGGTTCTTCAGGGCTTTCTTCAGCCACTCGATTGTTCGTTTTGACATACTATCGTCGTTCTTTAGCAAAATATGAAGTGAATATGAAACCGGTAGTTGAAGCAGCGCCGAGTTATCGAGTGGAACAAGTTTTAAATGCAGTACGTGCTCAATAAGCACAATTAAAGAGAGCTTTCCGGGCATTAAAAATGCCCGGATTTTTTATGAGAAAATTTGATTTTTTTTTAAAAGAAGTTTTTTCTCTTTCTTTTTTTAAGAATTTTTTGTCATCATTTTTGAAAAAAAGAATGATTTTTGTTTTTTCTGCTGGCAAATTTCTCTTAATTTATGTATAATGACAAAAAATAAAAAAGAAAGGTTTTGAGAATGAATTTTAAAAATCTGCTGCGCGGCACATTTATTTTTACCTTTTGGACGTTTTTGTTCTTCTTGTGGTTTCATTGGTTTTTGTTAACAAATTGGGATTTTGATATTTTCCTTGGTTATCATTGGCAATATATTTTCCAACAATGGTGGTATGGTGGCTGGGTTATTCAAGGAAGCTATTATTGGATTTTCGTTTTGAGTTTGTTCTTTGCTATTCCTGTTTGGCTGATGGGTTTTTTCTTTTTGGCATCCATCAATTATACGCAACTGATGGAAAAATTATTTTGGGATTGGATTTATCAAAAGAAAACGAAAAAAGTGCAGGAGCAAAGTAAAAAAATTCGTGTCCGCAAGAAAAAATCTTACAAAGAGATTCGTCCTAAACCATTAACGGCTATGATGAGTGCGGCACAAGCTCCCGTTGCTTCTCCCGTTGATCAAGAACCTGGTTTTTTTATGGATGCAAGCAGTCGACGTGCTTCTGATGAGACGCCTCATTTTTCGCATCGTGAACTTCCTGAAGATTTGGCTTCTTCCTCTCCGTTTGCATCGGCAGGAAATTTCCCCGGCGGGGAACAAACAATGATGGTTGAACCTTCTATCGAGCCTTTGCATGAGGATTTGGAAGCGATTATGAAAAAAGCCGGTACACAAGTTCAAAAAGCGGTTCATTTGGGAGAAGACTTGATAGATTATGTTGCTTTCGGTCAAAAAGATGCATATTTGATCTTATTGGATAGCGAACCGGGTGATTGGTTAGCTGATGAGGAGCGTTTTAATGATGAGGATCCTCTGTGGTTCTCAGAGAGTTCACATCGCGTTTCTCCGTTAACGGTCTTGCGTCGTGCCGCAGATAGGCTAAAGACTACTCTGGATCAAGAAGGTATTTCTTTAACATCTCATATTTTGCTGGTTAAAACAAAAGGAAATATTATTAACGCCGAAGATATGAAAGATGTATGGAAAGAAATGAATGTGACTGTTGCTCGGACAGACGTTGGGATGCCTGAAGAATTACCATCTTTTACGGATGCTTTTCCGACAGATGTTGAACCGATGTCAGAGGATGTTTTTGCTTCTATTGAAACAGCTTTAGGAAAAGAGGAGTAAGGGGGATGGTTTTTCAACGTGCAGGAGAGTATGCTGATCGCGATAAGGCGGTATCATTTTTGGTTGTTTGGGCTTTTATCGGCATTGTCACGGCAATTATTTTGTTTTTTTTGATTATTCCGATTAACAATATTATTGAGAATGGACTGAGCCGTCAATCTTTGGCAGCGTCAATTAATTTTTTTGTGGAATCAATTAAAAATCCAAAATTCTTATTTTCTCAGTATAGTTTAGGAATTTCAAAAAGCTTACGACTCGGACTTTATACACGTGTTTTTATCCTTGTCTTACCTTGGATTATCGGCGTTGGAATTTTTTCTGTTGCGGCTATTTTAAATCCGAATGACTTTATGTTAAAGACTTTCGGCGGTGGTCGTTTGGCGACTTATAGCGATGTTAAAAAAATGAAGCTATTTAATGGGTTCGTTATCGTTTTAGGGCGTTTTAAGGGTAAATTGCTGAAAATGCCGGAAACACTCTCTGCTTTAGTTGTTGCACCTCCTGGAACCGGTAAAACTGTGGGGGTTGTGATACCGACTATTTTAGAGTCACCGGGGATGAGTATTATTGTGAATGACCCAAAGCCTGAACTATGTTTTAATACCTCAGGCTATCGAGCAACTCAAGGACCTGTTTTTATTATTAACTGGGGTGCGGAAGATAATCCAGAAAAAGGAGAATTTTATCCTTCTTGGAATCCTTTATCAGCCAGCTGTTTGCCACCAGCTGGTCCGGCACGTGATATGTATATTGATAGTATGGTTGCGGTTATCGTAGAAGAACCAAAGGGCGGTGCAGATCCTCACTGGTCAAAGACCGGTCGAAACGCGATGTCCGGTTTCTTACATTTTATTTCCAGTAAATGTGAACGCGCACGAGCAAATGATTACTTTGTCGCTCGCTTAATGGAAGGAAGTTTTGATGCAGAAGATGCAAAAGTCTTGGCGACTTATTATGCAGATATGCCGGATATGAGTGCTCGTTCTGCCTTAGATGCTTTACAACAAGGAAATTTAACTTATGATAGCTATGCTCCTATCGGTACTTGGGAAGGATTACCGGAGTATTGGCATGGTGCAGAG
>CASDQF010000061.1 GCA_949282845.1 uncultured Alphaproteobacteria bacterium | reverse complement strand
TGGCTTAAAAAAGGAGCTGAGCCAACAGATCGTATGCTCCGTTTATTTGCAACCATCGGTCTTGTCGAAGCTCCTAAAATCAAAACAAATGCTGAACAGCCTGTAAAATCTGCGCCTAAAGCAAAAGCTCAAGAGCGTTTAAAAGAACAAGCTGAACGTGAAGCTGCCAAAAAAGAAGCTGAAGAACAAGCCAAACGTGAAGCTGAGGAAGCTGCTAAAGCTGCTGAAGAAGCTGCAGCTGCTCCTGCAGAAGAAACACCTGCCGAAGCTCCAGCTGAGGAAACAAAAGCTGAATAAGGATACAGATGACAAAACGTTTTATCGAAATGGGTCAAGTAGTCGCACCGCATGGTATCAGAGGATTGGTAAAAATCAACCCCTTCTGTTCTCCTGAACGGTTCGAAAGCTATGCTCCGTTTTATGATAAAAATGGAAACAAACTAACTGTTAAAGTTAAAAATCTGATGCAAAAACAAGTCCTTGCTCAAATAAACGACATTAAAGACAGAACCACTGCAGAAAACCTACGTGGTTTGACTTTGTTTATTGATCGTCATGCGCTACAAGACCTTAAAGATGATGAATATTACATCTGCGATTTAAAAGGCATGATCGTGCAAGACGCAAATGGAAACAAAATCGGAGTTGTCTCAGATGTTGAAAATTATGGAGCAAGTGACATTTTAGATATTCAGCCGACACAAGGTCCGACTATCATGCTTGCTTTTTCAACTCAAAATATTTTATCCGTTGATTTAGAAAAAAGTATTATTACGGCTTGTTTACCTGAAGAAACAGTAGGAGAACAATAATGCAGGTCACAGTCTTAACATTGTATCCTGAAATGTTCCCTGGTTTTTTAGGGTATTCTCTGGCCGGAAAAGCACTGCAAGAAGGTCTGTGGTCTTTGAATAGTGTTAATATCCGTGACTTTGCAACAGATTCTTATGGAACTGTCGATGACTTGCCCTTTGGGGGTGGAGCCGGAATGGTAATGAAGCCGGATGTTTTAGATCGTGCTTTGAAAGCCTCTTACAAAACAGGTCCACTCCTCTATATGACACCAAAAGGTAAACCGTTATCTCAAAAACGTGTCATAGAGTTAGCTCAAGAACCGTCTCTTACGATTCTGTGTGGTCGGTTTGAAGGTGTTGACGAACGGATTTTAGAAAGTTGGCCTTTCGAGGAAATCAGTATTGGCGACTATGTCTTATCCGGAGGAGAACCAGCAGCTTTAACATTGTTAGATGCAGTTTTACGCTATGTTCCAAACGTTTTAGGTAATCAAAACTCTTTGGTGGAAGAAAGCTTTTCAAACGGACTTTTAGAGTATCCTCAATATACTCGCCCGCAAGTATGGGAAGGGAAATCCGTTCCAGAAGTGCTTGTTTCCGGCCACCATAAAAATATTGAAAACTGGCGTTTAAACCAGTCGGAAACATTAACAAAAGAAAGACGGCCTGATATTTGGCAAAAATACTTGGCCTCTCAACCGAAGAAAGGATAAAAAATGGATATTATTCAAACTCTTGAAAAAGAACAAATGGAAAAACTGAAAAAAGATATTCCTGCGTTCAAAACCGGTGATACTGTTAAAGTACATTGCAAAATCAAAGAAGGGGATCGTGAACGTATTCAAGTTTTCGAAGGCGTTTGCATTGCCCGTAATAACGATGGTTTAAATTCATCCTTCGTTGTTCGTAAAATTTCTTTTGGTGAAGGTGTAGAGCGTGTATTTCCGCTTTATTCTCCGAATATTGCAAAAATTGAATTGGTTCGTTCCGGTAAAGTTCGTCGTTCTAAAATCTATTATTTACGTCAGTTATTTGGTAAAAAAGCCCGTATTTCAGAAGATGAAAGAGCAACGACAGAAGAAACAAAATAATCTTATTTTTATAGAAATCCCCTGCTCTTGCAGGGGATTTTTTTATATAAATGTATCGTTTTTATTCTAATAAAACAACTTTTCAATAAAAAAACATATAGACAAGCCAAGTATGAATAAGATATGATTATTTTACCAATAAAATAAGGAGATATAGATGTTCATTTCAAGAAAAGTTGGCCCCCTCCTCCCAAGTTCAAAAATAAATAAATTTCTCTCCTCCAACCAGACTGGTCGGAGCATGATAGAGATGCTAGGCGTACTGGTTATTATAGGGGTATTGAGCGTAGCGGCATTATTTGGCTTTACCTATGCGATGAACAAGCACCGAGCGAATGAGACGATTCATGATGTGATGTTACGTGCTTCGAATGTCCCGATGACAGATGAGTATTATCAGACACGTCCGACGGGATATGCGTTTAAGTTTCCGGATTTACAGGATGAGTTATCGTCTATGGG
>CASDQF010000060.1 GCA_949282845.1 uncultured Alphaproteobacteria bacterium | reverse complement strand
CTAATTTGATCGAAGTACAAAAAACTTCTTATGCCAATTTTCTTCAAACAGGTGTAAAAAGTCAAGATCGGACTGATACGGGTTTGCAAGAAGTTTTTAAATCCGTTTTTCCAATTCATGATTTCGCAGGGCGCGGAGATTTAGAGTTCGTGCGGTATGAATTAGATGAACCCAAGTATGATGTGGATGAATGTATTAAACGAGGGCTGACTTTTGCCGCACCGGTACGTGCGACATTACGGCTTGTCGTGTGGGATGTTGATGAAGAAACAGGAGCCCGGACTATTCGTGATATTAAAGAGCAAGATGTCTATATGGGTGATTTGCCAATGATGACAGCAACCGGAACGTTCATTGTTAATGGAACTGAACGTGTTGTTGTTTCTCAAATGCATCGGTCTCCTGGTGTTTTCTTTGATCATGATAGTGGTAAAAATACCTCTGGTAAGTATTTGTTTTCTGCGCGAATCATTCCTTATCGTGGTTCTTGGCTTGATTTCGAGTTTGACGCAAAGGATTTGGTCTATGTGCGTATTGACAGACGGCGTAAGCTCCCCATTACGACTCTCTTATATGCTTTAGATAGTGCGGAAACAGCTCAAAAACGTGCTGCTGCTGAGAAAAAGGGTAAGCAATTAGATTTTGCCGATGTCTTTGGTATGAGTAAAGAAGAAATTTTATCTTCTTTCTATGGAAAAGATACGTTTACTCGTGATAAAAAAGGTTGGCGTATCGCTTTTGAACCAGATAAGTTAAAAGGACGGAAGCTGCCTTTTGATTTAGTCAATGCAGATACAAAAGAGGTTTTAGTGCCTGCTGGCGAGAAAATTTTGTTAGCTAAAGCTAAAAAACTTCAAAAAGATGGTTTAAAAGAAGTTTTAGTTCCGGATGATGCTTTAATCGGTCGTTTTATCGCTGATGATATGATTGATGAAACGACAGGTGAAATTTTAATTGAAGCTGGTGATGAGATTACAGAAGATAAATTAAAAGCGTTTACGGATGCTAAGGTTAAACAACTTGATATTTTACATATTGATTATGTGAATGTCGGTCCATATTTAAGAAATACTTTGGCAGCAGATAAAAACACAACACGGGAAGAAGCTTTAATTGATATTTACAAGGTCATGCGTCCTGGTGAGCCTCCAACGGTTGAAACGGCGGATAATTTATTCCGTTCTATGTTCTTTAATTTGGAACGTTATGATTTGTCAGCTGTTGGTCGTGTTAAAATGAATGCGCGTTTAGGTTTCACAAATGAGCAGGTTCCTGATAGCATTCGTGTTTTACGCAAAGAAGATATTTTAGCGATTGTTAAAATTTTGTTAGACTTAAAAGATGGTCGAGGAACAGTTGATGATATTGATAATTTAGGAAACCGCCGTGTTCGTTCTGTCGGTGAGTTGATGGAAAATCAATATCGGATTGGATTATTACGGATGGAGCGTTCTATTCGCGAGCGGATGAGCTCTATTGAAATTGATACGGTTATGCCACATGATTTAATTAATGCAAAACCGTTGTCCAGTGCTGTTCGTGAATTCTTTGCTTCTTCACAACTCAGTCAATTTATGGATCAAAATAATCCCCTATCTGAGGTGACACATAAACGGCGTTTGTCTGCTTTAGGACCAGGTGGTTTAACGCGTGAACGTGCTGGCTTTGAAGTTCGAGACGTCCATCCAACCCATTATGGGCGAATTTGTCCGATTGAAACTCCTGAAGGTCAAAATATTGGTTTAATTAACTCATTAGCAACTTATGCTCGTATTAACAAATACGGTTTCATTGAAAGTCCGTATCGTCGTGTCAAAGATTGTAAGTTGACAAATGAAGTAGTTTATATGTCGGCTATGGAAGAGGCAGGGCATACAGTCGCTCAGGCTAATACAGCAGTTGATAAGAATGGTCAGTTCACAGAAGATCTCATTACTTGTCGTCGAGATGGTGAAGTTTTGTTGGTTAAACCTGAAGAAGTTGATTTAATAGATGTTTCTCCTCAACAATTGGTCTCTGTCGCTGCGGCTTTAATTCCATTCTTGGAAAATGATGACGCAAACCGTGCATTGATGGGATCGAACATGCAACGTCAGGCTGTTCCATTATTAAAATCAACAGCTCCGTTGGTCGGAACGGGTATGGAAGCTCCTGTTGCGAAGGATTCAGGTTCTTCTATTACGGCTAAACGAGATGGTGTTGTTTCTCAAGTGGATGCAACTCGTATCGTTATTAAAGCAACAGGTGAAGTCGCTGCAACGGATTCGGCAGTTGATATTTATAATCTGTCGAAATTTCAACGTTCCAATCAAAGCACTTGTATTACACAGCGTCCTTTAGTTAAAGTCGGAGATGTTATCACAAAAGGAGACTTTATTGCAGATGGCCCTGCGACAGATTTAGGCGAATTAGCTTTGGGCCGGAATGTTTTGGTCGCATTTATGCCTTGGAATGGATATAACTTTGAAGACTCAATTTTGATTTCTGAGCGTATTGCACGAGATGATGTTTTCACCTCTATTCATATTGATGAGTTCGAAACAATGGCTCGTGATACAAAGTTAGGACCGGAAGAAATTTCTCGCGATATTCCAAATGTCGGTGAAGAAGCTTTGAAACAGTTGGACGAAACAGGTATTGTTTATATCGGTGCCGAAGTCAAAGCCGGAGATATTTTGGTCGGAAAAGTGACGCCAAAGGGTGAAACAGTTATGACACCGGAAGAAAAATTGTTGCGGACAATTTTCGGTGAAAAAGCAGCAGATGTTCGTGATACATCTTTGCGTGTTCCTCCCGGAGTCCAAGGAACGGTTGTTGATGTTCGTGTGTTCACACGTCGTGGTTTGGAAAAAGATGAACGTGCTTTATCTATTGAACAGGCGGAAATTGATCGTTTAGCAAAAGATCGTGATGATGAACGAAAGATTTTACAAGGTAGCTTCCTTGATCGTGCTCGTACTTTGTTAAAAGGTCAGAAGGTTCTGAAAAGTGAGCATATTGCTGAAGGAACGGTTTTAACAGACGAGAACATGGCTGAGCTATCGGTTGGTCCGATGAAAAAAATCGTCGTTGCTGATGATGCTGTAATGAAGCAGTTAGAGCAAATGACAGAGACTTTGGAAACCGCAGAAAAGGCATTACAAGCTAAATTTGAAAATCGTGTTGAAAAGGCACAACGGGGTGATGAAATGTTGCCTGGCGTTTTAAAGACGGTTAAGGTCTTTATTGCAGTAAAACGTAAATTACAACCAGGTGATAAGATGGCCGGTCGTCATGGAAACAAAGGTGTTGTTTCGAGGATTTTACCAATTGAGGACATGCCTTATACCGAGGACGGAACTCCAATGGATATTGTTTTAAATCCGTTAGGCGTGCCAAGTCGTATGAATGTGGGGCAGGTTTTGGAGACACACTTAGGATATGCTTGCCATGAATTAGGTGTCCAAATTGGAAAAGTTGTTGAAGCTTACCAGAAAAATGAAGCTTCTATGGCTGATTTACGCAACAAACTGGATGATATTTATGAAAAGAAAGAATATCAGAAAGAAATTGCAGAGATGACAGATGATGAAGTCTTGGAATTGGCACAAAATTTAAAAGCTGGTGTTCCTATTGCTACTCCGGTTTTTGATGGAGCTCATGAAGACGATATCAATCGGATGTTTGAAAAAGCTGGGTTGAACACATCAGGTCAGGTGACATTGTATGATGGTTTAACAGGTGAACCATTTGATAGACAAGTGACAATTGGTTATATGTATATGTTAAAATTGCATCACTTGGTTGATGAAAAGATTCACGCACGTTCCATCGGCGCTTACAGCTTAGTGACACAACAGCCGTTAGGTGGTAAGGCTCAGTTCGGTGGCCAGCGCTTCGGTGAAATGGAAGTGTGGGCTTTGGAAGCATATGGCGCAGCATATACGTTGCAAGAAATGCTGACGGTGAAGTCTGATGATGTGTCTGGTCGAACAAAAGTGTATGAAACTTTGGTCAGAGGCGATGACAATTTCGAGTCAGGTATTCCAGAGTCCTTCAATGTGTTAGTGAAGGAAATGAGATCTCTATGTCTCGATGTTGAATTAAACCAAAAAGAAGTGTAAGAAAAGAATGAAAGCCGGTTTCGGCCGGCTTTCCAACCCTTTTAGAAAAGAGGAAAAGCATGAACGAACTCGTAAAGATTTTTGGACAAGTGAGCAATCCGCAGTCCTTTGATGATATTAAAATTTCTATAGCCTCTCCGGAGAAAATCCGTTCTTGGTCTTACGGTGAAGTTAAGAAGCCGGAAACCATTAACTATCGAACCTTTAAGCCGGAAAGGGACGGTCTTTTCTGCGCAAAGATTTTTGGACCGGTAAAAGATTATGAATGTTTGTGCGGTAAGTATAAACGCATGAAATACCGTGGTGTCGTTTGCGAAAAGTGCGGTGTAGAAGTTACATTATCTAAAGTGCGTCGTGAACGTATGGGACACATTGAATTAGCTTGCCCGGTAGCACATATTTGGTTTCTAAAATCTCTGCCAAGTCGGATTGGCTTATTAGTCGATATGACCCTTAAAGATTTGGAAGCTGTTTTGTATTTTGAAAAATATATGGTTGTTGAGCCAGGATTAACTCCATTAAAGTTACATGAACTCCTGACTGATGAACAATATGAAAAAGCTGTGGAAGAATACGGAGAGGATTCTTTCCATGTCGGAATTGGTGCGGAAGCATTAAAAGAATATTTAAGTCAAATCGATTTAGAAGCAGAAGCGGCAGAAATGCGTGCCGAGTTAAAGAGCACGACTTCTGAAATGCGCCGTAAAAAATTAGTTAAACGTTTAAAATTGGTAGAAGCCTTTATTGAATCTGGCAGTCGTCCTGAATGGATGATTTTAGATGTTATACCTGTTATCCCACCAGAATTACGTCCGTTGGTTCCATTGGATGGTGGCCGCTTTGCGACATCAGATTTAAATGATTTATATCGTCGTGTTATTAACCGAAACAATCGTTTAAAACGTTTGATGGAATTGCGTGCACCGGAAATTATTATCCGCAATGAAAAGCGTATGTTGCAAGAGTCTGTTGATGCTTTATTCGATAATGGTCGTCGTGGACGTGCTATTATGGGAACCAATAAGCGTCCGTTAAAGTCTTTGGCAGATATGTTGAAAGGAAAACAAGGTCGTTTCCGTCAAAACTTATTAGGTAAACGCGTTGACTATTCTGGTCGTTCTGTGATTACTGTTGGACCGGAATTGTTATTACATCAATGCGGGTTGCCGAAACGGATGGCTTTAGAGCTATTTAAGCCATTCATTTATGCTAAACTTGAACAATATGGCTTAGCTTCGACAATTAAAGCGGCTAAACGTATGGTTGAAGCTGAACGTGCCGAGGTTTGGGACATCTTATCTGAAGTTATTCGTGAACATCCTGTTTTATTAAATCGTGCTCCAACTTTGCACCGCTTAGGTATTCAAGCATTTGAGCCTGTTTTAATCGAAGGTAAAGCTATTCAGCTGCATCCATTGGTTTGTACCGCATTTAACGCTGACTTCGATGGTGACCAGATGGCTGTTCATGTTCCATTATTCTTAGAAGCTCAATTAGAAGCTCGTGTTTTGATGATGTCAACAAATAACATCTTGTCTCCGGCAAACGGAAAGCCGATTATTGTGCCGACACAAGACGTTATTTTGGGCTTGTATTATTTGACACTTCAACGAGAAGGAGAAAAAGGCGAAGGTATGATTTTCTCCGGTATTCCTGAGGTAATGCATGCTTTGAATCAAAAAGTTGTTTCTTTACATGCTAAGATTAAGGCTCGTCTCACAATTTGGGAAGAGGGTGCTTCTGAAAAAGTGACTAAATTAGTCGAAACAACACCAGGACGAATTATTTTATCTCAGGTGTTGCCGGATGATAACAAAACACCTTTCAGCTTAATCAACAGATTGATTCGGAAGAAAGAAGTATCGGATATTATTGATACGGTTTATCGTCATTGCGGGCAGAAAGCAACTTGTATTTTTGCTGATAAGATTATGGCTTTGGGATATCGTCAAGCTGCTTTGGCTGGTATTTCTATCGGTAAAGACGATTTAATCATTCCAGAGACAAAGAAAAAGTTAATTGCAGAGACAGAAGCAAAAGTGAAGGAATTTGAACGTCAATATCAAGACGGCTTAATTACGAAAGGTGAAAAATATAATAAAGTCGTTGATGCTTGGTCAGCTTGTACAGATGTCGTTGCCGATGAAATGATGAAACAAATTTCTAAAGCAGAGCCTGGGAAGCCTGTCAATTCTGTCTATATGATGGCACATTCCGGAGCTCGTGGTTCTGCGGCTCAGATGAAGCAGTTGGCCGGTATGCGTGGATTGATGGCTAAACCATCAGGAGAAATTATTGAAACGCCGATTATTTCAAACTTTAAAGAAGGTTTGACCGTGATGGAATACTTTAACTCTACTCACGGTGCTCGTAAAGGGTTGGCAGATACGGCTTTAAAAACAGCAAACTCCGGTTATTTAACACGTCGTTTGGTTGATGTGGCTCAAGATGCTATTATTACCGAAGCAGATTGTGGAACAGAACGTGGTATTACCATTCAGCCTATTATTGAAGGCGGTGATGTTATTGCGACAACCGGTGAACGGATTTTAGGTCGAACAGCTCAAGAAGATATTAAAGATCCTCAAACGGGAGAAATTATTGTTCCAAAAGGTAAGTTAATCGATGAAAATGATGTTGAAAAAATTGATGCTGCCGGAGTTGAATCTGTTTTAATTCGTTCTGTTTTGACATGTGAATCTAAAAATGGTATTTGTGCAAAATGTTATGGACGTGATTTGGCTCATGGAACACCGGTTAGTATTGGTGAAGCAGTTGGTGTTATTGCTGCTCAATCCATTGGTGAACCTGGTACTCAGTTAACCATGCGGACATTCCATATCGGTGGTGCGGCTCAACGTGGTGCGGAACAATCTAGTATTGAGGCTGTTTTTGATGCAACAATTCGCTTAAAAAATTGTAATGTAATTAAAAATACGGCTGGTGCAACGATTGTTTTATCTCGTAATTGTGAGATTTCTTTAATCGACGCAGGACATCGAGAAAAAGCACGCCATAAAGTGCCTTATGGTGCAACTTTGGTTGTTAAAGACGGTCAAAAAGTTTCTAAAGGCGATCGTTTGGCTGAATGGGATCCGTATACAATGCCAATTATTGCTGATAAAGACGGTATCATTAAATATGATGACTTAGTCCTTGGCGAAACAATGCGTGAAGTCGTTGATGAAGCAACGGGTTTAACATCTCGCGTCGTTATGGACTGGCGCCAGAATGCAAAGGGTGGTGAACGGAAACCAAGTTTGATTTTGGTTGATGATGATGGAAATGTTTTGACATTTGGTAAGGATGTCGAAGCTCGTTATTATTTGCCTGTTGACGCTGTTATTTCAATTGATGCGGGTACTAAGGTCAGTAAGGGTGACGTTTTAGCTCGTATTCCTCGTGAAACAGGGAAGACGAAAGATATTACGGGTGGTTTACCTCGTGTTGCCGAATTGTTTGAAGCACGCAGACCAAAAGACGCGGCAATTATTTCTGAGATTGATGGTCGTGTGGAATTCGGTAAAGATTATAAATCTAAACGTCGTATTTTTATCGTTGGTGAAGACGAACATCGAATTGAATATATCGTTCCGAAAGGAAAGCATATTGCGGTTCATGAGGGTGAGTTCATTCAAAAAGGTGACGTCATTGTCGATGGTAATATGGTTCCGCACGATATTTTGCGCGTACTTGGCGTTGAAGCTTTAGCTCATTATTTGATTAAAGAAGTTCAAGCTGTGTATCGTTTACAAGGTGTGCGTATCAATGACAAACACATAGAAGTTATAGTTCGTCAGATGATGCAGAAAGTTGAAGTCACAGATCCAGGTGATACGACTTTATTAGCAGGTGAGCAAGTAGATCTTGATACTCTGGAAAATGAAAATAGGAAAGCTTTGGCAAATGCGGGACGTGAAGCAAAAGCAATGCCAGTATTACTTGGTATTACAAAGGCAAGCTTACAGACGAAGTCTTTCATTTCTGCGGCCTCGTTCCAAGAAACAACTCGCGTGTTAACAGAAGCTGCTGTGGAAGGTCGACGGGATACGTTATCCGGCTTAAAGGAAAATGTTATCGTTGGACGTTTAATTCCTGCTGGTACAGGAGCAATGTTAAACATGAAGCGTGAGATTGCAGCAGAAAGAGATAAAGAGCTGCTTGCAAGTCAAGAAAAAACAGAAGAAATTGCAGAGCTGGCGGCTGTCGATGCAGAACTAGCAGGTGCTGCACCTTCTGCAGAGTAAAATCTTGTTATAAAGGGAAGCCCCTCTGAGAGAGGGGCTTTTTTTATTTCCAGGAAAGGTAATCAGATAGTTTATTTGTAAAATTTCTTGACAGTATAGGAAAAGCTGATAGGGTATAGGTAAGATAAGTTTATAAGATTTACAAATTTATTTGGAGAATTAACATGAATCGTTTTATTCATCTTTTTGCTCAAAAATATCACCAAATCTTCCATAGGAAAACACAAACCGGCCGCAGCATGATAGAGATGCTGGGTGTATTGGTTGTGATAGGG
>CASDQF010000059.1 GCA_949282845.1 uncultured Alphaproteobacteria bacterium | reverse complement strand
TATAATTCTGCACATTTTTGAACCTACCCCCTATGCTGCGCCCTGAATATTGATAAAGGATACCATGTAGTTGCAAGATATAATTGCGATTTATAGGGATATACTCAAAGTTTTGATGTATTGTTTTTAACACTTCCCTATAACCACTTATTTCTTCTTCATCACGATTCCTCGGCGTAGCCTTCTCCTCGCATAACTGTTTTATTCTCGTGCTGGTTGTGATTATACCCTCGATTTTGTTTGATGCCTCAACACTTTGAATTTTGGCAATCTCAACGAGCTTTTCTAAAACCGTGGGTTTTTGAGCCAAAAAGAGCTCTTGTTTTCCTTTGCACTCATGTATCTGTGCAACAAGCGATACTATTTCACTATCCCAAGTCTTGTTTGCGTAGGCATCGTAATTAAAAGTTTTCATCCAACACCTCCATTTTTCGTCCAATTAAAGCATATTTTTGGACGATTATCAATAACTTTGGATGATTTTTCGTACAAAAAATGCTCTGTTTGAATGATTAGATATTATGTTAGATGAAAAGAATAAGATGAGCGTATAAGTTAGATTCAGTCAAGGTTTTGGCTAATTTTGGGACCAAAACAAAAATTTTTGATAAATGTTGACTGTAAATAGCTAACCTATGCGATTAACAATGCTTCCCTTATATATCCTTATTTATAATTTGCGAATGTTCGAACCCGTTGTGCTATTGCGGTGTGCGTATTGCGGTGGTTCGAACTTTTTGAGGTATTTTTGACTATTTTCGACGGTTACGATAGGACCCTAAAATTTTAGGTTACGACATAGTGAGCACGAATTGGTAAGATTTGGTAAAAAAATAACCTATAATGCTTATACATTATAGGTGTTCGTCAGAAATGTGCTTGGAAAACGTCTTAAATGCCCTCGAAATCAATAAGCGAACGCCTTTAATGTTTCGGCAAAAGCCTTCTGTTCTTATTTTGATTTGATTATTTCCCAGTATCCACCTTTGTCTGGTCCTGAATGCTTGATAATCTTTTTTTCTTGTAATTTTTTTAAATGGTGTCTAATGCTTCCCTCTGTTTTATGCAAAACAATAGCTATATCTTTTCTAGAAATCTTTTCATTATTTTTAATTAATTGAATTATTTCCTCTTCTATGTTTTCTGGTTGTATTGTGGTTGTTTTTCTGGTTGTTTTATCAAAACCTTCTTCATAGCTCTACCACAACCAGAAAACAACCAGAAAATAGTATACATTTTAACTTTTAAGTTTCTTCAATATCGATAATTTATGACTGTTTGGTACATATAAATTAGATTCAGCCAAGGTTTTGGCTAATTTTTCGACTAAAACAAAAATTTTTGATAAACGACAGGGTCTTTTAATATATCTCTTATTTCCTCTTTAAAAGGATCTAATTGAGATTTTCTTTCTCTCAGCTTTAATTCCCTCCTTTCGTAATACATGTCAGACAAAGTATGCCTGTTAATATTTGTTTCTTTTGCCAGAGCTGAAAAATTCGGCTTCATGTTTACCTCTCTACATATAGCTATTTTTCTTGCGGCTAAACGAAAATCTTTTTCCATAAATAATTCCTTTCTTTATAAAGAATTATTATGAAAGTTATAGCCACAATTGGCTAATTTAAATTCCGATATATGGCTAATATTATTTTCCTATCTTCAATCTTCATGAAAAAATCGCACTAGGATAAACCAAAGAGCTTAATTAAATCGATACAAATTCCATTTTTACGACGTTATTTCTTATCCGACTATATGAATTGGGGGTATTGTAGTATTATATATATAACGAGGCGTTCTTATGAAAAAAGCTATTTTGTTCCTTGCGGCACTGCTGCTTTCCAGTTGCTCGGAGGCTTCTTCTTCCTCTTTTCCCTCCTCGATTGGCAACGACAGCGCTTCTAGCGACATGACCTCGGAAGAAGTACACGTCGCCACCCATGACTTGACCATCTCCAAGAGAGCCATCGAGATGGGCCACACTTTCCTTTATGACGATATGATCGTGCCCTACGTCGACGTGGAAGACTACGGCTTCGAAAAGATGATCCCGGGCGATCACATCTCCATCTCCTTCGAGGGCACCATCTACTTCCGCGAGACCTATCCGGAGACAGCCGATCTTACGAATGCGACCATAAAAGACGTGGATGTCTTCTATTCCAGCATCGAGAGCTTCGTCTACCGAAACGACGGCATCTACAAAGACGGAGAAAAAACCGTCTTTTCCATTCCGAAAGACGTTATTGTCAAAGGTTGGGAAATGAAGGATGTCAGCGCCTTGGAGGAAGGAACCACGCTCTACGGCATCACCCCGGCATCCTTCTCCTCCGATAACGTCCTCTACTTCACGACCTTCCAGCCTCGCTGAAAGAAGATTCTTTACCACTACATTAGAGAATAGGATGGTAAGTCGCTTATGCTCAATTTATGTTAAATAACTGCTAAATTTTTCTAATTTTGGCGCAAAAATTAGATAACAAAAATCAAGCAAAAAATTAAAAAAGTTAATTTGTTTTCGTATCAATATTTTTGCAACGCCAAAAAGACAGTTTTTTATAAACTGCTTTTAAAGACTTTATAAAAATGTTATAAAATTATTGAAGAATAAATGTTTTATTTTTATTCATGCCGTAAATTACTGTTAATAATTTTCGGCAAGTAGCGATAACGGCGGCTTTACTAGGCAAACCGCTGTTT
>CASDQF010000058.1 GCA_949282845.1 uncultured Alphaproteobacteria bacterium | reverse complement strand
TCGTTCAATTACGTAAAGAAAATAAAGTGGGAACACTCATGAACATGGTGGGCTTCCAAACAAAATTAACCTATGGAGCTCAAAAAGAAATATTTAGAACAATTCCAGGACTGGAACACGCAGAATTTGCTCGTCTTGGAGGCATTCACCGCAATACATTTATTTGCGGACCTAAAGTTTTAGATGAGAGATTGCGCTTAAAAGCTTCTCCTAATTTAATCCTTGCAGGGCAAATCTCTGGATGTGAAGGATATGTCGAAAGTGCGGCTATGGGACTATTAGCAGCCCTCCTTCTCGCACATCCTAAAAAATCTTTGCCTCCTGCAGAAACAGCTATCGGTGCAATGCTACGTCATGTAACAAAGGGAAATCCAGAAACATATCAACCTATGAATATCAATTTTGGTCTCTTCCCGGAACTGGCTTTAAATACAAAACGCCCCCCAAAAGGTGCTGACAGAAAAAAGCTTTATACAGCTCGCGCTTTAGATGCTCTTGAAAATTGGATAAAAGAAGCTTCTTAAAAAATTATATAAAAAAAGAGGCTCTTTAGAGCCTCTTTATTCGATACAACAATCAACTGCTTTTCTTATCACAGCCTTCATTTTTCCAAAAACTGTTGTCGGTTCGGGCTCCGCAAGCTTCTCTTTTTCGACAGCCTTAGAACTAACTGCAGGAACTTTTTCAACAGCTGCCATTTTCGCAGTTATCTTCTTTACCTGTTCTTCATCATTTTTAACCCATTTGACATCATTCATATCAACCAGATTCATATTCAAGCCCCAGAACAAGCAATAAAGATCATAAGCTTGATTAAAAAACTGATATGCTTCTTCTTTATGTCCCAAACTTTGTTGTTTTGTGCCAACTTCCATCAATCTCATAGAAGAAGCTAACAAATGTTTTGAAATACACCACACTTCCCCTTCATAGGCAGGAATAATCTTTTGCATTAAATTTTTACGCAACTCTCGAATATCCTGAACCATATCATAAAAGTGGGTTTTACCTGTTTTTGCCCCGGAAAAAACAAGATGTTCCTCTATGGAAATCAAATTCATAATAGCAATTGTTAAATCCTGATCTGATGACAAATCCTTGGGATTTTTCTTTTTCATCGAATCAATACGTTCAACAAATTCTTTCACACTTTGAGCTTTTTTCATGTTCTCCCTCTTTAATCAAAACCTGGTACGACATCAGCTGTCACAGGAACAACGCCACTTGTTCTTGCGCAATTACAAATTGGATAATAGGCAATTAAAACACTAGTTGCTAACACTAAAACAATTGGCACGACGACTTTTTCAAACGGAAAATGAGCATGGCCTCCATTTTTTTCTTTCATCCAAGCATAAAAATGCATACTGAAAATTAAAACAGCCGCACCTAACAAAGTTGTAAACAAAAAAGAATCCATATAGAAAATACCTATAACATCCGGAGTATAAGTTAAATCTTTAATATAAATAAATCCGACCAATGATAAAGAAAAAGCCATCCAGAAAACTTTATAGCCCTTAAATGTCCATTTCCTTTTTTCTACAAAACGAATCGTCCAATAACCAATCATTGCTAACATTGCACCGACCCATACACCAACGACGCAATCATCTACCCCTAATTTTCTTGCGATGGTCAAAGAACCGGCAATAGCCACCGTACAAACAGCGCAAGCTGGGTTAGCAAAAGCTTTTCCAACGATTGCTGTCATCAAAGCAAATGTCCATAAAAGCAACTTCATTTTATTCTCCTTCATTCAATGCGCCCTTATCATAGACAAAAACATATCTTATGACAAGCGTTTTTCTTCATCTGACAAAACTATTCTTTTACGATGAGACATGACCAAAGCTTTATCTGTCGGCAAGCGTAAAGAAATTTTTTGGTAAATGAAAGCTCCTCCATAAAAGCCTAAAAAAAGACCAACCCATTTCATCATCCCTACCATAAACGGACCTAAATATACGAAAAATGCTCCAAAGAAAGTCCACCCCAACAATCCTCCAAGAACAGCCATTCCTAAGCCATACCAAGATAAATCTATTGCTGCAACAGGGCAAAATTGAACACATCTGAAACAACCAACACACCCAACAGACCAATGCGGACGCCCTTCTTTCATTTGTATCACGCCCTTGGGACAATTCTGTGCACACCGTCCACAATGAATACAAGTACTCTTTGAAACGAAACAAAAACCCATCGTATGTCTTATCCAATATAAAAGTGGAAAATAAACGATTGCAGCTATAATAAAAAGAAATATATTTTCCTTTTTTAAAGGAGGTAAATGATTTAAAACATCTAAAGTCTTTTGAAGTTGCTCATCTGCTTGGTTTAAAAGCTCTTTTCGCTCTTTTTCATCCATTTGAGATTTTTTTAAAGGAAGAAATGTATCAGGCATAACAATTTGAGAAGTACTGATAACCTCATATCCTCTTCCCTTTAGTAAAAAAGAAGCATAACGACGAGCAGTTCCGCTAAAACCACCATCGACAGCGATAAAAACAGCTTTACGACCTGCGACAACGGGCATATGCGTTATATAACGCACAACATTCGCCGGAAGACCAAAAAAATAAACAGGCATCATAAAAAAATCTACATCTGTTTGAGGACGCTCTTCAGGTAAAGGACGCTCTATATTTTGAAACAACAGAACATCATGTCCGATATCCTGCATTTTCTTTTGTGCTTTTAAAGCCATCAGCTCTGTATTGCCACAACCTGAAAAATAATAAATAGCTATTTTCATTATGGATAAACCTCTATTAACTCACTGACAGAAGGACGTGTTGGCTCAACAATATCCTTACAAGAACCATAACGGAATTGTTCAAAACTTTCGCCGCTCTGTAAAAGATTATAATTAAATTGAGCATCAACAAATGGCACAGAAGAAGCTTCGATGGCTTTAGTAAACCATTCTGCTGCCAATGCTTCATTCGCATTCGTGCCCTCTCCTCGAGCATACAAAATTCCCAACATATTCATTTGTTGAGGATAGCCTTCTTTCGCGCCCGCTTCTGCCCAAGCAAAGGCCTGTTGAGGATTATAATAAGGTCCTTGCATATGCAAAGCTGTTTGAATGCAATAGGCTTGTTCTTTCTTCAACGCTGACAAAGAATCTGTCGGTTTTTGTTTTGTTACAAAAGTAAGCATTTGACCAAAAAGCGCCATTTGTTTTTTATTGTTCGGAGCATATAACCTTTCCGCTTGATCGACAAAAGCGGGAAGATAACTTGAAGCTTCTATATTTCCTAAGACATATAAATGTTTATTTCTCTTTTCTTTTAAAGCCCCATTTCCCCATGTGTTCCAATCTTGTAAATGACACTCCCCCATTCCTTTAATAGGATGTTTAATATCATTAAAATTTTCTAATGAACGAGCTAATTGCAAACATTCTATTTGTGTAAACTTCAAATGATAAGGCTCAATATCATTAACATATCGTGTCGGAATAAGATTAGGATTTTGACACAACTCAAGGCAATCTTCATCCGGTTGAGGTAATAAAACATGTCGTTCTCGCCCTTTTTTAATAATCACCGCAGAAGCCCTAATCTCATCTACCAAATATCCCGCTTGAGTTATATCTCCTTCAGAAACTTTTTCTGTTTTTCCGTCTTCCCTTAAAAGTTCGGCTTCTTTATCCGATATAACAAGCAATGTATAAGGCTTTGTTCCCTGTGAACGCTTCCAAGCTAAGACACTTGCACAATCACACTCATCTGCTGTCTTAATGTGAGCATTTTTACCAACTGTTTTCGATGCACTGCATGTAAACATTCGATCTTCCATTAACCGTCGCGCATCACTTTCACGTAAACGACCTTGAGTGTATAAATTTAAATAACCTAAATTTTCCTCAGCTGCTAAACAGCCTAAAGCTATTGCTTTCCACCAATATAAAGTGGCCATTTGAATCGCTTTTTTATCACCACTCCAATACAACATAATACCTAAAGCATGTGAAGCCTCAGCATTATCATAATCTGCTGCTTTCTTTAAATACTGTAAAGCTAAGTCTACATTTTGAGGGACAAAATCTCCTTGAAGATAAACAGAACCTAATTCAGCATATGCTTCAACTGCCGCTTTATCTTCCTCTGTTGCAATAACTTGTTTATCTTCCAATGGATGATGTTCTATAATATCTGATAATGCCTGAACATAGGCATCTGTTTTACCATCTTGTTTCATTTTTCGTGCATTTTGAAGCACAGCTGGTAAATACCCCAAATCTGACGATTTTTGACAATAAAGTGCGGAATAATCATTTTTCGGATGGCGTATACATAATTGATATAAAGCTTTAGGATACTCTGCTTTCGAAACAAGAGGCGCCCATGTATACCAAGCTATTTCCTCATTATCAAAACCACATTGAGAATAAATCCAATTGGCTTCTTTCAATTCTGCAATTTCCAAAAGGTGCATACACTCTTGCATCTGCTGCTCACTCAAAGTTGTCTGAACAGTTTGCGTTTGACCAAAAGCATTTATACTGACAAACATTAAAATACTCAGGATAAAATATTTCCCCTTCATCCGTTTTCTCCTCTCTTTTTTGTTAGACTACAGCGAAAATAAAAACATCTCAATAAAAAAATCAGCATTTTTTCCTTGATTTTCGACAAAATACCTTATACCTTTAAAGAGTTGGTTCATTAAATTTTGTGGGAAAAATGCTAGAAAACAATATAAATGCGCCTCATTTAGGGGACTATTTTTTGGAAATAACAGATACATTTTTTTGTGTCATTAAAGAGGAAAAAGTTTCTTACCTAAATGAAATGGCTATCCATCTCCTCGGCGGAAGTAAAGAAACTCTGACAAATCAACACATCTTAAATATCATTGTAGACGCAGATAAAGAACTCTTAGAAGAAAAATTAAAAACAACATCTAAACGCAGTGATTACTTCCCGCTAAGGCTACGAACTGCAACTGAAAATGTTGTATATATCAATGCTCGACTTATTCCTATTTTTATCGGAGATGATAAAATTTTTATGTTGGAAGGATATGATCAAGCTCCTATTATTGCGTTAGAAAAGAAAAATAAAAATCTGGAAGAACGATTAACACACATGTCTCCGATTGATTTGGAAACACATCTTCCAACGCCTGTTCTTTTTAACGACCGTGTAGATCAGGCTATTCTCAGAGCTCTTCGTGAAGCACGAGGCGTCTTAACCAATATCACTTCATTCCTAACCGTCGTTGTCGTTAATGTTTTAGATTTAAAAGATATTGAAGAAAAAATGGGACAAGATGCTAAACGTTATGTTTTAGATATTTTAATTTCTCGCTTTAAATCCACAATTAGAAGTGTAGATACTATTGCGAAACCCGCAGAAGATTCTTTTTATTTTCTTTTTGAAAACATTAAAGATAAAAATAATATTCAAATTATTATTGATCGTTTAAAAAATTGCGCCAATATTCCGATTTTATATAAAACACAATCTGTCGCTTTAAAAATCAGTATTGGTATCTCTGTTTATCCAGATAATGGAACAAGTCCGGTTACTTTATTGAAATGGGCAAAATTAAATCCAACATTGGCTCAATAATAAGTACGAGGATAAACACTGCCTTCCGGTATCCTTGGACTGTTCATGCGTCCACAGGAAACAACAACAAGACATAGGATGAATAAAATAAAAAAGTATGTTAAATTTTTCATTTTTTCCCTTTTAAGAGGTTTATAAAATGTTATATCATATTATTTCTTTTTCTCTTTTAGCTCTTTTTATCTTTTTTGGCAAGCCTTTAGCCGCGCAAGAAAAAATAAATCTTGTTAAAACGGCTTTTGAAATCACTCAAAACGAAACATCGATTCCATCTCAAGCTACTTTTAAAGACAAAAATGGAAATCAAGTTCTTCTATCTTCTTTTCAAGGAAAAGTTATTGTATTAAATTTCTTCAAACCGAATTGTCGCCCTTGCTTACTTGAATTACCTAGTTTAAATCGACTAGCAGAATCATTTAAAGAAATGCCAGTTGTTATATTAACAGTTGCCGAAGGTGAAAAAAACGCCGAAATTGTGGAGAAAGTATTTTATGAACGACGTTTAAATAATTTGACGATTGCTTTGGATGAGAATGAACAGCTCTTACGTATGTTAGGTGGAGAAAAAGTACCCAGAACTTTATTGATTAACGCTCAAGGGAGAATAATTGGTACTCTTCAAGGACAAGCAGATTTCTCATCTTCTGTTTT
>CASDQF010000057.1 GCA_949282845.1 uncultured Alphaproteobacteria bacterium | reverse complement strand
TTAAAAGACTTCTCAAAGACCAATTACTCGTCCGCCCGTTCTGCCTTGTTAGAAGCTTGGCGATATTTCAACGGTCGCCGTCAATGGCTGTCCGATTACTGGGCAACACCGGTTTATGAACTATGGCTTGAAGAAGCTGTCAATAAGGGACTGGTTGATGCTCCGGACTTTTATGAGAACCGCTACGCATATACAAGATGTAAGTGGATCGGTCCGGGTCGTGGTTGGGTGGATCCTGTCAAAGAGGCACAAGCCTGCCAAATCCGAATGGAGATAGGACTTTCAACATTAGAGGCCGAATGTGCCGGTCAAGGCTTAGACTGGGAAGAAGTTTTAGAACAAAGAGCAAGAGAAAAGGAACGTATGAAAAAACTTTTTGACGAGCGTTGATAGCGAGGAAAATTAGTTTTTCTGGTTCCTTTCGCCGGATTACCGGTAAAATGATGATAACAAAACGTGCGATAGGCAAACTGCCAAACTTGCTGAATTAGGTTTAACATTAGGAGAAAACCATGAAAGGAACATAGAACAAGATGAAGAAAAAGAGGTATCGGGGAGTATCTGAGACGTGTTTTCTGTTTTATAAAATAGCAAAAATGCAAAAAAATAAAATAGGACTTGCTTTTATGTTTGTTTTCGGCTATATTGGAGTTGTATTCCATTTTAGCCGAAAGGATGCTTTATGTACCAAAGAACTTTATCACGTCATCTTGACCGATTAACTAAAAATTTTCCAGTATTATTAATTACCGGTCCTCGTCAGGTTGGTAAGTCAACTTTATTAGAAACATATATTTCTGATAAATATAATCGTGTTACATTGGACGATTTGAATGAACGAGCTAAGGCAATTAATGATCCTGCTTTGTTTTTGCAAGAACATCAACCGCCTGTTTTAATCGATGAAGTACAATATGCACCGGAACTTTTTAGTTATATTAAAATATATGTTGACCAAAACAGAGATAAAAAAGGATTATTTTTGTTAACCGGTTCACAAAAATTTCATCTTATGAAAGGAATTCAAGAAACTTTGGCTGGTCGAGTAGCAATACTTGATTTATTGGGATTGTCTAATCAAGAAATAAACAATCATCCTGATACTGTTCCTTTCCTTCCAACGGATGATTTTATTGATGAACTGAAAAAACAAAAAAAATCTCAAAGCACATTGCAAACGGTTTATACAAATATTTTTAACGGTTCTTTCCCTGAATTGGTTAGTAGAAATGGTGAAGACAGAGATATTTATTACAGTTCTTATGTGAAAACATATATAGACCGAGATGTAAAAGGTTCTTATAATATATCTGACGCTATCAGATTTAATAATTTTATAAAGGCAGTAGCAGCACGAACAGGACAATTATTAAACCTTGCAGATATAGCCAGAGATGTGTCCATTGATAATAAAACGGCC
The DNA here is from genome assembly GCA_949282845.1 of uncultured Alphaproteobacteria bacterium. Classification (GTDB taxonomy): domain Bacteria; phylum Pseudomonadota; class Alphaproteobacteria; order CAAHEQ01; family UBA3637; genus CALXXX01. The sequence continues at coordinate 2,736 of CASDQF010000057.1, read as the reverse complement.
CAGTCTTGGTTAAATATTTTAGAAGCTTCCGGTTTGGTGTATTTATTACATCCTTACTACAATAATATCACTAATCGTATTATAAAAACACCAAAGATTTATTTTTTGGACACAGGGTTATGTGCATATTTAACAGGTTGGGATGCTCCAAAATCTCTTGAAGCGGGTGCTATGAGTGGAGCGATACTGGAGACATACGTGTTATCTGAAATACTCAAATCATATTGGCATAATGCTAAAGAACCAAATATTTATTTTTACAGAGATAAAGATGCCAAAGAAATTGATTTTATCATAGAGGCGAATAATACAATTTATCCGATAGAGGTAAAGAAAACAATGATGCCTGATTCAAATGCTTATAAAAACTTTAATGTACTTGAAAAACTACAAAAGCCAATAGCAAAAGGTGTTATTTTATGCTTAAAACAGGAAGTATCTTTTATTTCTAGAGAAATTGTTGCAATACCTATTGCATTTATTTAAGTATCTATCAAACAAAACAAAGCCTCACTTCTCGTGGGGCTTTTTTGTTATCCAAAACACAAAAAGTAAAGGTTTTTATTTAAATGAAAGGAAAACCATGAACTTGAACGAGGCAATTGCTTATTGACGAACGTTGTTAGTGAGGAAATTAGCAATACCGGTTCAATTACATGATTCACAAGTATAACACCTAAAATCAAAGGAAATGAGAATGAAACTATTAAACAAGACCGTTTGGGCAATAACGCCCGAGATGTTGCAGACGATGATGACGATAGCGAAGCAGAACAACAAAAGCCCTGAAGCAGTCGCCAGTCAATTAGGTAAAGAGATGAAAAACACAAACGCCGTTTCTATCCGAGACGGCGTTGCTGTTATCAGGTTAATCGGCCCGTTGTTCAGGTATGCGAACCTTTTCACTCGCATTTGCGGAGCTACCTCTTACGAGCTTTTCGCTCAGGACTTTAACAAAGCCCTTAAAGACCCGACAGTTCAAGCCATTTTGCTTGATGTTGACAGTCCGGGTGGCGAAGTGAACGGCTGTTCGGAAGTTGCCGATATGATTTATAAGGCTCGTGGCACAAAGCCGATTGTCGCTTATGCATCCGGTTACTGTTGCTCGGGCGCTTACTGGATCGCCTCAGCCTGTGACAAGATTTATGCAACCGATACGGCCGTTATTGGCTCTATCGGGGTCGTTTCCATTTTTGAAAAGGATGATGAAAACAAAACCATTGAGATTGTTTCATCGCAAAGTCCGTACAAACGCCCCAATGTGGAAACCGAGGAAGGTAAAGCCAAAATTCAAGAGCACGTTGATGCGTTGGCTGATGTTTTTATCAATAAAGTTGCACTTAACAGGGATATCTCCCCGAAGGAAGTTATTGAAAACTTCGGTGGCGGAGATGTATTTGTTGGGCAAAAAGCCGTCACTATCGGTCTGGCTGACGGCTTGTCCTCATTCGAGGAATTGGTGTCAGACCTTAACACAGGGACGTATTACCAGTTAATAGGCAAAAATGGCAAGAGTAAAAATTGTTTTAGAACAATGGATTTTTCACAAAGTGTAGTCGATTCTACACATTTGAAAAATTCAGCAGTTAAAAAGCAATTTTTACCTTGTCCAGATGGATGCGACAAAAATAATCCGACTACGTCAGGATTTTTTCTTAATGATGAAAAAACATCATTTGCGAACAAATCCTTAGTATCAAATGATTTTTGTCAGCACCATATTTGTCAATTAGCTGGAAATACGTCCCCAACGGAGAAATCATTCATGAATGAACAAAAACCCACCTTTTCGGCCGAGGATATTAAAATGGCCGAACGTGAGCGTATGAGCCAAGTGTTCGCTTCCGAGCTTGCAAAAGGCAAAGAAGAAACTGCTCAGATGTTGCTCGCAAAAACAGATATGCCAGCTTCTGACATCTTGGCTGTTTTAGGAACCATTCCGACAGCCCAAAAATCAACTGACTTTGAAAAAGCCATGGCAAGCGTGCCAAATCCGAACATTTCGCCTTCTGTTGAAGAACAGGAAGAAACACCGGATATGGTCGCTGCTCGTATTGCATTATATACTATGGAGGGCAAATAATGACAGTACAAGGATTTAAAGACCAAGGAACATTAACAGTCGACAACTTGCTTGCCGGCGAGTTTCCAAGAGTTGGCATTTTAGCAACCATTACAGGTGGTTCCTATGAAAAAGGAACGATATTGAGCAAATCAGACGGTAAATACACCATCTGCTCATCCGAGCCTGAGGCAATTTTAGCCGAAACTGTTGATGCTTCAGCCGAAGACAAACAAGCCGTTATCTATTTAACCGGCGAATTTAACGCATCAGCTTTGAAAGCATCTGTTGATGTTGCCACTCTGACAGACAAACTCAGAGCAAAGAGCATTTTTGTAAAATCAAACCAAGGATAAAGCTCCATAAATCATAATATTGTCATCCCTGTGTTTATGTTTTTAAGAGATGAACACAAGGAATAATCCGCAGTGAATATTGCGGATATTGACAAGGATTATGACGCAGGGAGCATCCGTAAAAACTAAACCGAAGGCAAGGCATAAAATGTGTTCTGCTTGTTTATTTTTTTTATGATAGCAATCAGTATCATTTCAAAAAACAAACTTCGCATTACACCATTTTCTGCTCTTGCACAGATATAACAATATTATAATTTATGGAGCTAGTTATGGATATTTTTTCTACTCATGTCTTATCGAAGGTCGTTGAAAACT
>CASDQF010000056.1 GCA_949282845.1 uncultured Alphaproteobacteria bacterium | reverse complement strand
ATAAATGCATATGGCTCAATAAAGAAGGATATCTGCCAAACAAATCTATCAAACGCTCATCCACACCCTTTGGATCTAAAGAACCAAGTCTTAATCGCTTTATTTCCGGTAATTCCGTTAAAATATGCTCAATTAAACTTGAAAAACCATACGGATAACTGGTCACATCAATCCCTGTTACCACAAATTCCTGATAGCCCTTTTCAAGCAACTGTCTCATTTGACACAGAACTTGTTTTATCGGAACCCCTTTATTATGTCCTCGAACAGAATGCACAACACAAAAAGTACAGGCGTGATCGCACCCTTGTTGAACTTGGATAAAAGCACGTGTTCTCCCTTCAAATTCCGTAACAACCGGAATTGAAAAAGAACTATTTGAAATATCCCCAACCAATACTTTATCAGTCTTTGACCAACAAACTTTATCTAGTTTCTCTCGATTTCCTAAAACACGATCAACCTCGGGCATAGCTGCATATACTTCCGGATGAAGTTGAGCTGCACACCCTGTCACGATTAAAGAACTTTTTGGGTTCTCTTTCTTTAATCGGCGAATAGTTTGACGACACTGCCGTTCTGCCTCGGCCGTCACGGCACATGTATTGACGACAACAAGCTCCGGCTCGTCTCCGAGCATTTGTTGTATCAAAGCCGATTCATATGTATTGATCCGACAACCAAAAGTGACTATTTTCATATCTTTTATTTACATTTTTTTTTATCTCTTGTCTAGCTTTTAATCGAAAAGTAGATATAATGAAATAAAAAGAGGAAATCATGGATAAAACGATAGATAAAACGATACACCCTTTACAAGCCATTGGTCTACGAAGCGACACAGCCATCACCGGTGTAGAGGCTGCTTTAATTAAAACCGACGGGATTGACATCTTTGAAATTGGTCCAAGTGTTTCGCATCCTTATTCTGCTGAGTTAAAAAGGGAAATTCAAAGTGTTCTTGGCGAAAAAGGACAATTAGATGTTCAACATTTGAAAGAAGTTGATGAGCATATCACTCAACATCATATCGAAGCCGTTGAAACTTTGTTAAGACAAGCAGATAAAAATCCGATGAACATAGATGTGATTGGTTTTCCCGGGCACACCGTTTTACATAGACCATCTCAAAAACTCAGCCGACAAATCGGTAATGCTGAGACAATGTTGCAGCATTTCGAAATACCTGTTGTCACAAGATTTGCCGGAGGCGATTTAGCAGCAGGAGGACAAGGTTCCCCTCTGTTCCCCTCTTTTTATGAAGCTATAACACATGACATGGAAAAACCTTTAGCCGTATTAACAATTGGCGGACTAGCCTCTTTAACAGCGATTGGCTTAAACGGAGAACTTATCGCTTTTGATGTCGGACCGGGAAATATCTTAATTGATACATGGATGCAACAAAGAATGGGAGCTGAAATGGATTTCGATGGCTTATGGGCAGCGAAAGGAACGGTAGATGAACGTTTATTAAAAAAGTTAATGGCTCACCCTTTTCTTTCTAAAAAGCCACCAAAATCAATGGATCGCGATGAGTTTAACAACTTATTAGAAGATGTTGAAGGTTCAACAATTGCAGATGGTGCTGCGACCTTAACAGCATTTACGGCAGAAGCGCTGCATGAGGCTGTATCTCAATTACCATTTAATCCCACGCATTTCATTGTCACAGGTGGCGGCGCACAAAATCCTTCTCTCATAAAAAACCTAAAACAGCGATTGAATGGTAACATATCAACAGCACAAGAAATTGGATGGAATGCTCAAGCTTTAGAAGCTCAAGGTTTTGCTTTCCTCGCAACAAGAACTTACTTTGATTTGCCTATTTCTTTTCCGTCTACAACAGGTGTTCCCGAAGCAACTCCGGGAGGAACATTGCTATTGCCGGCAACAATGAATGATGAGCGTTAACTTATCTGAAGTGCTTTCAACCACATATCCAAAACTTGTTCACCATGATACCAAACCATTAAAGCAGATAAAACAGCATTGGCTGTAAAGACAATTACTATCACTCGAGCAGCAACCCCCCAAAAAGATTTCCCAAAAGATAATGAATAAACGGAAGAACGATAAACACCCACTGCTTGCCAAACAGATATAATAATTCTTAAAAGTTGGAAGTTAAACAAAACTCGTAAAAATAAATTTTCCTTTCCAGCCTGAAGCAGATCAATTAAAACAAAAGAAAAAGGAAGCGAAATTATAAAATTAACTAAAATCGTATTCAGCCAAAAACTAATCGCCAGAGAATATTGCCCACGCCAATGCTTTAAAATCCAACTCATCGACCCTCTCTTAAAGCATCTTGTTTAACTAAATCCTCTCCGAACAAGTATAAAACATCGAAAAAACGAGGTAAAGATAAATCCGCCATCAAATCAATGCGATCCATAAGCTGATAATTTTTCTCTTGCGCATTATACACAATATAATCTTCATCCTTTTCCCCAACGATTAACAGACCTTGAGAACGATGTCGTCCGACAAAATCCGTATTAACCTCTAACAAAGACGGAAAAGCATAATTCTGTTGAGTTCTTTCATGAGAATCAACGCCAAAAAAACGAAGTCCATTCCAAATTAGCCCATCTGTTAAAGCTAAAAAAGCTATATAATCCGACGGCAACGGAGGAAATTTATCACGTGCTAAAGACATACGAAGCAAACGAATTTTATCGCTTTTAACCGGCTTAAAAACCTGAGCACGAGCCTGATACATTTTATCTAACAGTTTCTCCAACAGCATTTTTATCTCCCCGGCATACTTTTTTGAGCTAAACTCTTAAAAGCACTTTCACTATAGCCAGCAAACACACTCCGATCATGCTTCCCTTTACCACCGGAGCCGGTATACATTGTTAAAGGAATATAAACTTTCCCGGTCGGGACAGGTATATATAACTTCCGTGGACGCATATTTGGAGCCATTCCATCCATCTGCATATCCATAAATCGATGAATATCTTCATGATAAGGAATATTCTGAATAAGACACATATTGGAAAAATCAACTTCTCCGGTATAATCAAACGGAATTTTAATGTGAACATTAAAATTTTCAGGAATAATCCCTTTTTTAAAATAAAAAATGCTATCTTCATCCAACCCGGCATTACGTAAATCGTTGACATAGTTATAAGACACATAACGTAAAAAATCTCTTTTAACCCGAGCATATTGTTTTTTACGATTGATCTTTTCTAAAAGAGTTAAAGGATATGCTGTTGCTTCGACTAAATCCATACCAGGGAAATTCATTTTTTGGAACTTTGCTTCCCAATAGGTTAAATCAAAGAGCATATCATCTGTCACTTGTGTGACAATTTTCTTGTGCTGAGCGGGAAAAAGAACTTCAGTAGGCATAAAAAACTATTCCTCCAGTTCGTAAATTTCTTCCTGCAGCGAGTTCGCCAAACTATCTAAATCCGTATCTTCACGTTGTGCTACAATCCAATAAGGGACGAAAGGAGAACGTGGTAAAGAACATTTCTTCCGCATTCCTTTATCCAAATACCATCTTGGTGCATCAGCCAAAATCGGACGATTTAAGAAGCCTTGCATAATCACATACTGTTTCAACATGTCCAAACTCATCATTTCGGAAGCTCCGACCACTTGAGTTGCTTGTAATTGTTTCGACACATTCGCTGACAACTTTGGATTAAATCCAAACGATTCCTGTTGAGAAACACTTGCCGTTTGAATTGTCTTTGTACCAATCATTTTTGAAAAACGTTCAGCTGTTTGTTCATTATTCTGAGCCAAAATCACTTTAGCCGCTGTCGTTGTAATAATTGTTTCCAAATCATCTTTACCATATTGACCGGAAATTTGTCCCAAATCCTGTCCAATCAGCAAATAAGAAACCTTCTGTCCACGACCGACAGCCGGACCATCTTTGACCGCAGCCAATTTTGGCATTTGAGGAAATTCATCCAAAACAAATAAAACAGGGAATGGACCTGACTTAATTCCATCTGTCCCTACAAAATTAGGTGGATTAGCAATCAAGAAAGAACTCATCAACTCAATAAAAATACCCGTAATAACCGAAAGAGCTCGAGCATCTACTTGGTTAACCGATAAATAAACGGAAATAGGTTTCATTTCTCCGGTAATCGGATCTTTCATTCCTCTTAAGTCACGGAAAGTAAAGTCAGAAAAGCGTGTCCGAGAACGAACGGCAGAGTTTTTAAACACACCAATACCCGTTAAAGCTGTTGATAAAATAGAACCACGTTCTTTATCCGGCGTACTGGCCAACTGGTTCATTTCCAACATAGCGCGCTGAGAATAATGGAAACGAGAACATTCATTTACGGCAAAATCTAACACGTCTCTCATCGGATCAGCCAAAGCCGCCATTTGATCACCAGCATCGGCACGACGTTTAATGTCCGCCGCAATTTTCATCTGCGTATCATTTAACCAGTCCAAAATCATAGCAATACATGGCTCT
>CASDQF010000055.1 GCA_949282845.1 uncultured Alphaproteobacteria bacterium | reverse complement strand
TCAAGAAATATTATTCTTCCGGTTATGACCAGGAGGATTTAATTTCGATAGGTACTATTGGTCTAATTAAAGCCATATCCAGCTTTGACGATTCCAAAGGAACCCGGCTGGCAACGTACGCCGCCAGATGCATTGAAAATGCAACCCTCTCACAAATGAGTTTTTGGTTACGAAAAGAACTCCATTTTGGAAAATCACCGCACAGACTGCGGAAAATATGTATATAATGTCTCACACCGAAAACGGTGAAACAAAACACTCTCCCTTGTTTGTTTTAAGTTTCCGACTTATGGCACCGAGAAAACTACTTGAAGCACAGCTATTCAACAAGCAATATCATTCTTACGAAGATATCGATAACATCCCCGACCGTTTGAGATTTTGCCGACACAAGATTGGTCTTATGCAAAAGGAAGTTGCTCAAATCGTTGGCATTGCTCGCAGCACATACATAAATCTTGAAACAGGCAATCACAACGGCTTTGATAAAACCGTAGCGAACAAGCTTTCCAAACTTTATAATATCCCTGTGTATGACCTTCTTGACGATTACAATCGCTTTTTGTCTTGCGGTCAGGGCAAACTTATCCGTGAATACAGAGAAAGCTTAAACCTCGGCAAACGGCCGTTTGCTCGGCTTATAGGTGTCGACGCCAATATGCTCCGCTTGTGGGAAAACGAGCGAAAACAAGTAAGCCATAAATCGTGGGAGAAATACTTTAAAAACCGAATAAGCATTTAACGTAAAACCGCCTCACAAAAATGCGAGGCGGTCACTTTTCAGACTACTTTTTCTGTTCAGCTTTAATCTGTTCTTTTGTATCTTTTATAATCGCATTCAGCAGTCTTTCCTTTTCTCTGATCGGGCAATCTAATTTTGAAATACTGTTAAGTACTCCGTCGGCGTGAACACTGGCTACACGCCGTCTCAGTTCTTGCCAACCTTCTTCCGTATCGGGATAGTGAACAATTATGTTAATCGGTGCAAACGTCTTCATACTGAGTACCTCCCCTGTGCATAAACTATATGCACGAGGTTTTGTCCGCTATTCCGAAGCGTTCTTACGAAAGTTGCCCGAATCAGATGATGCATATAATAATACATCATGAGATTTCCTTTCTACATATCTCATTTTAAATAACTCCTTCTTGTCCTTGCCTTATAGATTTGCAAGGTATGTAAGATATGTATGTTTGCAGGTGGGCAACCTGCAAGTCTGAACTCTGTTAAATTTTCTTTTCCTTTACTTCCTATTTTTGCCTCTATATATCAATCCTGCGGAATTTCGTCAGCAGGATATTGTCGTCAATTTAAATTCTTCCTTCATCATTTTAATTAATAGATTACTTTTTCTTCGGCTTATCTGCCAAATAAATTCTTGTAACCTCGGTTCTGTGGTGACCTAAGTTTTCGCTTACAATCTTTCGTGCTTTCTTTGGTCGTTCTTGCAATGCTTCGGCATAAGTCCTTTGTGCATAAGTGTGTCTCAGACTGTGCCAAGAGATTGTTTCAGTTCTTTTCTTTTTACCGTCTTCACTCAAATCCTCGCGATTTTCTACCATAAAGTATTTTCTGTTATAACTCATCCAATTCTGCAATGAACGCTTTTCTCGTTGGACGCCGCCCTTTTCGCTACCTGAGATTAAATAATCTCTCGGGTAACGACCTGAACACCTGGCATAGTTCAAATTATCAATAATAATACCTCGTTGCTTTGCACTTAAATCAATAGCTCTTGTTTGACCGCCCTTGCCTTTTATAACGAGTTGTCCGGTCTTTATTGCTGACATAAGGTATTCAACTCTGAGCGTACAGATTTCTTCAAGCCGTAAACCAAACTCATTGGCAAAGTCTATGGCAATAACAACATCCTGTCGGCCTTGCTCGATAGCCAACTGTCGCATATTATCAATCTCGTTTTTTAACCACGAATGATCTTTAACGCCTGTTGCTCGTTTGGGCAGATTTAACTTGCTATTAGGGGATAGCCTGTTTTTACTACCGGATTTTCTATGGAAATACCGTATGCCTGATAGATCGGATTGTATAGTCGCGGCAGAGTTGTTCTCTTTCATATGCACAACATAGGCTTTGAAGTGCCGATCTTCCACATTCTTAAAGTTTTGTAGACGAAAATTATCGGCTAAAAACTTACAGAACCTTTTTGTTGCCTCAAAGTACCGAGCCCTTGTTTTAAAGCTAAGCTCGTTGCTGTGCTTTTAGATGGACTCGACTTGAGCAAGCAAGTTCTTATATAAGCCCGGATTTAGCACTGTAATATTATTAGAATCTGACATAGCAAACCATCTCCTTTCTCCAAAAATTTTATTTAAACGCAAGGATAGGGACGAAGCCTTGCGTAAAAAACTGTGAACTAAAATAAATTTAAATGTTAAATAAGGGATATTTTTTTCGAGTTTTAAGAAACGCTAATAATTATAAATTCCACGCTCCGTTGATTTTTTGTTGCTAATTTATCGGTGTACGCAGTATAATTAATTTGTTATTATATAGTTACGGTACCGGAATATTTAGTGAGGTGATTCTTTATGACAATAGGTCAAACCATAAAACTTTATAGAAAAGAGAAAAATTTTACTCAAAGTGAGTTAGCAGAACTTGTCGGAGTTTCTACACAAGCAATTTCTAAATGGGAAACTGATTCAGGAATGCCTGATATCTCACAAATCGTTCCTCTTGCACGTGTTCTAGAAATTTCAACCGACAAACTTTTAGGGCACACCGACTCGGCTTTTGAAAAAGAAGTAACGGAAATTCGTCAAAAATTCGGTGGAATCAACTTTATAAGCGATTTAAGTTATGCTGAAGAGTTATATTTTCTTACTTCTAAATTCTTCAACAAACATCCTGATGTTTCGGATATTGCGGTTGTGGCTTTAGAAACATATATTGAGTTGTTTGCCAAAGGTAAAATCAACATATCAAAATCCGAGTTTTTAGAGGAATGTGAGCGTTATGCTAACAGTATTTTTAGATACGAAACTGTGGCAGATCGTATTTATAAAACACATTATTTAATGTCAAGAGCTTATGATTTGTGTGGAGATAATAAAAAGGCAGAAAGTTATCTGCAAAATCTACCGTATGTTTTTGGCTTCAGGGATTATTGGGAAGCAGAAATTGCTTTTGCTGACGGCAAAAATGATATTGCTCTTGAGAAAGTAAAAAAGAGTTTTGCTCAAATGGCTCGATTTACTTCTCGCTGCATAAGACTTGCAGGCAGAGTCGTTCGTGCAGAAGGCGGCCCCGATGCAGATAAAATCAGTCTTGAATTAGATGAGTATATGTTGAGACTTATAAATGCATTTTTATCTGGTGGAGATTATTTACCACACCGACAAGTCTTTCAAAAAACCTGTCTTTTGCCTGGTTTAGTTTCTCAAAATATCAAATTGGGTAATTTTGATAAAGCCAAAGAGCATATGCAGGAACTATTAAAAACACGAGATGAGTTTTTTGCGTGCGTTGATAATCCAATCGATAAGCATTGCCTAATGTTTATTGAGGGAGATCCAGATGCTTCTTGGAACACTACAAAAGAAAAAATTAATGAACGCGTATCAAGCGCAGAAAAAGCATTAAAGAGAATTTAATGACGAAAATCTTTTGTTTTAACACTTGCTGTATGGTATAGCTTTATTGACGAAAATTTTGCCCCCTCATTTCGAAATGACAGTCATAAAGCATTTCAAAATGAAAACAGGAACGCACTGCTCATTTGCAAACGATAGTCATGCAGCATATCAAAACGAGCAGCATAAAAATCTTATAGCAGATTGTGCTGACCTGATATCGAAAAGTAAGTAATCTCAAACGGACGGTCAGCACAATCCTTTTTTGCGGGAAATGAAAGTAATTTCGAAATATTCTCTCGAAACTATAGTCATAGAACATATCGAAATTATAATCATCAAGCATATCGAAAAGTACATCATCAATCATACAAGAGCCATATTTAAGGGAAAGTCATAATAAAATGTAATCTAATATTAATCTATAATTAACCTATATGGCTCTTAAAAGGAAAGTCCGCAGGGCATAATACACCCACTGTCAAAGGTGTGTACGAGCCTTCGTTTCTTACTGATTCTTTATTGACGCGGGGTATTATGCCCTGCTCATCCCGGCTCTCCGACTGCGTCTCCGAGCCGTTTCTATCTGACTATCGTCCAATAGAAACGGCTCGGCTCCCAAAAAGAGAGTCATAAAGCATTTCGAAAGGACAGTCATCTATCATCATAGAAATTATAGTCATAGCACCTGCTTTGTAGTTTGTGTGTTATCTTCTTCGGCTTCCTGCAGCTTGTCATTCACTAAAGCGAATGACAACTTGCAGAGAGCCGAAAAGCTTTAATCTTGTCCAAGTTTTGATTAGGCGCAGGTGCAACTTGCTCTCGAAAAGTAAATCATACACTCTCGAAGAGACAGTCATTTGTCATATCAAAGCGAAAGTTCTTTTGCAGTATTCGGTTGTAAAAAAAGGTTAGTACTTGGCTTAATCTATTTTGCTTTCATCGCAAGATTAATAGATTTTCCGTGCGTGTTCTCTTGTAGTTCAAGAGTGTAAAAACAAAAGTATTATTTACTGACGCTACGCCGAGTGCAAGGCATTTCAGCCTGCCGAGACTAAACACTCGTTCGGCGGGGATTTTCATTACCGATTAAATCCCGTAACATTCGTATGCAATTCCCTTAATGGACGGTAGCAACACCGCTTAAGCAGTTTTATTTACCGACAGAACTCTCAAACGTCGTGGATTCCATAATTTTCGTCAATAACTTCGGCAGGAACCCTTGTCAAAGCTATACACTTATTTTAGTTAATAAACGCTGTAATAAGTGAAACAGGTTTGCAGTCGAACAATCCTTGTTTCGTAACGGCTCTGCTATCCGCACTTTTTTAGTTCGCATCGCCTTTGTGAAGGGCTTTGTATATCACGACTTTTCCTACTTACCTTCTTCAGACCACCGCGCGAAAGTGGGTTCTGATTTTTTGCGGAAATCATAAACCTGGCAACGTAATAGGTCCATTGCATCTTGCAAGCCTATTTACCATATATCACCCTGTCCGTTGCCGTAACCGTGATAGCTCTTTAATTCCGTATTTCCTGTTCTTCGGTCCTACGGATAATCAGCCTTAGAGCATTGACTGATGAAGTCAATCCCGACTTCAAGGGGTTTTCTGCTAGTGATTCACAGCCTGCCGCAGAACTCAGACTGTAGCACTCGGCACCAATCCTTTGGTGCAAATAACTTCCCTTGTCACACAACAAAGTTTTTAAAAACTCCTTCTTAACTCCACCACATGCCCATTTAGAGCACATCAGTGGGATATATTTGAACCTCGTTTAGAGGAAACAAAACACCATAAAACAAAGAAAGACACCTATCACGAAAGATAAGTGTCTTTGTTTGCTTTATCGTAAGCTTTACGAAAGAGCACACCAATACACTTAACCTTCTTGGTTTAATGTATTATTTGAATAACTCCTTCATTATTTTAAAGCTCGTATATATTATACAGTATAGAATTTACCTTGTCAAATTGCTTAATGGCCTCTTATTTGCGATTACACGCGATTAGAAGCGATTACAAGCGGAAAAGTGGTCGTTTTAATATCGGTTTTGGTCTTTTTATATACATTTTGATACCATTTTTGGTCTTTTTTAAAATTTTGTGTACATTTGATATTGAAACCACCTTAGAAAAATCAAAGAGTCGCCAAGTGCGACTCTTTGATAAAATTTTAAAACTTTAAGAATATATTAATAAGCACCTATTAAGCGATTGTACTCGTTAACTTTATCGTTATACTCATCAATTGCGGCTTCGTATTCATCATATAAATCATTATAATCGTCAACTGCATCATCGTAATAATTAATATAAAAATCATAACCGGTGTTGTAATACTGACGCTCGTAATAATCTATATCGTCTTTAAGCTGATCTAAATCCCACTCCATATCCTCGATTTCATCTTTTAAATCTTCTAATTCGGATTTGAGTTGATTTGCCTTTATTGAATTGCCCGAATCATAACTTTGTGATGGGGTGTAGTCATAGTCGTCATAATCGTAGTAATTACTTGTACCACCCGAATATGAGGAAGATGGTTTGGATGATTTTGAACTGCTGTCATTAGAATCAGAAGAACATTCGGAAAGACCTGCTATAATCAAAATTATTACTATAAGAATAGCAAATCCCGCAAACGGTGATAAACAACCAATTAAATTTGAGCCAAAATTGCTTTTCTGTTGCTGAGCAACCGCAACTTGTCTATTTTGTTCTCTTAATTTATCTAACGCTTCCTGTGCCTTATTATCTTTAAGAATACGTTCATCGTTGCTTACCTTGTCAACAAACTCAGGTAATTCTGCAAATACAGACTTCAAATAATTTGTTATTTTAATAGAGAGTTCGGTATATCCTTTTTCGTTGTACAGAAGTATGGCTAATTCTCTTATATCCCTTGCTAAATTCTGACTATTAGTATTACCATAACCACGTGCTGTATC
>CASDQF010000054.1 GCA_949282845.1 uncultured Alphaproteobacteria bacterium | reverse complement strand
TAATACTCATCTATCATCGGGACATTCGAAGCACGTAACATCACATCATGAATCGTCTCGTTCGCTTTATACTTGTTCATCGCATAGGTAAATCCAAACAATGCCGCTATGCTCAATACACCGATTACAACCAAAATTCCTAAAATCTCAATTATGCTACGACCTTTTTCTTGTTGCGTTTCTTTCATATAATTTATGCCTTCTATAATACACATTTCTTTTATTGCTTATTAAATAAGTAGTTTAATTGTATAGTATTCTTTTTAGAGTGTCTACTGTCAAATTTATAAAACTTAAGATAAAAAAATTCCCTCCTCGACAATGAGGAGGGATAAAAGCACTTTTTTTTCTAAATCTTTTTAAAAATTAAAGTCGCATTCGTTCCACCGAAGCCAAAGGAATTAGACAATGCTACATTTATTTTCTTTTCCCGTGCGACATTAGGAACCAAATCAATTCCTTCTGTTCCTTCGTCTGGATTATCTAAGTTGACAGTCGGAGGTAAAACACTGTTGTTCATAGCTAAAATAGAATAAATTGCTTCTACTGCTCCTGCTGCGCCCAATAAATGACCGACAACAGATTTCGTAGAAGACATAGAAACTTTATCCAAGCAACCTGAAAACATCGATTTAACTGCATTAAGTTCAACCATATCTCCAACCGGCGTAGATGTCCCATGAGCATTAATATAGTCAACGTCTTCTGGGTTAAGTTCAGCATTTTTTAAGGCAGCTTTCATCGCTCGATAGCCACCATTATTGCCCGGAGCCGTAATATGATAAGCGTCCCCCGACATACCATACCCGACAAGTTCTGCGTAAATCTTGGCTCCACGCTTTTTAGCATGTTCATATTCTTCTAACACTAAAACACCGGAACCTTCCCCCATGACAAAACCATCACGATCTTTGTCCCAAGGACGAGAGGCTTTTTCTGGGTTTTCATTAAAATGTGTCGACAGAGCTCGAGCCTGAGAGAAGCCTGCTATGCCAATCGGACAAATAGCCGCTTCAGCACCGCCAGCAACCATCACATCCGCCTCTCCACAACGAATCAGACGAGCAGCATCCCCTATTGCATGTGTTCCTGTAGCACAAGCTGTAACAACGGCATGATTAGGACCTTGAAAGCCATACTTAATAGACACATGACCGGAAATTAAGTTAATCAAACAAGCTGGGATAAAAAAAGGAGAAACACGTCTAGGTCCATTTTCATTTAAAGAAATAACAGTCTCTGCAATAGTCTTTAAACCACCAATACCAGATCCCAACAAAACGCCTGTTCGCTCTTTATCTTCGTCTGTTTCAGCTTTCCATCCGGAATCTTCAACTGCGGCCGTAGCTGCTGCCATTCCATATACGATAAATTGATCCATATGGCGCTGTTCTTTAGGTGGAATAACTTCATCTGCGTTAAATTGTCCAGCTTCTGTTCCTTTGGGGACATATCCGGCAACTTTAGCAACATAATCTGTCGTATCAAAAGTATCAATGTTACGAATAACAGACTTTCCAGCTGTAATTCCTTTCAAGTTAACATCAAGCCCATACCCTAACGGAGAAACAATCCCCATACCAGTCACAACAACACGTCTCATCAATTTATCCTCTATTTTAAAAAAGCACAAGCGCCATTCCACCCGAAAAAAAACGAATGGTTAAGCGCTTGAGTTACTCACAATGAATTAAACAGCTTTTTCGATAAAATCAATTGCATCCTTTACTGTACGGATTTTTTCCGCAGCATTATCTGGGATTGCACAACCGAATTCTTCTTCAAAAGCCATGACAAGCTCGACTGTATCGAGGCTGTCTGCGCCAAGATCATCCATGAAACTTGCATCGTCAACGACTTTAGATTCATCAACACCCAAGTGTTCGACAACAATCTTTTTTACGCGTTCAGCAATATCACTCATTTTTAATTCCTTTAAATTATTAACACAAAAACATCAATTACTCTATGCTGTAATGATGGTTCTTTTCATGAACTCAAGCGTTATAGCACAGAAAAAAGGGAGCGTCAAACCCCTTTTTAAATCATTGCCATGCCACCATTAACATGAATGGTTTGACCCGTGATATAAGACGCTTCATCACTGGCCAAGAAGACAACGGCATTAGCAACGTCCTCTGGCAAGCCGAGACGTGCCATTGGAATAGTACTTGTTAATTTGGCTTTCGCCTCATCCGACAACACATCTGTCATCGGTGTTTTAATAAAGCCCGGAGCAACACAGTTTGCCGTAATGCCACGACTTGCGACTTCTTGAGCAATACACTTCGTTGTTCCGATTAATCCCGCTTTTGAGGCGGAATAGTTTGCTTGACCGGCATTCCCCATAACACCCACAACTGACGCCATATTAACCATTCGGCCATAACGACGCTTCATCATGCCTGGCATCACTGCCCGCATTAAACGGAATGCTGCAATCAAATTAATTTCTAAAACGAGCTTAAATTGCTCGTCCGTCATACGCATGGATAATCCGTCCTTTGTAATCCCTGCATTATTAACGAGAATATCTATTTTCCCCATATCAGACTCAGCATCTTTAACAAGCTTTAAAATGCTATCTGCATCCATAAGATTCGCTTCATAAGTAAAAACATTGCTTCCTAACTCAGCTGCGAAAGCATCTAAAGCTTCTTTATTCATATCTGTGATGGCAACCGTACATCCCAAAGAATGTAATTTTTTTACAATTTGCCGACCAATACCCCCTGTCGCACCAGTTATAAGAGCTGTTTTTCCTTTAAAATCAAACATATCCTTTTCCTTTTTTTTAATGTTAAGTTATATTTATAACGTTTTTGAAAATTCTTCAAGAGATAAAATATTATTTATTGAAATTGATTGCATTTCTGCTTCAATTCTTTTAGTTAAGCCAGATAAAACTTTTCCAGCTCCTACCTCCACCAACATATGGACACCTTGCTGATACATATACTGCACACTCTCCGTCCAACGAACTGAACCGGTTATTTGCTCTATTAAAAGTTTTTTTATTTCTTCTGGATTCGTTACTGCTTTTGCTGTCACATTATCAACCAAAGGTATTCTTGGTGTCTGAATAGGAGCATTTTTTAAAACTTCTGTCATTTCTTCTTGAGCTTTTTTCATTAAAGGACTATGAAAAGCACCGGAAACCGCTAATGGTAAAGCACGTTTAGCTCCTTTTTCCATAGCCAACGGCAAAGCTCTTTCAATATTCTCAGAAGAACCGCTTAAAACTACTTGTCCGATTGAATTATCATTAGCAACAAAAGAACCTGTCTTTTCAGCAATTTCTTTCACGTCCTCAATCGATAAACCAATAATAGCTGCCATTTTCCCTGGATTTTCTTCTGCTGCCCGAGACATGGCCAAGCCTCGCTTTTGCAACAATCGAGCTGTATCTCCCAAAGAAAGAGCGCCACTAGCGCATAAAGCGGCATATTGTCCCAAAGAATGTCCTGCCACATAAGAAAACTGCTCTGGCAAAGAAAGATTATAATCTTTTTCTAAAACACGAATAACCGCCATTGACATAGCCATCAGTGCAGGCTGAGTATTTTGGGTTAAAGTCAATTCTTCTATTGGACCATTAAAAATCACTTCGGATAATTTCATGCTTAAAGCATCATCGACTTCTAAAAAGACATCTTTAGCGCTTGAAAAAGCATCAAATAAATCTTTTCCCATACCGACAGATTGAGAACCTTGGCCAGGAAACACGAGTGCTTTTGTCATAAATCTCTCCTTTTTATTAAAACTTGTTTTTCATCATACACATTTTTTCAAAAAAGAAAATTAAATTTTTATGACAGACAAAAAATGCCCTCTTATAAAGCATGCCAAAAATTAAAATACAAAAAAACGGAGCAATCAACGCTCCGTTTTTTAATTATCAAAACCGTTCGAAATTATTACGCCCTTTAGAGAAAATTAGCTTCAAAATATCTCGGCGACGCATCTCCGCACGAATAATAGAAACTGGCTTTTCTGGTTCCTTAGAGTGTTCCGCTGCATCTAATAAAAAAGCATCCACTTTAACATCATGATCAATAAAATCTTGCAACATAGCTGCATCACCCCGTTTTGCAACCAAATAAACAACTGGCTCATACCAACAAAATTCCCTATTTTCAAGATATTTTGCATTGGGATTAGCTCCTCGTTCAAGCAAAAAACGAACTTTTGCCAGATCAGTCTGTAAAACTGCATTAACAAGACTTTTATCAAGAATTTCTTGTTCTGTCATTTTCTTTTCCTTTTTGAATATTGAAAAATGGTAAAAATTGCTTTTTAGATATTGTTATTGGTTTTTCTTGCTGTTTTTCAAATCCCATATCAATATATATAAAATTTAAAACATCCTGGACTGTTTTGGCTTTATTAGCATTTAAATCCATTGTTCTTAAGGAAGCAGCTAATCTTTCTTCAAGATTAAGAACAAGTTCAACATAATCCAAACTATCGAGACCTAAATCAAGATATAAATTTTGTTCTGGCTTTACTTTTTTACCCACATACTCATCAAAAGTTTCTAAAGCAATTTCTGTGACTTTCTCTTTTGTTAACATAACTATATATCCTATTTATATTTATTTTCATTCCTTCATAATCAGAAGGAAAAAATAAAATAAACTTCTTTTTGTTTTTTGTCAATCTTTTTTGAATAAAGTCTTTTTTTATTTTTCCCTTGCATTTTTCTCAAAAATCAGAATACTTATAAACGGAAGGACAAAAGCGGACACAAGTTCAGGAAACCGAGTCAGGTTCGGAAGAAAGCAGCTCAACCTTAGCAAGTGGGTCGTTTTCTGCCCTTCCACCAACCTTTAGGAATGAGCATGGAAAACGAACCGCAAACAAAATACAGAGTTCTAGCCCGTAAATATCGACCGAAAGTTTTTTCTGACTTAATCGGACAGGAGGCTCTTGTACGAACGATTACAAATGCTATTCAAAAAGATCGCCTAGCTCAAGCTTATATTTTAACCGGAATTCGCGGTATTGGGAAAACCTCCTCAGCCCGTATTATCGCTCGAGCCTTAAACTGTATTGGACCTGATGGAAAAGGAGGCATGACGCCGAATCCTTGTGGTATTTGCAAGCATTGTCAAGATATTGCAAATGATTGTCATGTTGATGTGATTGAAATTGATGCTGCCAGTAACACCGGAGTTGATAATATTCGCGAAATTATTGAAGGAGCTAAGTATAATCCCCTTTCCGCTCGTTATAAAATTTATATTATCGATGAAGTGCATATGCTTTCCAAATCAGCTTTCAATGCTCTTCTAAAGACATTAGAAGAACCTCCGGAACGTTTAAAGTTTATTTTTGCAACAACAGAAATCCGCAAGGTTCCCGTCACTATTCTTTCTCGTTGTCAGCGCTTTGATTTACGACGAATCGATCAACAAACTTTAACAGATTACTTTAAAACAATTGTTCAAAAAGAAAATGTAACCGCCGAAGAAGATGCTATTGCCCTTATTGCAAAGGCGGCTGATGGTTCTGTCCGAGATGGTCTATCCTTATTAGACCAAGCTATTGCTCATGGAAATGGAAATGTAACCGCTGAACAAGTTCGACAAATGATTGGTCTGACTGACAAAACCGTATTGTTTGATCTTTATGATAAAATGATGCAGGGTAAAATCGAAGAAACCTTACGAGCTGCGGATAGTCAATATAACTTAGGGACCGATCCTTTAATTTTAGCTCAAGATTTATTAGAATTAACACATTGGCTCACTCGTATTAAAATCTCACCGGAATTAACAAATGACATTACTATTTCAGAAACAGAAAAAGAAATAGGTAAAAAAATGGCATCTTCTTTATCGATGAGTACTTTAACACGAACCTGGCAAATGCTTTTAAAAGGAGTATCTGAAATTAAATTTTCTGAAAGTCCTTTAAAGGCTTTAGAAATGCTTTTGATTCGCCTGGCATACGCTTCTGAATTACCGACTCCTCTCGAGTTAATTGAAGAATTAAAAAAAAATCCAGCAGCATTGACAGAGGCTCAAAAAAAAACTGAAAAATTAGCCCCTTCCCCCCAAACAACAGATAAAAAAAACTCTCCTCTTCCAGACTCTTCAGAAAAAAAACTTTCATTCAATCGTCCGCAAATTCGCTCTGTAATGGATATTGTTATTCTTGCTAAAAAAGCCGGAGAAATGTTGTTATCTTTCAATGTGGCTAATTTTGTTCATCCTATAGAAGTCAGTATGGGCAAGCTTCATTTCTCTGCACCGACAGAAGCTCCCGGAAATTTATGCCAAACACTTCGACAATTCTTAAACGCTCAAACGGGCATTAAATGGGATATTGCTCTTGTAGAAGGAGAAGGAGGACATACACTTAAAGAAGAAGCTCAAGAAAACAAACGCAAGTTAAAAGAAAATCTTTCTCTTCATCCTCTGGTTCAAGAAGTACTCTCTACTTTTCCCGGTGCTAAAGTTGATACTTTTCATCTTCATAAAGGAGAAACTTTTGAAGAGAATATACCTTTAGAAAAAAATGATGAAGAACTGTAAGGAGAAAAAATGCCAAAAACAGTTATAGTTGGTCTGAGCGGTGGAGTTGATTCTTCTTTAGTTGCCTGTCTTTTAAAAGAAGAAGGATATCATGTCATTGGTGTCTCCATGTCTATCTATGACAAAGATATACCTGCGTTGAAAGCTGCCGAAAATGCTTGTTATGGTTCAGAAGAAAAAAAAGATATCAAAAACATCCATCTATTTGGAGAAAAAATTGGTATTGAAACCTATGTTTTTGATTGTTCAGAAGATTATAAACGTTTAGTGTTATCCTATTTTAAAGAAGCCTATTTGCAAGGAATTACTCCTAATCCTTGTGTAAAATGCAATGCTGTTATGAAATTTGGATTACTTCAACAAAAAGCTCTTGAAGCAGGTATTCGTTTTGATTATTTCGCAACGGGTCATTATGCCAGAATCGAAGAAGAAAATGGACGTTATCTTTTAAAAAAAGGAATAGATATAAAGAAAGATCAAACGTACTTTCTCTATCGATTAACTCAAGATCAATTAGCTCATACCCTTTTCCCATTGGGTGATTTAACAAAAGAAGAAGTACGAACTTTAGCCAAAAATAGAAATTTGGACACTTACGATAAGCCAGACAGTCAAGATTTTTATGCCGGAGACTATAATGATTTACTTCAAATTCCCCCCAAAAAAGGGAAAATCATGCATGTCAATGGAACCATACTGGGATACCATCAAGGATACTGGAACTATACTATTGGTCAACGAAAAGGATTAGGAATAAGTTATACTGAACCACTTTTTGTTCTAGAGTTAGATGCTCATCACAACATAGTATGGGTTGGTTCAGTCACAGATGCTCAAAAACAAGATGCTCTTGTCTCTGACTTAAATTGGATTGCCATACCAAAACTGACTGAAACTCTTTCTGTTCAAGCAAAACAACGCTCAACCGCCATCCCTCAGCAAGCTCTTATTATACCTGAGGGAGATAAAATACATGTCCGTTTTGAAAAACCACAAAAATCCATTACACCGGGACAATCAATGGTCTTTTATAACAATGATACTGTTTTAGGCGGTGGAATTATTGAAAAAGATACCCATTAACTAAACGATTCCTTTTTATTCAAAAAATTGACAAAAATATTTATTTTTGCTATTATAATAAAAGGGAGGATATCATGTTTGAGCCAGAAAAAATGCGTCAACAAATAGAAAAACCAAAAACAAACTGGAATATCAAGTTTGCTGTTCCTATTCGCAATCTGACCGAAGCAAATTCATTTTCTCGATCACAGAATATCCTCACAGATACAATTAATAAAAATACTGCTATTTATGATTTAGCTCGTGAAACAAAACTTGAAAATTTACAAACTCATCGTTCTCCGAATGAAAATTTACAAGAAAATTTGATTCAGCGCTCAGAGAATGACAGAAATAAAATATTTGAAATAGAAAAAAATGTACAACTTTATCGAATGTCCGTTGCAAAAAAAGAAATAGAGGAAGCTGAAAAAAAACACGGCTTTCATTTAACCGACGAGCAAAAAAATCGTTTCATTCGTATAGCCGAGTCTAATCCTTTTAGCCTAACAGAAGAAGGTGTTGGTTTAACGAAGGAGTTAAAGAAACAAGAGGACAAATTAGTAGAAGTTTTAAAAGATGATGGAAAAGCTCCAGGAAGCTTAAAACCCGATGAATTAATGGAAAAAAAGGCTAAAATGCTTCAAAATGAAACGAAAGGTGTTAACATTCCAAAGTTTGGATACATTCGGCTTACAGAAATGCAACAAGATAATCGCAGAGAAGCATTAAAAGAACACATAAGACTTCAACCTAAAGCTTTACAAACCGTTCGCCAACAAATGAAGAAATGGCGTCAACGTCATACTATGCTTACAACAGCAGCTTTGCGTCAATTGGGCAGAGTATAAAAAAGCTCTCTTTCGAGAGCTTTTTCATTATTTAATTTCTTAATATTGCCAACCAATACTCATCATCAAACGATGATCTGGTCGAGCATCTTCAATATGATCCGGATGAAAGCGTGTTCCAATCTCTGCTTGGAAAGTTAAATCATCTACTGATTGAGCATAATAAAGCCCGAAATTTAATTCACGCGCTTTAGGCTTCATTGAAACATCAAAGTTTGCTCTATAAATTTCATCCGTCACAGAATCTCGTCCAATCGGCAAATCAAAGTTAGCTCGACCGGAACGTATCCGTAAAGGGGAAGACATTTGTAATCCGACAAAAGCTTCTTTATCTAACTGATATTTTGCATTAACTGCAAAACTATCACTTGTTAAATCCGTCATATGCATGAAAGCATTCATTTGACCTGCCGTATTACTCAAACCATAATAATAACTAGCCTCTACTGATAAATTTTCAGTCGGATGAAGACCTAATTTAGTCCCCATAAAGTAAGTCGAGGTTGAACTTGTATCAAAAGCACCTTGTCCTGACATACCTAAGAAAGACCCCTCTTCACGCATCAAACCGCCCAAGAAACCAACTGAAAAATACTTAAACGGTTGATAAGTCACCTCGGCTGAAGAAGTTTGCATTGCATCATCTTGTTCGAAGTCCAAGAAATCATTACCATCAAAGAAACCATTGTCTCCTATTGCCATAGACATCTTAAAATTAAGTTTATCATTCAATTTAAATGAATTTTCAAGTCCATAAGCATTATCCATCGCAATAAAAGGATTCTTTAAATTTTTTGTAAAATAATCTCCTCTTGTTTGCATCGTATCTTCTGTATAGAATAAGTTAAAAGAGGCATTTTCTCCCAAATGGAAAGTCATATCAAAAGAACCAACATTTAAATCAGAATCCAAATGACGACTTTCTGAAAAAGCCATAGAGAAATTCTCAGACACATTCATCTTTTGAACAGGATTTCCCAAAGTAAACATTTTTAAATTGTCTGCGAAAGCTTGTTTAGAGCGATGTGTAGAAGCAATTAAATTAGATGTTGGAATTGGGAAAGCACGCGCATATTTATCTAACATAACAATTTGCTGAGGCAAATGCTCTGCTAAAGCTGAGTTAAATATACGAGGAAGGGTCACCCGACTTCCAGCCAAAGCGATTTGCTCTGTTTTAGCAGAATTTCCCGCAGCTAAAGTCAAGTTTCCCACAGGTCGGGTTGCTGCTTCTAAATTTAACAAACCATGCCCGTAAACTTCATCAACACCAACCTCTCCCAAATCTGTCGCTGTTTCGAATAAAATCGCAACAATTTCTTCAGGAGACAAATATGGAAAAGCACCAGTCATAACAGCGATACTACCCGTTACAACGGGAGCGGCCATTGAAGTTCCTTGCATACTCTCATAGCTATTGCCAGGAACTGTTGAAACAATTCCCTCTCCCACAATATTGTCATTTTCATCTAAATACAATTCTCCACCAGGTGCAGCTAAACACCACATTGCTGCTGGACCACATTTTTGACTATAATAAGTTAATTTATTCTCCGAATTGACAGATACGACACTTAAAAACAAACTGGAAGCAATCGTACTTGTATCTGTGGGAAACTCTGTAAAAGGCTGTAAATTATTCTCTGCGTCTCGATAATATAATAACTGCGGAATAACTTGCGGTGCAGCCGCCTCGATAGTTGGTGCATAATCATTTCCATCATTTCCGGCCGCAAAAACAGTAATTGTTTTTCGTTTTTGTTCTCCTTGATCATTTGTATCCGCGATAGCATACTCCAAACCTTTTTTCAAACTATTTTCATAGACTGCATCAAAAAACAACTGATTAAGCAAAACTTCCTCGCTCAAATAAAGACCAGTTCCCCAACTGTTATTAATCGCCACAGCACCATTATCTATTACTGTTTTAAATGCATTAACAAAATCGTCATCATGAGCAACCCCCATACCAAAAGGTATTTGAACAGAAACAACTTTTGCATCATAAGCAACACCATGCATTCCATTTCCATTTTTAGAGCCAGCTATAATTCCGGCGACATGTGTTCCATGATTGTCTGCTTCTGTCGGAGGCATAGGATCCCCTTGAACGGCATCCCAATCATAATCATCTGGAAATAATAGAACCCATTCATCCCAATCAGCTTGGTCGATCGTTGAGGTATTTCCTGTTGTTCCATCAGCTTCATAAAAAGTTGCTGTCCCATTTTCGTAAGCCCAACAATTAGTCCGATCACCATTGCGACAAGGACCATAGTTAAAATTAGCTCCGATAACATTATTAAGATCATCTCGTAAAACATTATTCGTCAAATCTGAATGAGTATAATCTAATCCATCATCAATAATACCAACAACAACAGCCTCTCCGGTAGAAAGACCTGTATCTGGATCAATATAGGTTCCTGTATAACCTCGAGCATAAGCATATTCTGCTTTGATTTGTCCTAAGAAGTTAGAACCATTCTGCAAATTTTCTTGAGTAAATTCCGGTGTTCTAAAGGTGGCAGCCAAAGCTTCCTCCTCAGGGTCTACAGGAGTAGTTGGATCATTAGGAGAAGAATTACCGTTATCGCTTCCACTTTTACCGTCATCTCCACTATCTGCGATGACAAAAGCCAATGCGGTACCTCCTGCTAGAGCAGCTCCGGTTCCTAACCAAAAATAAGGCTGTTTATAAAAAGGTAAAGCTTGTTTTTGCAAGCATCCCATAGGACCACAATTTTGATGAATAGTATAAAACTTTTTTAATTGTGATGGAGGCATTTGACGCATACAGGCATGGTTCGTTGAAGCACCTTCTTTAATTAACATGTCATATCCAACATGATCACCCGCCATAACTGAAAAGCACAACGCCGTTCTATTTAAACTATCTACCGCATCAATAGGTAAACCTTTTTGAACAGCAGCATGAAGTCCAACAGAATTTCTCTGTTGCACATAAGAAAGAACTTGTAAAATAGGTTCCTTAGATAAATTGACTGCATATGCAGATGAATAAAATAAAATTAAACCACACACGAAGAAGAGTATTTTTTTCATTTTTACCTCTAAAACATACATAAAGCTGTGTGTAGTTTAAAATAAAATAGTAAACAAAAAATGAAGAACCTTTAAACAGCTCTTCATTTTTTTATAATGTGACGAGAATAAATTAAATATGAGAGTTAATCCATTCGACTAACTGTGATTTAGGCATGCTACCAATTTTTGTATCAACAGCCTTTCCATTTTTAAACAGCATAAAAGTCGGAATTGTTTGTATTCCAAATTGAGTAGGTGTTTTCGGAGCATCATCAATATTCATTTTAACAATTTTAATTTTATCAGCCATTTCTTCAGCAACTTCTGTGACAATTGGCAACATTTGACGACAGGGGCCACACCATTCCGCGAAAAAGTCGACTAAAACAGGCTTTGAAGCTTTCATAACCTCTGTTTCGAAACTGGAATCATCAATTATATTCATTGGTTTTCTCCTTACTTAAAGACATCTTAATCAAGATAGAGTTATTCTAAAGGCTTGTCAAGTGGCCATCTGGGACGTGCTCGAAAATCCAAAGTGTTTGTTAACCCCAAACGTAATCGTTCAATTCCAGCCCATGCAATCATCACACCGTTATCTGTGCACAATTTTATTGGAGGAGCTGCGAATTGTAAGTGTTTTTTTTGTGCTAAGTTTTCCAAAGCGTTTCGCAACATGGCATTAGCAGCTACTCCTCCTGAAACGACCAACTGTTTACCATGAGGATACTTCTCCTGAAATAGTTGAATACCATGTTTTAAACGATCTATAATTGTATCAACGACGGTTGCTTGAAAAGAAGCACACATATCGGCTTTATCTTGCTCTGTTAATGTTCCTAACAATTCTATTTGATGTCGAACAGCTGTTTTCAAGCCTGAAAAAGAAAAATCACATCCTGGACGTCCCTTCATTGGATGAGGTAAATTAAATCTTTTTGCATTTCCCGATAAAGCTGCGCGTTGAACATTTGGTCCCCCAGGATAGCCGACATCTAACATCTTAGCCACTTTATCGAAAGCTTCCCCTGCAGAATCGTCTATTGTTCCACCTAACCGCTCATACTTACCTGGACCATTAACAACTAAAATTTGGCAATGTCCCCCAGAAGTCAATAAAAGCAAATATGGAAATTCTATCTCATTCGTTAATCGAGCCATCAAGGCGTGTCCTTCTAAATGATTAACTGCTATAAACGGCAAATTATGGGACATAGCGATGGCTTTTGCGGTCATAACCCCCACAATGACGCCACCAATTAATCCAGGTCCTCCGGCAACTGCCACACCGGATAAATCAGAAAAATCAATATGAGCTTCTTCTATCGCTTCTTTAACAATCACATCAACCTGCTCCAAATGAGCTCGAGCCGCAATTTCCGGAACGACTCCGCCAAAGCGGCGATGCTCTTCATACTGAGACCAAACAACTGATGATAGAATTTCTTTTTTATCCGAAACGATAGCGCAAGCTGTTTCATCACAACTGGATTCGATTCCCATTACCAACATTTACGTATTCCGTTTTAAATAAATAATAACAGCACCGGCTCCTCCTTTATGTTCTGGAGGAATTTCTGTGTGGCTTATTTTATCTCTTATTTCTTTTTTTTCAAGCCATAAAGGAAACTCTTTTTTTAAAGAGCCTTTTCCATTAGGCCCTTTTCCGGTTACAACAACAATTTTTCGCGTTTTCTCTTTCACATGCAAATCAAAAAAATCAATAAAAGCTTCATACGCTTGCTGCAGTGTCAAGCCATGTAAATCCAAACGAGGCGGAAGAAAAGGAGTAAATAAGAAAAAACGTCTAACAGAACGTACTTTAGGCAGACTCTTTTTTTTCAACGGAGAAACTGTTTTTATATAAGCTCTCCATATAGCTTCATCATCACTTTTCATATCTTTTCCTTAGAAAGAAACCGGAGGTTCCTGTCCCTTTGGCCAAAGCAAATAATATCGTCCGGCACTTTTCATCCGACCAGCTTTTTGAAAAGCTTTTTCACCATATCCCCAAAAGTAGTCTCCACGAACAGCTCCTTTAATTGCGGAACCGATATCTTGTGCAACAACCAATTTCTCCACAGGTTCGCCATCGGGATCGGTTGTCACTAAATAAAGTGGACTACCTAAAGGAATAAAACGCGGATCAACGGCTAAACTTCTTTCCGGCGTTAAAGTAACACCGGCGGCTCCCATTGGTCCATCGGCTTCAGGTAAAATACGAAAGAAAATAAAACGCGGATTTTTAGCCATCAACTCACGAGCTTTCTCGGGATTTTTCTGTAACCACGCTCGAATATGAGGCATAGAGGCTTTTCCGGGCTCTAAAAGACCTTCTTTTGCCATAATTCCGCCAATTCCTTGGAATGGATGCCCATTGTTGCCTGCATAGCCGACATGAACAACCCCTTTTTCTGTTTCAACACGACCGGAACCTTGAATATGCAAAATAAAGGCATCCACCTCATCGTCAACCCATAAAAGAACAGGAGCATTAACTGACTGTTGTTCTATTTCCGCTCGTGTAAAGTAAGGTTGAAATCTGCCGTTTTGTATTCTTCCCATAACAGTTCCTTTATCGCCTCCTGGCTCACAAACTGTTCGTGTATCCAACCGAACTAAATCTTCCGGCAAACCATACAATGGTACTTTATTCTTTTCACACTTTTCGAAAGAACCATGCAAAGACGCTTCATAATAGCCCGTAAAAGTCCCTTCATTTTTTCCATAAGAACGCACTTCATAAGGAACAAGCATTGCCTCTAGATAACTTCGAATCTGACGTTCTGACCTATCTTGAACGCGCATAAGACCTGTACAAAAGTTTTCCCACCCTTCAATCGGAGAAGAACACGTTTTTAGCAAAGCCGGCATTGCCTCATTGAGAGAATCTTCACGCCATCCGGGAAGTTCTTTAAAAGAAACCCGTTTTAATTCAAAAGACTTTTCCGGCTCTCTGGCACAAGAAGCTAATACAATTAAAACAGCAATTATCCAAAACTTCACTTTAAGCATGAAGCGCCTCGCTTTTAGTCGCTGTGACAATCCAATTAGAACGCCCCTTTCCCTCTTTTTCAAAAGTCCAAACATCTAAAACTTTTGTAATCAGAATCGGATCTCCTTCTAAAACAACTCCCTCCTTATCTTTTAAAACATTCATTTGCTCAGATATAAACTCAACGGTCACAGTTGTTGGTTGTTGCTCTGAAGATTTTTGAAGAACTTTAGATGAATCTATAGCTATAAGAGAAAATTCCATTTTTTCCTCTTTCTTCTGACGCTCTTCAATATCAGACACAAAAGCATCATAAACTTTTTTTGATAACAAAGGTTTTAAAGCCTCTTTATTCCCACAGGCAAAAGCATCAACAACTGCATGAAATGCCATTTTGGCTCCCATTAAAAAATCTTCCTCATTAAAAGAAGTCGGTTGCTTTATTTTTTGGTCTGTTTCTTTACTTTTAATCAAGCGCATTTCTAAAACTTGACCAGAAGTCTTTGAAACTAAACGTACTTTCTCACCTTGAACTGGCTCTTTCCCTAATACAGATATTAATTTTGAAACCAGCAAAACAACAACAACTGTTAAAATAATCCACTCTGCTTGCATTTTTTCCTCTTTTCTTTTTGTATGTAGAATATCAGCTCTTTTTTCAAAAGTATATATTTTTTTACTGACAAATCTTTTTTTTAGATTATATTCATATATAGTTTTCATTTATAAAACATCAATAAAGATATTAAGAGGAAAAAATGACTGATAAACAACAAGCTCAACAACCCAATCTTCAAATCATGAACCAATATATTAAAGATTTTTCTTTTGAAGCCCCTCAAATGCCCTTTTTAATGGCTGAAATGATTGAAGCTCCGAAAATTGACATTTCTATTGATGTTAATGCTAAAAAAGTAGATAAAGAAAAAAATATCTTTACCGTTGATTTGGTCGTTAAAATAAATGCGAAAGCAAAAGAAAAAACAGCCTTTATCTGCGAACTAACTTATGGTGGATTAGTAATGCTAAATCTTCCAGAAGAGCATATTCAACCAGTTCTCCTGATTGAAATTCCTCATCTTCTTTTCCCTTATGTAAGAGCCATTATTGCGAATACAACACGAGAAGCAGGTCTGGCTCCATTAGCTTTACAACCGATTGATTTTGCTGCTTTATATCGCAGTCGTTTAGAAGCAGAAGCTAAAAAAGCAAAAGAAACAGCCAAAAATTAACTTATTTTTCCCTGAAAAAAATAGCCTGCATAAAGTAGGCTATTTTGTTTTCTCTTAGTGCGCCAATAACTCGGCGACGGCTGCACGAACAGTATCTATTCCTAGATTTTTCTCAGAGCTCGTCACAAGCATTTCTGGATAACATGCCGTATGCTCTTTTATTTGCTCTTCTATTGTTGTTTTTACTTTTTCCAGAGCAGTTAACTTCAATTTATCTACTTTTGTTAAAACGATCTGATAAGAAACTGCTGCTTTATCGAGCATTTTCATAACTTCCAAATCCTTTTTTGTTATTCCCTGACGACAATCAATCAATAGGAAAACACGTCGCAAAGAGGGACGACCTTTTAAATAAGAGAAAACCAAGTTATTCCATAACTTAACATTTTTCTCCGGAGCATGAGCAAATCCATAGCCCGGCAAATCCACTAAGTAAATTAAATCGGCTAAATTAAAATAATTAAGTTGTTGTGTCCGACCAGGCGTCGCAGAAGCGCGAGCCAAATCCTTACGTCGAACAAGAGCGTTGATTAAGCTTGATTTACCCACATTAGAACGACCTGCAAATGCTATTTCAAGACGATCTGCCGGCGGGACTTGCTCAGGCTGAGCCACGCCCAACATAAACATACACGGTTTATTAAATAAAATATCACCGGCTTTTATAAGTTCGTCTTTTTCACTCATTTATCTACACCGTATTTATGCATAACATAGCGCTGCTGAGCAATAGATAAGATATTACTCCATGTCCAGTAGATAACCAAACCGGAAGCAAAGTGTCCCATCATAAACATAAAAATCAGCGGTATCCATTTCATAGCAGACATGGTCGGATTTTCTTGAGTATTACCTGTCATCGGAGATGACAGTTTTTGTTGCAAATACATAGTTATCCCCATTAAAACAGGCCAAACGCCGATATTTAAAATTCCAGGGATAGGCCATGGAAGGTATCCGAACAATGTAAAAACAGATGTTGGATCCGGAGCAGACAAATCATGTATCCATCCAAAGAATGGAGCTTGACGCATTTCTATCGAAACAGACAAAACTTTATATAATGAGAAAAATACAGGAATTTGAATAAATAAAGGTAAACAACCTGAAGCAGGATTAACCTGAGCTTTTTTATAAAGAGCCATCGTCTCCTGATTTTGGCGCAATTTATCGTGTTTAAAGCGTTCTTGGATTTCTTGAATTTTAGGTTGTAGTTTACGCATCTTAGCCATACTTTCAAAAGATTTCCCGGCAATAGGCAGTAGCAAAATTCTCAACAAAGTTGCAAAAATTAAGATCGCAATTCCCATATTCCCGACCAATTGATTTAACCAACCTAAAATATAAAGAAAAGGCTTTGTTAAAAAGTAATACCAACCGAAATCAATTGCCAAATCAAATTTTTCAATTCCTAGATTATCCATATAATTTGTAATAATTTTTAACTCTTTAGGTCCTGCGAAGAAAAAAGTTTTATTTTCGACTGCTTTCCCAGAGTTTAAAGATACTGTCGGCATAACAAAACGTGTTTGAAAAATATTTTTTCCTTGAATTTCCTGATAAAAATAATCAGCTTTAACATTTGCTGTTTTTTGATTAAAAGCCATGGCTGCTAACCAATATTTATCAGTTTGACCAATCCATCCTCCCTCTGTTGCAAAAGAAATCTTTTGTTCTTCTTTTAAAACAGGATATTTTTCTTCTTCTAAAGTTTCATTCATAACACCAACGAAACCTTCATGAACTGTCGTTGTTCCTTTTTCCAAAGGATTAACACGCGTTATACTGCCCCCAAAGCTTAAAGAGAACTTTTGTTTTGTCGGATTCTTCACTTTATCAGTGATTGTAAACATATAATTCTCATCTAATGAGATTGTTCTTTCAAAAATAAAACCTTGTTTATTCGTCCAGGTTAAAATAACTGGTTGCTCTGGTGTCAAAACAGTTTGAGAAGTTTCCCAAATTGTCTCAGCCGTCGGCATCTCGATATTTTTATCGAAAGATGACACTGAAAAATCTGCAAAAAATTCTGGCGTTAAAAAAGAAACATCAGGACTATCTGCTGCTGTTGTTTCCTTATATTTTAAGAGAACAAGATTATCAAAACGAGCCCCTTTTAAACGAATAGAACCGGATAAAGTTTCACTTTGAATCGTTACAACAGGAGCTGTTTCATCCTTTGAAGAAAGGACGATTTCCGGAACAGAAACAATTTCCTTTTCCTCAATAGGCTCTTTTTGAACCGTTATATTTGAAGATGTTGAAACTGTTTTTTGAGATGGAAACAGCAACTCCATCCCAAAGATAACGACTAAAGACAATAAAACTGCTGTCAAAATACTTTTATTTTCATTTTTCATTCGTGTGTTTTTCCTTTAAATTATCTGGAACGGGGTCATAACCGCTTCCCCCCCAAGGATGACATCTCAAGAGTCGTTTGCATGCTAGCAGACTTCCTTTAAAAAATCCATGTTTTTGTATCGCCGTTTTTGCATATTGAGAACAAGTAGGCTGGAATCGACAACACGGTGTCTTAAAAGGTGAAACTAAGACACGATAACAATCAATTAAAAACAAACCTATTTTTTGTAGAAAATTCATTAAGAAGTCTCCTTTACTTTATTTAAAGCTTCTTTTAAATTTTCTATCAGTTGGGTAAATGGCAAATCAACAGTTCGCGCCCTCCCGATCAAAACATAGTCCATAC
>CASDQF010000053.1 GCA_949282845.1 uncultured Alphaproteobacteria bacterium | reverse complement strand
CTCTTGCAGCTGCGACTGTCGCTTTTACCGGAGCGGGGATTATGTATACTCTAGGCGGAGCTCTTATTGCAGCTAATAATGTTACGAATTATGTTATTCGGAAAACCGCGAAAAAAACGATTCAAACAACTGGAAAAGTAACTTCTTATGCGATAAAGAAATCTGCACGAGCGATTGCATATAATAAATATCTAACAAAAACAATGGCTCTAGTTCAAAAACCAATACAATTTACGACTTCTTTAGTTTCGATTCCTTTGACTTCGATTTATACACGTACTTTAGAACAAGATCCGACTCGTAGAGCTCAACAAACAGCTTCTGATACAACACAGCGTGCGAATCGAAATGCAAGACCTGAAGATACACATACTTGGCGAGATCTTTTCGATGAAATTCGTGAAAATACACATGAAACGCGTTCGAAGCTGGATGACAGTATGCGTGCAAAAAACAAACATGCAAAAGATTTTGTCAAGAGTAACTGGCGCTTTATTCGTCGAACTGGACGTTTTTTCTAGATATACTTTTTCTTTATTTTAGAAAAAAATGTATTTTTTTTATTTTTTGTCTATTTTCTCATAACAAAATCTGTTATAACTAAGGAAAAGAACAAAAAGGAGAAAACAAATGGAAGAAATTATATTTCCAAATCAAATTCGTATGATACGACGGACGCGCGGAAAAACAATGAAAGAAATTGCCGGAATTTTAGGTGTAAGCTTATCGGCCATCAGTAAAATTGAAAAAGGTTATCGTCGTATTGACGAAGAACAATTGGATAAAATTTCATCTTTTTTAGATTGTCCTAAGGAAAGTATTTTTGTTTATGAAAAGACTTCTCAACCCGAAGTCCTACAAGCGTGGCAAAAAGAGCAAGACAGACGTAAACAAATCAATGAAAAAAGTGGTTTAAAAACACTAGGCGCCGGCTTACGTTATATTCGCGGTGAAAAAATGTTAACCTTACAAGATGTTGCCAAAGGCGCGGGATTAACATTGTCCGTTTATCATCGCATTGAAATGGGGCAACGCGAAGTTACAGAAGAACAATTTAAAAAAATTGCTCATGCTCTTGGTTTCACGACAGAAACTTTACAGATTCAAATTTATGAATTGGATATGGCAGGAACCCTTCAAGAATTCAAAAAAACAGGGAAACCTGGCATTTTCCATCCTAAAGGAGGTTATAATGATCTTCCGCTTAAATCTCTCAATCTGAGCAAAAAAATATTAGTTCATAATGCAACAACTGAAAACGGAACTTTTGTCCTCAAAGAGCAAACTTCAGAAATGGAAGCTTCGCTTCCTTGGGCTCAAGGATTAAAAGGAATTAAAATTAACGCTCCTTTGCCTTTTGGCAATTTTTCTGCTACTTACATTCTAGCATCAGATATCCCCTTAGAAGAAGGAGCTCCTGTCCTTTTTGAACAAAAAGAGAATACCTTTTTACCAGGAACATTTTCTAAACAACAAGGAAAAATTGTATTTAAAGCTGCAGACGGAACAGAGCAAAATTTAACTGAAAGCGACTTAAAAAAACTTTCAAAGATTGTTGCTCTTTATTTTTAAATAAGGAATAAAAAAATGGCACTTGATATTCTTTCTTGGAAAAAAGAATTTCTAAAGCGAAAACAATCCTCTAATGAAGAGGCTGAAGCAACAGCTCAACGGCTTATTAACATTTATCGTCAATTGTCAATCTTAGGCCCAGAAGCTAATCAACAATACAACGCCATGCTGTTAAAAGATGCAACATTAGAAGTTCAAATTGCACTCAAAAATATACCGGGCGGAGAGGAAATCCGCGATTATTTAAATTTCTTAAAGCATCAAGATTTATCAGAGGAAGAAGAAAGTCAAGCTCTTCACGAAGGAAATGAAGCTTTACAAATAAAAAATAATCTTCCGACACCAGAGGAAATATCTCCATTGTGGGAAACTTACGGAATACCCGGACGAGGACAATCGGAGCCAACTTCTGTCATTTATACAAAATCTGAAGCAGAAAAAATAACCGAACAAATCATTTTACTAGAATCTGTTGTTCATGAGACACAAAAGCAAAATATTTTATCAATGATTGAAACTCAAAATGAACGTGTTTTAGAAACATTAAAATACATTGTTATCGATTCTGACGTAGATAAAATGCACGAAAATCTCAAAAGTGGTATTTCAAAAGTAAAAGAACTCCAAAAAGAAATCATTGAACAAATAACAGACGCTTTCAAAAAAGAGCCTTTACTGGCTGAAATCAGAGAAAAATTAACAACTATCTTTGATAAGCAAGCCGCAGAAGCAATGGCTGAGAATGAAGCAAAAGAAGCTGCACGAAAAAAAGAAAATAAATCTTTTGATAAATTTCGTCGGACAAAACAACCAACAAAATTTTCTGTTCATTTAATTGATGATGAAAAGGCTGATTTTTAAAGAAACATTAACTATCTTTCTTTATACTGAACAAAAGAGAAATAGATAAGGATAACATAATGAACATTGATCCAACCTTGCAGCCACTTATAGAAGCTCTGATAGCTTATCAAGAAGATCAGGAAACTTTAACACCCTTGGTCGAAAAAGCTCAAGATGTTTTAGGTCCTGAATGGACAAGTTTTATTCAAACTTCTCTTGATACAATGACTGGTGTCGACGAACCGACAAAAGAAATACTTAAGAAAAAAGCAGATCATGCTATTCATTATTATGGTGCTCTAGCGGCTTGGGAAGAAGCTTATCAATATATCAATGATCCTCAATCTGTAAATAATATGCAATTAATTGAACGTATTCCAACATTGGAGTACTGGTTAGCTTTGTTTGGAGATGAAGGAACAAAGGTTATTAATCAACTAAAAAATTTACTCAATAACGTTGCTCAAAATGATATAACAGAGCCTGTCGAACATGTATCCGAATTTTCGGAAGAACAAAAAACTCATCAAATCTCTCAAACAGCAGAAGTCATAGAAACAGAAGAAAAAACAGAAGTAAGCTCTTTGAACGCTGAAACTAATTCAGTTCTTCAAGAAAAAATTGAAACCGAAATCGATACTTCAAGCTTAAATGAGCAACCGTCTATACCAGAAGAAAGAAAAGAAGATAAGGAACAGTCAAAAGCAGAGGAAAAGATTATTGAGCAATTTTCTCCAAATTCTTCAATTGAGACGATGCCTAAAATACCTGAAATAGCTCAGCCAACGACAGAACTCGAATCTTCTGAAGAAATTCATTTGAATGAAATGCCCGCTCTTCCAGAAGTTTCTATAGACCAACAGGCTATTGAGGAAATTTCTGAAACCCCTAACAATCTTTCTCAACAAGTGACTTCTGAAGAACTATCAGAAAATATCCTATCAGAAGAAGCAAACCCAACTTCTGAAGTCCTTGAAATGTTAGCTCCTCAACAAATTCCAGAAACACCGGAAATTCCGGAAGATGATCCTAATCTTCAAATTCCCAAAACTAAAAATTGGGAAATAGCGAATTTTATGAGACAAAAAAATTTATATGAAGAAGCGACAAATTGGATTAGTGCACATTGTGTTCGCTTGAATAATATGGATAAAACAGAATATCCTTATTACGGTTTTGTCGTTGATTTAATGAATGAATTAAAAGAAAACATACAAAATTTATTAGAAAATCAACTTCTGGAAGAAGTCATTGATACGGAAGTCCCCGGCGGTCGCGAAGGAATGGAAAATCTTCTGGAAGCTTTAGAAAAAGAACTAGAAGATTTACCGGAAAATTTAAAACCGGCGCAAGAACAAAATGAGGTTGACCCCCGTAAAATCTTAGGAGAAATGGATACAAGTCAAGAAAAAGAATATATCGGACCAGCTCCAGACGGTTTTGAATTAATGGAAGATCCTTATGAAGTATCGCCGGAAAAAATTATTGAAGATTATAAGAAAACAGAAGAAGAAGCTCAAGTCAATCTTGACTCACTTAATGTAACTTCTTCATC
This sequence comes from uncultured Alphaproteobacteria bacterium, assembly GCA_949282845.1. Lineage (GTDB taxonomy): Bacteria > Pseudomonadota > Alphaproteobacteria > CAAHEQ01 > UBA3637 > CALXXX01. The sequence goes on along the minus strand of CASDQF010000053.1, from coordinate 20,344 downwards.
AAATAATGAACCCAAAAAGGAATAGGTGACGCTGATGATACACACAATCAATCACATAAAAAAAACAAGCCTTTTATTCGCCGGAGCATTAGCTTTAATAGCCTGGACACAACCAAGCTTAGCTCAGATTGCTCAAACACCATCTCCGTGTGAGACAACTTCTCCTACTTATCAGCCTCCAATTCCGGATTTTAATGGAGTTCAATATTCTGACCCTTGCCCTTTCACGCAACAAAATTTAGGACCTGTTATCATGCCGGTCATTATTCAGCCCGCTCAAGTTATTGAAATGCCTCCGGTATCTCAACCAGGGTCACCTATCGCTCGTTTCAATGAACAACAGCAAGTAAATCGCCGCTTACAAAAAGGAAAAGATATTCCTCTTATGGATACAACATCGGCTGCCAGTCTAAATATTGAAACACCTGTTCGTTGTGCAATTCCTTTCCCCACAAAAGAAATCATTTCTAATATTCCGATGAATATAAATGATTTTAAAATGATACGGCTGGATAAAAATGATCCGCTTCCAAGGTATGAAGTCAATGGTTATACTTTTACAAATCAACCATTGGATTTAGCTCTTCAAAATTTATTAACAGAAGCTAACATTCATGTTTTCTCCGATGACGGATTATATCCAGAAATTTCTGCTGAAGATGTACGAGGCGAGTTGTCTGCTGTTATAGAAGAACTTGTCAATGCAGGAGATGCTTACTTCCGTTATGATGCAACCAAAAAGAAGCTCTATTTATCGAGATGGGCCCGTTTTGAGTTATCAGTTCCGGGTGGACGAGTTGGCTTGTTCGCTGTCTTAGATGCTTTACGTGGTGCTGGTATTACAAATGTCCAACCCGATTTTGGCACAAATACACTCTATTTTAGAGCCAATACTGAAACTCAGGCGACGGTTGAAAGATTGATGCAATATTTAAAAGAAGATCCCAGACTTTTAATGATGGATGTCAAAGTTTATCGGTTAACAGAACGTCCAAACACACCTAATTTAGATTGGCAAACAATTATTCAACACTTTGGCGTAAAACGTGTCAATATGTCTGTTGGCGGCATTATGGGACGTATGATTGTCACCGGACATCAAAAACAGAACTATTCCTTAATCGACAGTCTACAAAAACAAGTTAATGTAAATTTAGTCTCTGAAGGAGTTGCTATTATGCCAAATGCTTGGAAGGTTCGTTTCGATATCGGTCAATGTGCTCGCTCTCAGACACCAGAAAGAGACTTATCTTTACTATTACAAAGTAATATTCAAGCTCCTGATCGGATTGAAACCAATATATCTTTAGATACAATTAACGGCGAAGTTACTTCTTTCTATTCTTTCTATAATATTGATGATAACCTGAGCATTATTGGTATCCCTGGTTCTATCTTTAATAAAGATTGGAAAGGTGTTGAATATTTAATTACTATGCAACCTCGCATTTTGCGCCTTGTAAAAGAAGGAGAATAAAATGACTGATGAACAAAAACCGGTATTTAAAGCCCCAAATATTCCATCTCAGGGTAAATCTGCAACAACTCCGGTCTCTGCTTCTGCTCCATCTTTGTCAACAGGAGTCAAAACAGCTGCTCCTTCTATTCCAGCTTATGAAAAAAAAGCAGCTCAACAAGAGATAAAAAATAGTCAGGGACTGTATGATAATAACTTTGCCGCTCAATTGGGCTTACCTCCCTCTATTTTACAAACAAAAGTGATGGTCGGTGTTTTATGTACTGTCTTATTTTTCGGAATGATGTTAGGATGCACAATGTCTGGTGGTGGTGGTCAAACACATACCCAAGGTTTAACCGGTGTCGTCCTTAATCCAGAAGTCCCTGCAAATAGACAACGTTGTGGTATTGCAGAAAGAACACAAGGCTGTGTTCTTTATCTCCAAAACCCTTCTCGTCGTGACCGCGAAGCGCGTGATTTCTATCAAGAAGCTTCTCGTATGACCGGGGTTGCAAGCTATACCATCGAACTCGGGAATATCGAATATGCGACAAGCATTATCCGACCTGGTTGGATAGCACAAATTAATATTCCTCCGACAGGAGCTCGTTAACAAAAAGCACATCTTAAAGATGTGCTTTTTTATCCTTAAAATCTATGTAATCGCTGTCACAGCACGAATATTGCCGTTACGATTAATCTGAACGACCCGCAGCTTATCCCTCATTTCTCGCAGCGTTTTATCACGATCTATCGTTGGAGTTGTACGCATAATACGTGCCACAAAAGCTTTATACGCCTCTTCAGGATTCTCCGCATGAATTGTAGCAAAACAGTTTTCGTGACCCGATCCCATTAATTCCCAAATAGCACTTGCATTTGATGTTGAAATCTCTCCTCCGATAATTGCATCAGGAGTAAAACGAACAACCAAGTCAATGACGCGTGGATAAGTGAATCCATTCGTTTGATCTGTACGAGGCAAAACAATATGTACTCGATTCTTGTGTGGAACAATAAGTTCCCGCGTATCTTCAATCGTTAAAATACGCTTATGCTCATCCACCAATTTAATCATATTATTTAAAAATGTTGTTTTACCTGTTGCTGTTCCGCCACTAATAAGAATATGCTCTCCTTTACGTATTGAAAGCAACAAGCGATCATAAGGATCATCAGGATCTTCTACATTTGCTAACTTGCTTAATGGACGTAAACGTTCTCCTTGCTCTAAGTTAAAATCCTTAAACTCAATCCCTACATCTTCCTTATAAACACGAATAGCTAGCGCCACACCACCTGTTAAATCGTCATTATCATACATAACGTTACGACCACTAATCCCCGTAAAACGATGTCCTCCTGGAAGTGTAGCATAAACAACCGGAGTTCCTTCTGTCGGTTCAAAAGAATAATCATAACTGTTTGCTATAATATAAAGAATATTATTTAAATATTCTCGTGTTAGCTTAGGATCAATCTGTTCAACCCACGGATATGCTCTTTTACCACGTAAACGAAGCCAAATAGAACCGGGATGATCTACAGCAACCTCTTCTACATTATCTTGACTATACCAATAAGACAATGGCCGCAATGCCGATTCCAAAACTTTATAGGTTTCGGAAATAGATAACTCTGGCATTTGTGTCTCCTTTTAGAACAATTCCAAAGAAGAGGAAGAATTACCTCCTCCTGGTGTTGTCTGTTGACGTTGTTGCAACGGTGTTGAAATTCTTTCAGCTTCGGTAGCTGACGGATAAGAACTTAACCCTTGTTGTGAATTATACAGCTCTTCTAAAGTCATTGGACGACCAGGATTAGTTTCTCTTGAAGAAGTAGATTGTGTCGATGACGGCGTAGGTTGATAAAGTGTTTGATTTTCATCTGCTTGATTTGTTCCTATCTCCATCTGAGTTTCGCCTTCTCCTGTATATCCCGGATCATAATACATATCGTCTGTTGATGTAACCGTGCCTTGATCAGGAGAAGAAATATCTGCTGTAGAAGCAGAACCTCCCATTGAACCGCCTACAGGACGTTGAGCCATACCATACTGTTGACCGGGTGTCCTAGCCTCAGTTGTATCTGCCCCCATCTCGGCCTCATAGTCATCAACATCATCTTCTTCTGTTCTCAACCACAAATCCTCCATAGCAAAAATTGTCATTCTCGTACCCGCAGGAACAAAAACAACTGGTGGTGTAGAGGAAGATTCTTCAATTAACTGATTAAAAATCATTTCCATATCATCAATAAAGTTCTCTCGCGCATCTTGAGCCGCCTTTGCTCGATCGGACTGCGAAGAAGTTCCATAATCTTGATTTTGAGTTACCGTTGAATCGGATGCGACTAAATAACTAATCGCTGAAACCATTGTAGATTGTAAGATCGGCTTACCATAACGTGCCAAGAACATTTCATCCAAGTAAGCAGCAACACCTCCGCGACCCTGAGCATCACCAGAAATTGCTTGAAGAGTAAAAGAACCACCATCCGGACGAATCAATCGTTCCCAAGAAATTTCCAACTTAGCAACATGGTTCGTACCCGGGCTCCCTGTTACCGAACCTATAAGCTTACTACCCGCTGGAATAATAATGTTCCGACCATCTTCAGCATAAACATGACGTTCAACAATCGCTGAAGCAGGAACAGACATATAACGACTATCAATTGAACGTTGTAAAACAGCAGGAATAGCTTTGTCTTTCAAAATCATCCGACTCATATCTACAGGCCACGAAGAAACCGTTTTTGAACCGAAATCTTTAGCTTGTTTTTTCTTAGCTCTAGCCAAGACACGACCATCTGGTGTAATCTTAGATAGTTTTGAACCAATTCCCTGTTTCATTCCTTCTCTACGTTTTGCTAACAAATTACGCATTTGAGCAGCTTGTTCCGGAGAAAATTGAAGGATTTCTTGACCTGTAAATTTTTGATCAGAACCAGCGTTTAATTCATCCGCCAACAAGTTATTAGACAATGAATAAGGAACACCATTTTTCAATTGACCAACCACAGCTCCTGTCATTGGGTTAATAATAGAATTATCCGGTAAAACCATAAATTCTTTATCTCCAATAGCAATTCGACGTCCGCCTAAATTTAAACCACCACTTCCAAGACCTGCTCCCTCCAATAAATTGCGGCCGGACACAAAACCCGTTGCTCCACCTTCAGGAGACCATCTACCAATTATATTACCATTTGGATCATATAGAACACCATCCCGCAATGTTCCTATGACATTTCCATTCAAATCACGAATAACGCCATTAGCATCAATGGTTCCTATTAAATTGCCATTTGCATCATAAACATAACCACATTTAATCGTATAAAGAACTTTTCCTTGTCCATCACGAACTGTTCCATTATATTGAGCATTCATACAATTATCATCTGAGGTCCATTTTCCAATAATGTTGCCGTCAGGATCTAACAAGTTGCCATTCTCATCTATACGACCAATTACATTTCCATTCAAATCACGAATAACCCCATCGGCATCAATTGTTCCAATTAAATTGCCATTTGCATCATAAACCTTGCCACATTTAATTGTATAAAGTAACTTACCACTATTATCATGAACGGACCCATTATATTGAGCATTTAAACAATCTAAAGAATCTGGAGACCACTTTCCAATAATATTGCCATTTGCATCAAGTAAATTTCCATTTTCATCTATACGACCAATAATATTACCATTCAAATCTCTGATAATTCCATTTTCATCAATGGTTCCAATTAAATTGCCATTTGCATCATAAACTTGGCCACATTTAATTGTATAAAGCAAATTACCTGCATTATCTGTAACTGTTCCATTATACTTACTATTAACACAACTTTCATCGCCAAATAGCGTTATACTTCCATCTGGATTAATACGACCCCATGGTTTTCCATTAATCATGATCGTACCATCCGGCAATACTTCACCTATTTGTTCACCATTAGTGTTGTAAACCTTACCATCTTTAATATAGCCGATAATATTACCATCTGCATCATACAGATAATTAGGCATTGTCGTAATTCCATTTTTACCTACTTTACCAATAATATTACCCGCATTATCGTAAATATTACCTTCATCATCAATTCGTCCGATAATATTACCATTCGGATCATAAAGGGTTCCATCTGCTCCGACAGTAAATAAATGTTTTCCTTTATTATCAAAAACGCGACCGGCTTTATCCATTGTTCCCATAATCTTGCCATTTTCATCAAACAGCAATTGTTCTTTCTTCAAATCCATCACTCGACCGATGACATTACCATCGTTATCTACAACAGTACCATCACCTAACACTTTACCGATTACTTCACCTTTGCTGTTAACAACCTGACCATTTCGTAATACTCGACCAATAACATTACCATTTTCGTCAACAACAATACCGCGTTTTAGAACTTTACCAATCACATTTCCATCATGATCTATGACTGTACCATCGAACAAAGAGCAACCAATAGAAACGCCACTGATATCTACAACATCTGCATCTGGCAATGTCCGTCCAAGAAGTGTTCCATCTTCAGCGATAACCGAGCCCTTTTGAACAACCCCTCCGACATTGGTTCCATCCAGAGATACGGCTGAGCCATCTAAATTCAATACAGCGACTACTTGACCATTACCATCTATCACTCGACCATCATAACGAACTTGACCTACAATTTTACATTGATTATCCGTCACAAGGTTATTTGGAATAACAGCGCCCAAGGTTTTCAACGCATGTGAACCCTTTACTGCGCCATTAGAAGCTAAATTACCGATGACATTACCTTGAATGCTTGTCACATTACCATCACCCGTTGTATTACCGATGACATTTGTTTGGTGATCAATAGCTGTACGCCAGGAAACTAAAGCACCTGCCAAATTACCATCATTGCCCAATAAAGTTGCATCATCCAAAATTTGAGCAATTGTCTCATTTGATGTATTCAGAACATCACCAGAAGGCATTGCACGACCGAACAATTCAGGTTTCAAGCCAATAGCAACACCACTCGCAACGACATCCCCAATATCCGGCATCGTACCATACACATCTCGAGTAAGCAACTGGACTATTGTTCCGTCCTGCATAACACGACCAGCTAAAGCACCTCCTGCACTGACAACTGAGCCATCGGAAGCGACAAAACCAAGCTTCTTTGCAAAATCATTAACAGCAACACCACTTGGCATTGTTAAACCAACCAATTCATTTTGTGCCGTTAAGACAGAACCAAATGGCATTAAAGTTCCTAATTTAGATCCCTGTGCATCATTAATAGTACTTGAAACGGAAGTACTTGCAACAACATGACCATCTTTAGAAACGATGACATTTGGCGCAATGACGCCACCCAAAACGCGATCTAACAAATCATACATCGTTTGATCTGTTAAAACACGACCGGCAAGCGCACCGCCTCCCATAACTCCACCATCTGGCATAACATTACCAGGAATAGCTAAATCAAGCCCTAATGCTATTCCAAAAGGAACAGAACCTCCGACAACACCACGATTACGATCAACAATTCTCAGACTCGTTGTATAAGTATCCCTTACTGTCTCCGTATCTGTTTTACGTAAAACTGTTGCATTTGGGAAAATATGTCCTGTCACTTTTCCTTGCTCATTCAAAGCATAGCCTGGTATCATTACTTGACCGACAACATTATTGTTTGCATCAACAACTGTTGTACCGATTAAAATACCTAACTCTCCGCCTTTAGCATTACGAATTTTTCCATCAAATCCCATAGAACCCAAAACTTTTCCTTTTTGATCGAAAACAAGAGCTCCATAAGGAATATATTGTCCTAATACATCACCATTTGCATTCAATAATCGATTATCTGAAGCAACCATACCGATTAACTGACCGCGATTGTTAACAACCGCTCCATCATAACGTGTATGCCCTAAAAGAACACCGGCAGGATCTAAAGCTAAACCAGCAGGCAAAACACGACCCACCCAAATATCATTCTCATTCATCATACGATTATCGAATGGGAAAGCACCTAAAACCTCACCTGTCCGTCCTAATACACGTCCATCAACCGAAACCGTCCCGACAAAAGCACCTTGTAAATCTGTCACGGTTTGACGAGGGATAATATGACCAATTTGCATACCTTCATCATTTACTGCATATCCATCCGGCATAACAGAACCAATCGGTTTCCCTTCTGTATTATTCAATTTCCCTTGGAAAGAAAGCCAACCACGAATCTCCTTATTATTCCCCATGACAGAACCTAAACGAACCAAACTTCCAATAACCGCGCCAGCATCATTGAAAATCGTTCCTGCTGCTGTCATATGAGCAATCTTTTTACCGTCTTTATTAACATCTCCGTTAATAGTCAAAAAGCCTAAAAGCTCGCCATTTTCTCCTAAAGGAATGGAAGCTTCAGGGAAAACCATACCAACAACATCTCCATTCGTGTCACGTACTGTCCTATTTAACTGTATCGTACCAACTTCTTCTTGAGAGGAAGAAAGAACTTTTCCTGTTCCTTGAACACTACCGATAACATTTCCATTCCAATCTAAAACTGTACCTGTTGGCATTAGACCACCTAAAATAACGCCATCAGCATTCACAACTGAACCATCCGCACGAATAATTCCCATCGGCTGTAAGTTCACATCAATAACTGTTCCATCAGCTTGAATTGAACCAATTCTTTCACCATTGATATTGATAACTTGACTACCGTCTGGTATCAAAGCACCAATAATTTCACTTTTTTCTAAACTGACGGCTGTTAAGTCAGGCAAAACACGACCAAAACGATTGCCTTCTTGATCTACTGCATAGCCCGTTTTACTTGTGAAACGACCTAAGAAGCGCCCCTCAGGAGAAACGATAATACCATCCGGCGGAATAAAGCCTATAATCTCTCCACGGTCATTGACAACTTTGCCATCAATTAATGTTCCAATCTTACGACCATTCTCATCGTAGACATCTGTTCCTATTACTGTCCAACCGGTCGGATTACCATTTTCATCCAAAACAACACCACCAATAGAAACAACACGACCAATAATTTCTCCCTTATCATTGACCACACTTCCATCTGGATTTACACACCCGATAACCTGACCTGTTTTATCTACAACTTTACCATCCGGGCGAACAATTCCTATCATTTTGCCATCAATACCAACAACCGCGCCAGCAGGTGTTACCGCACCAATAATTTCTCGCGCTTGGTTCATAACATTTTTATCCGGATTAACTGTTCCAACGTGTTTTCCCGCTGTATCCAACACGCGACCGTCCAAGTCAATAATACCTAATAATACACACCCTTGAGCAATGGCTGTCCCTTTTGGAACAACTGCTCCAAAAACTTTATTATTGATGTCAACGGCATAACCTGTTGATAAAACTTTACCAACTGCATCTCCAGTTTGTTTAACAACAGAGCCATTTGGTAAAACAATTCCTTGAACTTGTAAATCATATCCGATTACACGACCTCGAGGAAGAACTGCACCCTTTATTTCTTTACCAGAGGCAACTGTACCATCAGGATTCAGACAACCCAACATATCTGCTGTCGCACTAATTGCTTTTCCTTCAGAGTTAACAAAAGCAATAACACTTCCTTGTGTGTCTATGATTAAACCTTCACGTACGACCATACCCGTTGGAACTGCGCCCATATCCATCACCAAGCCATCTGTCGTCACATAACCGATTTGTTGTTCAAAAGCATTCATAATTTTACCATTCTGACGAACCTTGCCGAGAGAATGACAACCATGCCCAATAGCTAACCCTTTTGGAACAACTCCGCCGATAATATTACCTGTTGCATTAACAACCAAACCTCCTGGTAAAACGCGACCAATCTTATGTTTTTCTATATTAATGACTGAACCGTCCTTTTGTGTAATACCGACTGCTTGAGATGATAGATTCAAAATAACAGACCATGGCATAACAGAACCAACAATTCGTCCATCTAAACCGACAATTGTCCCATCCGCCATAGGCAAACCAACTAATTTTTGATTTGCATCAACAACTGTTCCGTCTGAAATCAAAGAACCAACAACTTGCCCAGTACTATCCAAAACAGGCAAAAGAGGTAATGCAGCACCCAAAACCTTCAATTCTTTATTAACAATCGTATCGTCTTGTAGAATACGACCAATCACTTTACCTTCAGCATTGACGACTTCACTTGTATCTTTCAAAATTTGTCCTAGGACAGTTCCATCTAAAGCAATCGCTATTTTTTCTGGCTCAACAATGCCAACGATCTCTCCGTCTTTCGTATACATGCCAGTTTCAGGGTCTAAAACACCCAACAGCTTTTCACGTTCTTTAGCTTCATTTTCAGAAATAACATCCTCACAGATAACACATGGTTCAGAATCAACGGATTGTCCTGACATTGTAATCATTAAATTCTTTTCTGAAGGAGGAGGAAATGCCGTTGGATCATCCAACTTCCAACGAATATCTAAATTATTTTGAAGCCGCCGAACAGTCACAGGATTCCATAAAACCTTAATATTACATGAGCTTCCTTGTGGAATAACATCTCCTGGTTTACAACCACCCTCAATAATAAAACCATCCTGTTGCGTCTCTACTAAATCCATACTAACTAATTGAATAGGACCACCTTCTGCTCTCAAAGTGATTACGGATTCTGTAGAGCTTCCCACAACAACACCTTCTATGCTAAGGCTGCTGGGATTCGCACGTAAATTTAACCCTTCATCAACAGGGCGTGTTAAATCCAAAGGATCTGTCTTAGGAACTGTTACTTCTGGACCTTGATTATCGGGGAATTCGATGATAGTTTCTTCTGGCGCCTGCGTCGTCCCACGGAAAAAGACAAATAAAGCAACCAAAAATGTCAAAAGAGCAAGAACTCCAACCAGCAAAAATACCCGATTAGATTTCTTGACATGTTGCTCTAAAGAGCTTTGATAAATATTGTCTGCCATCGTATCCCAACATTTGTTAAATCGTTAAACTATTGTGTTCTGATTACAGAGCACTTTAACCCTTTCTTAGACAATTGCTCACAGATATCATCCCCTACACTGACAGAAGAAACTGGACCTATCCGCAAACGGAATAATTCCGGTGCGCCTCCTTCTGCCATTGTATCAACAGAGAAGTAAGGATTATACCCCTGCAACAACGCCTTATTCTTTGAACGAATTTGTTCCCATCTATTTTCTAGATCAGAAATATTGGTCCCTGTTGCCAACTCAATTGCGATATTGTCCGTTGGCATAACATTAAACGCTGACCGAGGAGCATTTCCTGAAGAAGGAACAACCATTCCTTGCATAACATCCAAGATTCCTTGAGAGGCTTGAGGATTATTTCTCACCTCTGCCGGTAATGGAGCCATATTACTATAAAAGTTTTCTGTCACACCACCATAAGGATTGACATTGACTTGTTCAACCAATTGCATTCCCTGCATATTACCAACCGCGTCAGAATAAGTCGAAGCTTGAGGTGTCGGTTGCGCTTGTTGAGAGGGCTGCTCTGCACGCCATAAATTCTCATCTGACCAAGAATAATCTGTTTGATCTAATCCCATTGCCGGATCTCGACGCATTTTCAAACAAACCAAACGTTGACCATTGCGCAAAACCATATCTCCGACACCTTCAACTACTAATAAACGACTATGTTCGCCTTTTGTCCGAGAACCAACAGGTACTTCCGATCCTTGAACAATTAAGTTAACAACTGGACGTTGTGTCATTGTTAATGCTTTTTTACCAAAGTCAATATAAGTGAAAATATCATCTCTCCATACACGTTCTGGAGCTAATTCAATATCACTTGGATTTGGGATAAAAACATCAATATCAAAGCGGAACTTTTCAGGATCGACAGGAATGGTCTCCAACCAGTTTTTAGGCGCATTTCCTGCCGTATTTAAACCAACCGTTGGATTTTGGTTAGCTCCTGGTGCGATCCCGCCAGCACCAGCCCATCCTGGAGCACCACCACGTGCACCTCCTATTGAACCCGCTGTCACTGAAGCTCCGTTAGGAACATTAAGTGTTCCACCATCTGCAACAGGTGTATATCTTGGACCAACCAAAACATCGACAACTGCGTTTGTAATCCGATCCGTATTATAGGTTTCACTACGCAAATAGAAAACATATCTGTTTCCAGATCTGCCAAAGATTATCATATTACTATCTACGCCTAAATAGGTCGGATCGGCATAAAGCAGCAAAGAGTTCGGAGCCGCTATTTCACCGCCGAAAGATTCGGGCGAGCCAATATGAACTTTTTCTATCAACTCCCAGGTCGGTAAGTTAATCAAAGTCATCATCCCTTCACGCAAACGAATAGGCAAGACAATATCTGGTGTCCACACATATCGAGAATACCCTGGTTTAATTTGACCTTCCCCTAAATGCTGCATTGGATCATTCCATGCTTTTTGCTGCATTCCGAGCGAAGTAATATAGCTAAGATTTATCGCATCAAAACTACCTGCCGTTTGAGCCATTGCGTCACTCATCTGAGCAGCGTCAACATCTCCCGGTTGAACTTGTTGCGCCAAAACGATGGTCGAGGTTAGTGCAAAAACACCTACCGTAGCCATCATCACCCATTTTTTTGTATTTTTCATCTTTGACATGTGCGAACTCTTTCGATTGATTAACACCTAACACTAAAATAAATCAAACTTAGAACAAAAGTCTACTGAAAAATGATATTAAATCATAAAAATTAACAAACCGTTATTTTTCAGTGTTTTTATTCTCCTACTGTTGCCATATTCCCTTTGGGCGTAATACTGTACCGCACGACTGTAAAACCAATTGGGTTTTTCAAACGATTCGCCCACTTTTCTTGTTTATTCAAAAACTTTATGCGCAAACGAACTTGCCAAATTTGACGGATTGGCTCTGAACGTTCCGGCAACATATCTATTGTTTCTACCTCTGCCTCCCACGCATCTCCTTCTACGGGATTAGTTTCTAATTTGTATGCTGATAAAATATTTACCTCTCGAGTTAAACGTTCTTCGCGAATGCGTGAAAAAGCCTCGCTTGTCATTTGATTAAATTCAGCAAAAACACCATCATTGCTCATCCATCTGATTGGGCCACGATCTCCCCAACGTTGTAACATTTCATCAACATCAGAAACAACAGAATGACGTGTCACTATATATTGTCGAACCAATGATTCTGCAACACGTTCCAACAAAGTCGCATCCGGCTGCATCTGTGTAATGCGAACAATTTGTGCGTCCTTGTTTTCAAAAGTTAAATAAAAAGGCTGAACTCGTGTTAAAGGGACTAAAGAAAAAAGAGCCATAATTAAAATAATATTAGTACAAAAACTAATAGCACAGACAATCGCAAATGCACGCGCAGTCCAAAGATAACGCCGTTCTCGTAAATTCTCTTCAAGATCATCATTCTCCTGAATATCCGGAGAAGAAACTGGCTCTTCAACAGTCGAATTTTCTGACTGATCCCTGTGTTTCATTAAAGAGAAGCCTACCTTGCGCATAAACTTCAACCTTCTTTAAACTATGAATACCACTCAGGTAATCCAGGCATTAGTTCAACTTCTAAGCAAGCACAAGGAGATTGTTTTAGTTCAGAATAATCAATTCCGATACCAACTGGTTCTTTTTCGTAAATAGAACCGCAAGCGACTAATAAAGCCGTCACTGCAATACCAGCAAAAATCAAGATATTTTTCATGTTTTCTTTCCTTTCTTTACTGTTCTGCTCGTAGCATAACAAGTTTAGTTTAAGAAAACAATATTAATTTTCATTTAACAAAAAATTATTTTGCTGATTTTTCTACAGGATAAAAAGAATATTCCGTAACAGTTGCTCCTAAAGGATTATTAAACCCATAAGAATAAACTGCCCGTTCCGGATAGTTTTCTAAACGAAGGGTAGCAATATAAGGAATGCGACGTCCTCCGGCAATCATATCAAACTCTACCTGCCAATTAGGGCCAATTCGAGAAACTCTATGAATATCGACATCAACTGCCGCTGTTACACCTTCTACTTTTTCTTCTAGATTTGGAACGAATTGGACATATAAAGGCCAACTGGATAAAAAATATAGCTCTCCCCCAACACCCCAACGACGCGTCATTTCCTGTGGATCTGGTATTAGCATATGACGATTAGTCACATATAAACGAACCATAGCCTCATTAAGTAAGTCCACAGCAGCCACATTTTGATTTAAAACATCTGGAATTACAAGTTCTTCTGAAGACTGAGTAAACATAAAAAGTTGAACAAGAACTTGAAGACGACCCGCCATCTGTAATAAAGTTAAAATAAAAAAGAAGTTAATAGTCAGAAGAAAAGAAGCAATCCCCGTAAAAATCCAAGAAATAAAACGAGCCCTTGCAACGCGTTCTTCTGAAGAAATAGGATTATTCACTTTCTTCTCCTATTCCATTGTTACTTTATTAAAATTAAAAGTCCCTGTAATTCCACCATTTAAGCACTGTTTATCCAGTTTTTGAGCACGTTCTTTTAATTCTTTTAATTTTAAATCGTTTGCATTCTTATTAACTTGCTCCATCAACTTAGTTTGAGCCTTGGCTTCTTTTACCGCCTCTTCAATCTTAGGCGCATTAATGGACGTAATCATAGCTTCCGCGTCTTTATCATATTCCAACGCTTTTAAAAGAGCTAAATCTTCATCTTTTTCTAACTGTTCTGCCGTTGGATTTTGTATTGTTCCTTTAGAACCCATTAACTCTTTTGCTTTAGCAAGATGCTCCGACTTAGCTTGAGCTAAAATAGATCGGACTTTTTCTAAATCCTTTTCATCAAAATAATTTAATCCTTCAGGAATCTGAACATTATTAGCAGATGCAAAACTTTCAATAGTTGATTTTAATGTTTCTCGAGCTTTTTTATACTCATCCACAATTATTTCAGAGTTTTCCAAATCAGATTCCTCAACAAACATGACACTGATACGATTAGAAGAAATCCCATCAGAAACTTTTTTAGGTGTAATAGTCCCATTAGAAACTTTAAACTTAGACGCCATCTCACCTGTTTTATTATAGGTCGAAAAACCAGAATCAATAAATGTTTGCCAAGGCTTTGGATAAGATGGATAAACCGATGAAAACACATCATTATTAGACAGTAGCATCACAATTTCATCAACCGGAGGTAAAGGCTTTGGAGGCGCCGATGGAGCGCTACTTAAGGGAGCAGGAGGAATAGGCTTTTGAGTTTTGGCTGATAATTCAGCCAAATACTGATTATGTGCTTTTACAACCTCATCATGAAAATAATAATCGTATTTTACAGCACTGGAAACTTTCGGTGAACCACTTTTAACCCCATAATATTCATTAATTGCTTGGTATTTTGGCTTCCATACTTCTTCATTATAAATATATTCTTGATCCTCCCAAAGAGGTAATGATGAAGGAGCAGAACGACTTAATCGTTTTCCCCAAGCATCTTGATTCGTATACAAATCCATTAAAATACTACGACCAATATCCCAGTTAACAACATTCTCAGCTACATCTTTGTCTGAAACATCTGTCTCTAATGCTGTTGAAGATAACTCACCTTGCTTTAATTCATCAGCCGCCAGTGCTATTGCCTCTTCTGTTGAAATTTCATTTACATCTGCCAAACTGCTCAATGTATAATCTTGATACATCTGCTTTGCTTGTTGTTTCATTTTAGACCATACTTGATCTGGATTAGAAAAATAAGAACTCAACAATTCAACATTACATGTATTCAAATCTTCTAAACGACGTTTATTTAAATTTCTTTCTAATAAAACATTTTCATACTCGTCCGCTTTTGTTTTTTGATCTTCAATCTGCTTCATAAAATTATGAAACTGAAGAGCAGCTTGTAAATCTTTTGTATAATCAACAACAACAGGAATAGTCACAATAACAGGGTCTGGAGGATTAACTCGTTCAAAATCTTGAGAAACAGCTTCATCCAAAACAGGAGAATTTGGATTAATTTGCGCAATTGTAGGCCATGAAATAAATGAACACAAAGCACAAACAGCAACTTTATTCAAGAACAATTTCGACATACTCCCTCCTATAACTTAGACACAATTGGCTCTTTTAAAGGTTCTGCAGACATTTGACCTTGCATTCCTTTTAAAGACTGCCGTGTCGCAGTAATTTTCATTTGTAATGCTTTTATTTTATTTTTAACTGCCATAAATTCAGCAGGAACAGCCACAGCACCCGCAGAATCAGACGTTGAGCTGGCCGCACTAATCTGAGACATAGTTTTTTGTAAATCTTCTAGCTCTTTTTTATAATAAAGTGTCTTTGCCAGTACATCTATAACATTTTGTTGTTCATATTGCTTACGTTGTATTTTTTTCAAATTTTCTTCGATTGAACCAACCGCTTGAGAAACCAAAATAGGCTCTATTGCTTGCTCCAAAGAAGCGGCATTTGTTAAATCTACATTTGTATCTGAAATAGCTCCTCCATCAATATTTTCTTTACCTGTAGCCTTAAAAGCGTCTATCGGCGTTTCTGATCCACTTTGAGCTGTTTTAGGCTGATTAACCAAATAACGTTGCAAAGGACTGGATGATAAATCGAGCTCATTCATAAAAAGTTTTAATTGCTCTTTCATTTTCTCAAGTTTTTGCTTATGAGCTTTTATTGCTTCTTCAATCTGTTGCATATAACTACTGGTTAAGCCGCCAAAAGTCCCTGCGTCAAAAACAGGCAATGGCGTAACCAACGCATCTAAAATCGGAAACGAGATTGCATATGAAAAACGAGGTGTTAGTAGAATTACCCCTAATAAAAACAGGATTCCGAGTTTTCTCATTTTTCCTCCCTCTCAGATGCCTCTTCCACTACTTCAGTGCGCTCCGTATCTTTTGTTGTGTTTTCTTCAATTTCAGCTTTAGTCGGAACTCGGATTAAATATAACTCTTGCATCATCAATTGTTGCACGATCTCATTTTCCAACAAGCGCAATTCTAAAGCTGTTCTCTTAATTTGATTTGCTATACCATATTTTACGGCCAAAGCTTCAACAGCTTTTTTCTCATCAAATGTTTTAGCTTGTGCCAAACGATTTAAAATGTCCTGTTCTTGTTCTTCAGCTTCTTCTACTCCTTTGGATAAATATTCATATGCATTAGCCAAACCGGAAGAAGTCACCTCACTGATATATTGAGCTCTTGCCTGATTAACACGTTTTCTCTCAGAAACTTCTGTTTTATTTTGATCCGAAGTTTCATTATTGACTTGCTCCATATCAAAGAAGAATGTTTCTTTCACGTAAGTTTGTGAAGAACTTTCACTTTCCTGAGGTTTACCAAGCATACTGGCAACTTGTTGCTGCGCCTGTTGAGCTGTTGCTAATTTTTGAACTGCAGCCGTTTTAGCTTTTACTAATTCGCCTTGCATTTTAGTTAATTCATTTGCAGATGTATTAACATCCTTCATGGCATCACTTAACTGACTTTCCAAATTATTAACTTGAGAAACAGCCGAAGATGCAGCAGACATTGCACCGGACAATAATCCTGAAGCACCAGAGAAGTCAACCATATTACCCAAAGTCCCAATGTTTGTTGCACTTGCTAACATATCTGTTACAGAAGATGCGCCTAAATCACCCAAACTTGAAATTTGCTCTGTTGTTGTTGAAATTTCATCTGCATATTGTGTCACTTTTTCCATTTTCTGCATTAAGTCTTGTACTAATTGAGCAATACGTGCAGATTCTACAACAGGTATACCACCTCCTGCGCCAAACATAGGAGTAATAGAGAACGTTTCATCTAAGCCTAAAAGATCTAAGCCATCCGAGAAAAGACCACCTATGCTCTCACCAATACCACTGACCATATCACTGACGCCATCTAATGCACTACCAAGGATATCTCCGGCACTATCCATTAAACTTCCCATACCATCTGTAAAACTGCCTAAAGCATCACCAATCATACCACCTATATCAGAACCCATAAAGGAATCGTATAAGCCCGCTCCCCAGCTACTTACAGTGTTCCAAGCATCTCCGATACCATTTAAGGCTGATGAGGCCCATGAACCTAATGTATCACCAATACTATCTAAACCGAGACCGCTTATTAACTCAGAACCGTACCCTGACAAACTGCTCCAAGCATCTCCAGCCCAAGACAAAGCTGAACCACCCCAACTTTCAAGTCCGCCCCAAACGCTGGATAAACCGCTCATAATTCCATCGCCCATACTTCCTAGGCTCATACCATCAAAGATAGAACCTATATTGCCAGTCAACCAACCTGCACCTTCAGATAAGCCGTTCCAAACACTGCTTCCCAAGCTACTAATAGTATTACCGATAGAGCCTAAACTTAAATTACCCACAAAATCAGAAACACCTGTCCAAGCACTACCGGCCCAACCGCTTAGCGTATTACCAATAGAACCTAAGCTCAAGCCTCCTGCCAAATCAGAAATACCTGTCCAAGCACTACCAGCCCAACCCGACAAAGTGTCTCCAGCCGAACCTAAAAAACCAGACAAACTGGAAGAGCTCATCCAATTAGATAAAGAACTTCCCAAATTACCGGCCCATGATGAAACGGAGGAAGCAAAA
The DNA here is from genome assembly GCA_949282845.1 of uncultured Alphaproteobacteria bacterium. Taxonomy (GTDB): domain Bacteria; phylum Pseudomonadota; class Alphaproteobacteria; order CAAHEQ01; family UBA3637; genus CALXXX01. Next base: position 2,240 of record CASDQF010000053.1, on the reverse strand, counting down.
TTACCAAGACCCAACCCATTTGCAAAACCACCAATATCACTCCATGCGGCCGAACCCCAATTAGCTAAAGTACTTCCTGCACTTGAAAGACTTTGTAATGGACTAGACATAAAATCACCAATGACAGACCCAACTGAACCCAAACTATTGAGAGCCCCTGTTCCCCAATTAGATAAAGTAGAACCTAAACCACTCAAGGAAGGATTCTGTAAGAAATTCGTTAAACCAGAAGTACTACTCCAATTGGAAATGGAATTTATCATCGAAGAAACACCGCCGGATAAATTACTACCACTATACCAATTAGATAAAGAATTACCTATATTCCCAGCCCAAGAAGTAGCTGAAGAAGTCCAACCGCTAATTGTTGATCCAAAATCCGAAGCAAAACCACCTATACCATTCCAAGCACTTGCTCCCCAACTGCTCACCCCTGAAGCTATGCTTGAGCCGATACTAGATAAAGAGCTTCCGAGAGAGCTAAAACCACTAGAAGCGGCTGATAATGCGCTGCCACCCCAACCACTAATTGCAGATCCCATGCTAGAAAAAGCACTCCCAATACCTGACAAATTTAACTCAAATGCATTAGCTTGAATAGGAGCAAACGCTAAATGTAAACACATTAATAAAGAAAGAAGTTTGAGTTTAATTGTCATATTGTTCTCCCTTAAGCCTCATTTTGTTTATCGGCATTTTCTTCTTCTGAGTTTTCTTCTTCAGTTTCTTCATCAACAGTCTCGACATCTTTCATTCCTTGGACTGCCAACATTTCAAGCATTTTTGCTTGCATCTGATTTAACCCCATTTCATAACGAATACCTTGGACATGTTGTGAAGTTACCTGAGCCAATCGTTCTTGGAAATCCTTTGTTCCATCAACGACACTTAATTGTTGATTTGCTTCTGAAATAACTTGATTTGACAAGGCTTCCATTGTTTTTGCCATTTTCATAGTTTCCAGACCCGTCACAGACAAACGCGCATTAATTGTCTCTAAAGCCTCTTGATACTTAGCAACATCATTCTTTGTAACCTTTAATGCATCCATTGTTAAAGCCTTAACCTTAGGTAATGCATTCGCGTAATCACCTTTACTTAATAAATTTGCAAAATCTTTCGTCACAACTGGATTGGCAATATTAGCATCTATTTTGGCTTTTATTTCCATCAACTGAACAGGAATAACACCTTTTTCACCTAAAAGCTGTATCAATTTATCTTGCTGTGTTACTGTTTCAACATTTTTTAATGTTTCTTGAATGGCAGCGATTACACGAAACAAGTTTTGAGAAGTATTACCACCATCTCCTGTTGCAAAAACAGGGCTTGCATAAGAAGACAAAATAGAACAAAGGAAAAATAAAAGAGTTTTTCTTAAAACCATTTTTGTCCCTTTCCTAATCAACATAAGGCGTCGCCTGAGTAATTCCTTGACTTGACATAACCTTTAATTGTTCTGCCAAAAGTTGATTACCTCGACGATACTCCTCCTCCGCAGACATAATAACCAAAACAGTGTCATTCGCTTTTCCGATTAAAGTATCCTCTCCGGAAGGAGCTGTTACTTCTTTTTTAGAAGTTTCACTCAAATAAGCCAATGCATTTGCATAGGCATCTGTTAATGCTGACTGAGCCACTTCTTTTTGAAGTTGTTTCCGTTCTTCTATCTCAGTATTTGTCTGTTGTTTCGCTGCGTCCCCGCTTGGTGGTAATAGCTTATCTTGAATAACCATCTGAGTTTGAGCAGCTGATTCAAAGCTCTGTTCTGTCAAACCAGCTTTTTGCATTCCTTCCGTTGTTGTAGATGTTGATGAAACAACGCCGCTTGTGCTTCCTTTCCCAGATAAAATAGAATCTAAGGCGTCGCTCGCTGCACCCTTTGCAGAATCTACTGTATCTTTTACTGAATCTTGGACAGAACCGACAGTATCCTTGACTGAATCAACGGCTCCTTGCACAGAATCAACGGCTCCAGACACCGTATCCACAGCCCCTTTTACGGAATCTATAGCCTCAGTTGCCATTTTCTGCAAATCACCTATGGAGGCAAGCATTTGTTGACCTTTTTTCACCATTTCCATCAACTGCTGTACTTGAGCCGTCATCTGCATCACGTTTGCGACAACCTGAGCCAACTGAGCGGGGTCAGAGACAGCATAAGCTTGAACTGAATGCGGAGCAGCTAGACTAATTGATAGTCCAAAACAAAGTCCAATCCCTATTTTTTTAATAAGCAT
>CASDQF010000052.1 GCA_949282845.1 uncultured Alphaproteobacteria bacterium | reverse complement strand
TGTTACGTTCGAATCATAAAGAAATCCCCTTTGAATATCTTTTTCAAAGGGGATTTTATCTATCTTCGTAGTACAAATGCTTATACAATCTGCTTTAAGCACTTTTACTGTCGGTAGAACGAATAAGTATCGGTTCACCTTCTTCTTTAACCACTTTTTCATTGATAATAATTTCCGTAACATCTTTTTGGTCAGGAATTTCATACATCAAATTTAAAAGCAAACCTTCCATAATTGCCCTTAAGCCGCGTGCCCCCGTTTTCCGCTCAATAGCCTTGTGAGCAATGGCTTTAAGAGCATCATCGGTTACGGTCAATTTAACATTTTCCATATCAAACAAGGTAACATACTGCTTAAGCAAGGCATTTTTCGGTTCGGTCAATACTTTTACCAAAGCTTGTTCATCCAAATCGTCCAAAGTGGCAATAATCGGCAACCTTCCGATAAACTCCGGAATTAACCCGAATTTTAATAAATCTTCCGGCTGAACATCTTTAATAATATCCCCGATACCTCTGTCTTCATTGGAAGCAACCTTGGCCCCAAAACCTATGGAAGTATCCTTACCGCGGCTGCCGACAATTTTTTCAAGTCCGGCAAAAGCCCCACCGCAAATAAATAAAATATTGGTCGTATCCACATGCAAAAACTCTTGTTGCGGATGTTTGCGTCCGCCCTGCGGCGGAACATTGGCAATCGTCCCTTCAATAATTTTCAACAAAGCCTGTTGCACGCCCTCACCCGATACATCACGGGTAATTGACGGACCGTCGGTTTTGCGGGTAATTTTATCAATTTCATCAATATAAACAATACCTTTTTGAGCTTTTTCTACATTATAGTTAGCTGCTTGCAATAATTTTAAAATAATATTTTCCACATCTTCGCCAACATATCCAGCTTCGGTTAATGTTGTCGCATCTGCAATAGCAAAAGGAACATTTAAAATTTTAGCAAGTGTTCGAGCTAAATATGTTTTTCCACAGCCGGTTGCTCCGACTAACAAAATATTGGATTTGTTGATTTCTACATCATCTTTTTTCTCACAAGAAAGACGTTTGTAATGGTTATAAACAGCAACGGAAAGAACTTTCTTAGCTTTTTCTTGTCCGATGACATATTGATCTAGGAACTCTTTAATTTCATGAGGTGAAGTAAGCTTTAATTCCTCATCAGTAACTTCTGTTTTTGTGTTAGAAGCTTCTTCGGCAATAATTTTGGCGCATAAATCAACGCATTCATCACAGATAAAAACAGTTTGACCTTGTCCTTCGCCCATGGAAAGAGTGCGTCCGGCGATTAACTTTCTAACTTCATTTTGCGTTTTGTTGCAAAAAGAGCAAACAAGTGTATTTTTATTATTTTCATTGTTTTTATCTGTCATTTCTTTTCCTCTTTATCATAGATATGTATATATAGGAAGGTAAGGATTCTTTTGCAAGCTTCTTTTTCGCTTTTAGCCATTATTTTACTATTGGCACCAAATTCTATCCTTCTTCTTTTAAATACATTCACAATAAACTTAGGAACAGTTTAATGGCTTTCACTTAAAAAGCAAGTAAAAAAGCAAATAATTTTCTTTTTTAAGGAATTATTTTTCAGATAGTCTAGTTGTAATAATTTCATCAATTAAGCCAAATTTTTTAGCATCTTCCGGAGTCATGAAATTATCACGTTCCATTGCTTTTTCTATGACATCTAAGGGTTTTCCCGTTTGTTTAACATAAATTTGGTTTAATCGAGCTTTTAAATCCAAAATTTCTTTAGCATGAATTTCAATATCAGTTGCTTGACCTTGGAATCCCCCGGAAGGTTGATGAATCATGATACGCGAGTTAGGTAGAGCAAAACGACGCCCTTTTTCTCCACAACACAAGAGTAAAGATCCCATAGAAGCTGCTTGTCCCATAACGATTGTGGAAACAGGACATTTTATATAGTTCATAGTATCCATGATCGCTAAGCCGGAAGTTACGACCCCACCGGGAGAGTTAATGTAAAAAGAAATTTCTTTTTTAGGATCTTCTGCTTCTAGGAACAATAATTGAGCACAGATAAGACTTGATACATTATCTTCGACAGGTCCGGTCAAAAAGATAATTCGTTCTTTTAAAAGACGGGAATAAATATCAAAAGCTCTT
>CASDQF010000051.1 GCA_949282845.1 uncultured Alphaproteobacteria bacterium | reverse complement strand
CACCGGACGAGCGTGCAAATGAAGGCGTTTTTTTGGCGTTTCAATATCCTGTTGAAATTCCGGGCGTATCTTATGCAACATTTTTGAAGCAAGCACTTGCATCAAAAATGAAATATTTCGGAGAGAAGCCGTTAGATGCTGTTCATTTTATTAAGCGTTTGAAAGTGCGTGCGCAAGCACTTGGTGTAACAGACGAGATGTTAAAGCGTCCGGTTAATGTTGGTTTTTCCGGTGGTGAAAAAAAACGTTTAGAAACACTACAAATGGGTTTTTTAGAGCCGGATTTTTGTATCTTAGATGAAATGGATTCGGGCTTGGATATTGATGCTTTAAAGGTTGTTTCACAAGGCGTCAATATTATGCGTGAAGCACACCGTTCATTTTTGTTGATTACACATTATCAACGTTTATTAGAGTTAATCGAGCCGGATGTTATCCATATTATGATAGATGGTCACATTGTTGAAACAGGAGATAAAACATTGGCTCTCCGATTGGAAGAGAAGGGATATGCCAGCTATCGATAAAATAGATATCAATAAAGGAACTCATTTGCAGGTGGCAACTGGTCGGTTGACACGGCATGAGGCTATAGATATATCAGGCTCTTTTGTTGTTAGGGTTGAAGAGAATGCGCGTTATGAGGCTTTTTTCTTAATGCGAGGTCAAAAAGCTGATATTCGGGTGGAATTACAAGGGAAAAACGCATCCTGTGATCTTAAAATTGTTTATCTTTCCGCAGCCGAGACAGATAATGTGATTATGACAGATATCCGACATACACATCCTGAAACTTTTTCCAGTGAAATCATCAAAGGTGTGTTGGTCGAGACGGGTCAAACCCAATTTGATGGGGTCATTCGCATTCCTTTTGACAGTCAAAAATGTGAAGGCAGTCAAAATCATCAGGCTATTTTATTGTCTGATAAGGCGACTGTGAAATGTACTCCGGAATTAGAAATTTATGCGGATGATGTTAAATGTTCTCATGGATCAGCTATAGGTGCTTTGAATGAAGAACAGTTGTTCTATTTAAGAACAAGAGGCATTCCACAAGCAGAAGCTCAGAAAATGTTAATTAAAGGTTTTTTATCCGAAATAACGCCGGATGATAAAATATCGCTTATTGAAGATTGGATGGACGCACATGAATAAGAAAGATTTTCCGATTTTTAATGAAAAAATTTATGGTAATCCTTTGATTTTTTTAGATAGTGCGGCGTCAGCTCAAAAGCCGGATGTTGTTTTAAACGCAATGGAAAAAATAGCAAGGACATATTATGCGAATGTTCATCGAGGCGCATATTATTTATCAGAAATGTCTACGATTGCTTATGAAGATGCTCGTAAAACCGTTGCGCATTTTATCGGAGCGCGAGAAAAAGATATTATTTTTGTTCGCGGCGCAACGGAAGGATTAAATCTTATAGCCCAAACTTATGGCCGTACACTTAAAGAGGGGGATGAGGTTTTATTAACCGAAGCGGAACATCATTCAAACTTAGTCCCTTGGCAATTATTAGCTTCTGAAAAGGGCATTATTGTTAAGTTCGCAGAAGTGACAGAAGAAGGAACTTTAAATATTGATGATTTTAAGTCTAAATTATCAGATAAAACGAAATTGGTTGGTATAACTCATATATCAAATGTGTTGGGGACACTTTTTCCGATTAAAGAGGTTACGAGATTAGCTCATGAGGCCGGAGCTTTGGTATTGATTGATGGTTGTCAAGGCATTGTTCATGAAAAGGTTGATGTATCTGAGATTGGCTGTGATTTTTATGCGGCTTCTGGTCATAAGCTTTATGGGCCGACTGGTATTGGCTTTTTATATGCAAAAGCAGAACTGATGAATACTTTACAACCTTGGCAAGGTGGAGGGGACATGGTTAAGACAGTCACTTTTGAAAAAAGCACTTTTGCGGAAACGCCAGCCCGATTTGAGGCCGGAACTCCAGCAATTATCGAAGCGATTGGTTTTGCGGAAGCATTGCGTTATTTGGAAAAAGCAGATATTGAGGAAATTGAAAAGCATGAAGAAAAGATTATGAATGCTTTAAAAGATGGCCTTTGGTCAATTAAGGGGGTAAAGCCTTTAGGAGATATGTCTTTGAAAAAAAGCCTTGTTTCTTTTAATATTGAAGGATTACATCCACAAGACGTAGCGATGTTGTTGGATAAACAGGGTGTTGCCGTTCGTGTGGGGCATCATTGCGCTGAACCTGTGACAGAAAAATACGGTGTTTCATCTAGTATTCGGGCTTCTATCGGGCTTTATAACGATTTAGAAGATATTGCAGCTTTTATTAAAGCTTTGGAAAAATCAAAGGCGATTTTAGTATGACAGAAGAATTAGATACGCAATTGACGGATTTACATGCTCGGATGGGTGAGCCTCTTCCGAAGGAGATTCCTATTGCTACGCGAGAGATGGTGATAGAAGGAGTAAAGCAAGTTCAAGATCCAGAACTAATGCTGAATGTTTGGGAGCTTGGCTTGATTTATAAAATAGATATTTCAGAAGAAGGAAATGTTTCTATTGAGATGACTTTAACAGCTCCGACCTGTCCTATTGCCGGAGAAATGCCGGGAATGGTGGCATATGCCGTTTCTCAGGTAGAAGGGGTTGGTATCGTTGATGTGCGTTTGGTTTGGGATCCTCCTTGGACCTTAGACCGTATCAGTGATGAATTAAAAATGGCATTGGGAATTTAAGCAGAAAAAATCTTTAAAATTTCTTTGCATTTTTTTTAAAAGTGCGTATAGTGAAAAAGATTTAGTTAATAAAAGATTAAGAGGTTTTTGAAATCATGTTTATCAATTCAGCCATAGCTCAGGAAGTCGCAGCGGCAACAGCTCCTGCGGTAAGCGAAGGAAACGGTATGCGCGTACTTCTGCAGCTTGCTATTATTTTTGTGATTTTTTATATTTTTCTCATTCGTCCTCAGCAAAAGCGGATGAAAGCACATGAAAAAATGTTAAACGATATTGAAAAAGGTGCAACCGTTATCGTTGGCGGTATAGAAGGAACTGTCTCCAAAGTGCTGAATGATCGTGAGTTAATTGTTAAAATTGCTGACGGAGTTGAAGTAAAAGTACTTCGTGGGTATATTTCTCAAGTTGTTTCCGAAATGGATATTTTGGACGAAAAACCTCAACCTAAAAAGAAGTAAAGGAAAGTAAGAATGTTTGGTTATCCGAAATGGCGTGCATGGACAGTAATTGTCATCTCTTTGCTTGGAGTTTTTTTCTGTATTCCGAATTTTATTCCGAGTGATATTTATCAAGAAAAAGTACCAAAATCTATGCAGGAATGGTGGCGTCCAATGCCCCTCGGATTAGATTTGCAAGGTGGCTCTCATTTGTTGCTTGAAATAAAAATAGGCGATCTTGTTAATGAGCGATTAAATTCCTTAGCCGATGGGACACGCTCTTCGTTGCGTGAAAGCCGAATTAAATTTTCAGGTTTGGGCGTCGAAGATGGTGTGATGAAGTTAAAAGTGTTGGATACAACAGAGCTTATGAATGTTCAAGGAACCATTAGTAAGTTAGAGGAAGGACTAACTTTTAAAGTTGACGGCAATGAGATGCAAGTTCAATTTTCAGAAGAGGCTCTGAATAAAATGAAAACAGAGGCTGTTACACAGTCTATAGAGATTGTTCGTCGTCGTATTGATGAGTTGGGAACAAAGGAACCCTCTATACAACGTCAAGGAGCAGATCGGATCGTATTACAGTTGCCGGGTGTTCAAGATCCAGGGCAAGTAAAAGCAATTTTAGGAAAAACAGCTAAGATGGCTTTTCACTTGGTGGACGAAGAGACAAGTGTAATGGATGCTCGTCGCGGGAAAATTCCGCCTGATTCTATGTTGATGAGTGGTGATGAAACAGGATATTTAGTTTTAAAAAGAGCTGTGATTGTCGGTGGTGAACAATTAGATACGGCGAAAGCGGATTATGGTGAAGCTGGTGAAGCTGTTGTTGCTTTTTCATTCAAGTCTTTGGGCGCTCAAAAATTTGGAAGGGCAACCAGTGAAAATGTTGGTCGTCGTTTGGCAATTGTGTTGGATGGAAAGATTATTTCTGCACCGGTTATCAACTCTCCGATTACTGGAGGAAAAGGTGTGATTACGGGTAATTTCACCGTTCAATCAGCAAGTGATTTAGCTCTCTTGTTGCGTTCTGGCGCTTTGCCGGCGCCTTTGGAGGTCATTGAAGAACGCGTCGTCGGAGCAGGACTGGGTGAGGATTCTATTAAGGCTGGTGCTTATGCTTGTTTAATCGGCACTGTTTTGGTTTTTGCCTTTATGTTAATCGTCTATGGTTGGTTTGGTATGTTTGCAAATGTCGCTTTATTAGTAAACGTATTTTTAATTGTTTCTATATTAAGCGCTTTGGGAGCAACATTGACTTTACCAGGATTGGCCGGTATTGCATTAACAATCGGTATGGCTGTTGACTCGAATGTCTTGATTTATGCCAGAATGCGAGATGAGGTTGCCTTAGGACGCTCTCCATTGCAAGTTATCAATGCTGGTTTTGAGAATGCTTTTTCTGCGATTATTGATAGTCAAATTACAACATTCTTTGCCGCAGCAGTCTTGTTCTTTATGGGCTCTGGTCCGGTTAAAGGATTCGCTGTGACATTGGGAGTTGGTGTGTTTACTTCTCTGTTTACGGCAATTATGATTACAAAATTCTTGATTATGATTTGGTATACAATTAAAAAACCAAAAACAATTAAATTATAAAGGTGGCTGAAATGTTAAAAACAAATTTTAAACCAACCAAACAATTCAATTTTATTAAACAAAGTAAATATGCTTTTATCGCGTCTTTATTGTTGATTATTGGTTCTTTTGTGGCTTTATATACAAAGGGATTAGATTATGGGATTGATTTTTTGGGCGGTATTTTAGTTGAAGTCCAATCTGAAGAGCAAATAAATATGGCAGAGATGCGTGATAAGGTTGGTAAGTTAAATTTGGGTGAGACAAGTTTGCAATCAATCGGAACTTCCGGTAATGAAATGTTACTGCATGTGTTAGTAGATACTTCAGATAAAACTCAACAAGCACAAGTTATTGCTCAAATTAAAGAAACTTTAGGACCAGGGATTGAATATCGTCGAATTGAAGTTGTTGGTCCGAAAGTTGGAGCAGAACTTTTGCGTAAAAGCTTTTGGGCTTCTGTTTTTGCTTTGTTAGCAATTGCGATTTATATTTGGTTCCGCTTCGAATGGCAGTTTGCTATGGCTTGTTTGATTGCTTTGGCTCATGATTTAATTATAACTGTTGGTTTTTTCTCTGTTGTAGGACTTGATTTTAACATGACAGTTGTTGCCGGTTTGTTATCTATGGCAGGTTATGTGACAAATGATAAAGTGGTTAACTTTGATCGTATTCGTGAAAATTTGAAACTATATCGTAAAATGCCGATACCTGAATTGCTCAACAAAAGCTTAAATGATACTTTATCCAGAACATTGTTAACTTCTGTGACAACAATGCTGATGTTAATCGTTTTAATGTTAATGGGTGGAGAGACTTTATTTGGGTTCTCTGTCTGTTTGTTCTTAGGTATTATTATTGGAACTTATTCTTCTTTATATATCGCGGTTCCATTATTGCGTTTCTTCGATTTACGTAATGTCGGGGCAAAGATTGAAGAAGAAGGACCTTATGCTGAAGCTGCAAAATATGAGTTGAAAGCGAAAGAGGCAGGTCGAATTTAAAATAAGTTGAAGTTATCTAAAGCCCCATTTTTTATGGGGCTTTTTTTTTTAAAATTCATTTTAAATTTGATTTTATAGGAGATGTTTTTTCCAAATCCTGAAGACTTTGTTGAGCTGCTTTTTCGAAAATAAGGTGCATTTTTTTATAGTAATTTAAAGTTTCTTTTAAGGGCAGTTCTTGGACTTCTGTTGCCATTAAAACTTGAAATGTTTCGTAAATATCAGAAATGGTAATAATTTGTTCTTTTGAAAAACTGAGTTTATTTTGAATATCTTGTGTCTGGAAAGGAAGTATAGAGACTTTATCAGCATGTTGAGGAGGTAAAAGAGAGATAACTTGTGAAGTCGATAGAAGGGCATCTTTCGGACGTTTTTGAAGAATGAAATGGATGTTCTTTTGTATCTCTTGAGTTAAATAAGCAAGACTTTTATAAAGTAGAAATTCTTCTGATACAGAAAATTCAGTTTCTTGTTCTTTCGCAAGCGGAAACCAATCGTTGATAGACTGTGTTAGCTTTTCTCTCTCGGAAGGAAAGCTTGAAAGAGGTTGAGCTGTTTGACAACCAGCTAAAATAATTATTATTCCTAGTGACAACCAAGCGGAAGGTTTCATAAATATTTCCTTTTTGAAATAAAAAGTCCCCTCCGAAGAGGGGCGCTTTTTAATATTGATATTGTGTTATGTCACGCAACAGAGGCTGTATTTGTTTTTTCTGCTCTTCTCGTAAAGTTAAATAATAATTTGTCCATTTTTTTGCGATATTTACATAAAAGATAGGCAATGTTTCTAAAGGTTGTCTAATTGCATAATTATTAAGTTGATTTATTCCGGCACAAAAAGCAACGCGAACGCGAGCTTCTTCTAGAGGAGTTAATTTGTAAGCAGCCATTTCTTTAGGTAAATGTAGTGTTTGAGCAGAAAGTGGTTTAAATAAAGTTTTATATTGTAAGAAAGGCTTTTCTGTCTCAGATGCCATAGCGGCTTTAGATAAGTCATTTGCCATTTGAGTTGCTTTACTAGCGATTAAATAACTTGTAGCCATCCATTCTTTTAAACTAAAATTAGCGGTGTATTTATCAAAGGCAGAACGTTCGGCTTGTTCTTTTGTCACGGAATTTTGACTTCCTGCAAAACTATCAATAGCATTAGAGAATGTTTTTAAGTCAGTGAAAGCATCTTGAACGAAAGTATCTTTTTCACGAGTGTTGTTAATATAGATGACATGAGTTGTGATAATTCTTTGTTGTTGAGGTTGTGGATTTTCTTTTGAAGCTGTTTTCTCTTCGTTTGCCAAAGCAGAAAAGGCTAATAAAGTTGCTGCCGTCATAGGTAAAATTTTTTTTGTAATCATTTTTTTCTCCTTTTTGATGGAAGTAGTATAAAACCTCAAATATATTTGTCAAGTTTTTTGATTTTTCAAAAAATGTTGACAAAAATAAGAAAGCTTTTTAAAATGCTTCTTTTAAAAGAGGAGCTTTTTATGGGACTATATGAACAAAAACCAATTTTATCAAAAGATTTAGTTAAGAGAAATATCAAAGAAATTTTATATTTACTAGCCATCGTTTCAGCCGTAGTTGCATTTGGATGGCATTTTTATCGTGATAAAATTTTACCGGAAATGGTGCGTCATCATAAAGATCGAACAGAAGATATTATTTCTCAAAAAAATAAAATACGTTAATAGAGTAAAGTTAAAAACTGTGTTTTAAGTTTTTTATCAGTCGTTGACTATTCATACCATAAAACCAATAAGTATGAGTTTTTGCATTCTTAATATTAAACAAAAATCCCCTGCTTTGAGAGCAGGGGACTTTTAAACGTTCAGTTAAACTGGACTTATTTCGCTTGCTTAACAGCAGCTTGAGCTGCAGCCAAACGAGCAATAGGAACACGATACGGTGAGCAAGAAACACCATCTAAGTATGCATTTAAATACTCAATGGAGGCTGGATCACCACCATGTTCACCACAAATGCTGAGGTAAAGCTCTTTATTTGTTTTACGACCAGCTTCACACGCCATAGCAATTAACTTTCCAACACCTGTTGTATCTAAAGATTGGAACGGATCACGTTCATAAATGCCTTTAGAGACGTAAGATGGTAAGAAAGAACCTGCGTCATCACGGCTCATTCCCAAAGTTGTTTGGGTTAAGTCGTTTGTACCGAATTCAAAGAAGTCTGCAATTTCTGCAATTTCATCAGCTAAGAGAGCAGCACGAGGCAACTCAATCATTGTTCCGACGAAATATTCAACTTTTTTGCCTTTTTCAGCAAAGACTTTTTCTGCAGTTTCATCGATAATTTTTCTGCAGATTTCCAATTCTTTCTTAGAAGAAATTAAAGGAACTTCAATTTCTGGGATGACTTTCATTCCCATGGCTGAAACTTCCAAAGCTGCTTCAATAATGGCACGTGTTTGCATTTCACAAATTTCCGGGAATACAACAGCTAAGCGGCATCCACGTAATCCCAACATTGGGTTTGCTTCATGCAGTTGAGCTGTGCGAGCAGCGATTTCTTCAACAGTCACACCCATTTCTTGAGCAATCTCAACTTGTTCTTCACGTTTGTGTGGCAAGAATTCATGCAATGGAGGATCTAACAAACGAATTGTTACAGGTAAACCTTCCATAATTTTGAATAATTCGACGAAATCTTGACGTTGATAAGGCAATAATTTTGCCAAAGCTTTTCGACGATCTTCTTCATTTTTCGCCAAAATCATTTCACGCATGTGATTGATACGGCTTGGATCGAAGAACATGTGTTCTGTTCGGCATAAGCCAATACCTTGAGCACCAAATTTCCGAGCTGTTTCAGCATCCTTTGGTGTTTCGGCATTTGCACGCACTTTTAAATTACGAATTTCATCAACCCATCCCATGAACTCACCGAAGTTGCCGGCCATTTCTGGCAGAACTAAAGGTAAAGCACCTTTCATGACTTCGCCGGTTGAACCGTCAATAGAAATCATGTCGCCTTCTTTCATGACCAAGTCGCCTACTTTTAAGAACTTGCCTGGGTAGTCAATACGTAATTCTGGAACACCGGAAACACATGGTTTACCCATTCCGCGAGCAACAACGGCAGCGTGTGATGTCATACCGCCACGAGCTGTTAAAATACCTTGCGCAGCATGCATACCGGCGATATCTTCCGGAGATGTTTCAATACGAACCAAAACGACTTTTTTACCTTGAGAAGCCCAAGCTTCAGCATCAGCAGCCGAGAAAACGATTTGACCGACAGCCGCACCTGGAGAAGCAGGTAAGCCGCGAGCAATGACTTCTTTTTTAGCGTTTTTGTCGAACATTGGATGCAACAATTGATCAACTTGGTTAGCATCTACACGTAAGATAGCTGTTCTTTTATCAATGAGACCTTCACGAACCATTTCAACGGCGATACGCAATGCAGCAGTTCCTGTACGTTTTCCGTTACGAGTTTGGAGCATCCATAATTTGCCGTCTTGGATTGTGAATTCCATATCTTGCATGTCTTTATAATGTGCTTCTAACTTTGCACGAATATCGGACAATTGTTTATAAAGTTCAGGAAATTCTTCTTCCATGCAAGGCATATCTGTGCCGGAGCGTTCTTTAACCAATTTTGTCATTGGTTGAGGTGTCCGAATACCAGCCACAACGTCTTCGCCTTGAGCGTTTTTCAAATATTCTCCATAGAAATAATTTTCACCGGTTGCCGGGTCGCGAGAGAAGCAAACACCTGTTGCAGAGTTATCACCGGAGTTTCCGAACACCATGGATTGAACATTGACAGCAGTACCCCAGTTGCTTGGGATGTTGTTGAGTTTGCGGTAAATCACAGCACGTTCAATCATCCAAGAACCGAACACGGCGCCAATACCGCCCCACAGTTGCTCTTGAGGATCTTGAGGCAAAGGCCTGCCAGCATCTTCACAGATCTTTTTAAACTCGGTAATGACATCTTTTAATTGTTCAACAGTCATTTGGTTGTCAAATTTATAACCATTTTCATCGCGGACACGGTCCAAAACATGTTCAAAGTTTTCAGAGTGAACGCCCATCACAACATCACCGTACATTTGAATGAAACGGCGATAGCTGTCATAAGCGAATTTTGGATTATTACTGCGTTTTGCAAGACCTTCAACAGTTTTATCGTTCAAACCTAAGTTTAAAACAGTGTCCATCATACCAGGCATGGAGACTCTAGCACCTGAACGAACGGAAACGAGCAATGGGTTTTCTTCATCTCCGAATTTCATACCCATTTTGTCTTCCATTTGTTTAATCGCAGCATTAACTTGTTCTTTCAATTCTGCCGGATATGTGTGATTGTTTTCATAATAATAAGTGCAGACTTCCGTTGTAATTGTAAATCCCGGAGGAACTGGCACACCAATGCTGGACATTTCGGCAAGGTTAGCGCCTTTACCACCCAGCAAATTTCTCATATCAGCACGGCCTTCAGCTTGACCGTCGCCAAATGTATAAACCCATTTCGTCATGGATACATTATCCTTTCATACTATTAAACTAAAAAGCACTTCCTAACACGGCGTTTCATCTTAAAAGCGGCTGTGTTTAGGAATAGCTACTTTCTAAAACAGATGATTCCTAGCACGGATTATAAGGAATGGCAAGGACTTTTTTAGGGAAAACAATTTGCTTATAAAGAGGAAAGAAATAGAGGCATTTTCACTTTTTATCCAAAATGTTTTTCGGCTAAATTTAAGAGCTGCAAAGATCGCAGATTTAAAACTTGACAAAATAAAAAAAAAGAGTATTTTTATTTGTATTTTTTGTCGATAATTAAGGATTACAGAAATGAAAGCAAAAGTGGTTGTTTTAGGAAACGAAAAAGGTGGAACAGGAAAGTCAACTTTAGCCATGCATTTAATTGTCACATGGTTGCGTGAAGGAAAAAAAGTAGCAACATTAGACCTAGATGGTCGTCAAGGGACTTTATCTCGCTATTTGGAAAATCGTAAAAGTTTTGCTCAGAAAAATGGCGTAACTTTACCAATGCCTGATCATATTCGTATTCAAAATGTTTCAAATGAAATTTTGTTTTTACGTTCTCAATTAGAACGATTAGGCAATGACTATGATGTAATTGTCTTGGACACGCCGGGAGCGGATACAGCTTTAACGCTTGAGGCTTTGTTTCAAGCAGATACACTTTTGACTCCCATAAATGATAGTTTGTTGGACTTGGATGTATTAGGATTAGTAGACGGAGAAACAATGCGTATTAAGGGTCCCAGTCATTATGCTGAACGTGTATGGTCTGTTCGACAAAAACGTAATTTGATGAAAAAAGGTCCTTTAAATTGGATTGTAACACGGAATAGATTGTCTCCGTTTAAGAACAAGAATCGGCAAACGATTGATGAACTTTTGGGTGGGCTTTCTGAACGTGTTCATTTCAAGGTTGCTGGAGGAATTACAGAACGTGTTATTTTCCGTGAATTATTCTTAAAAGGACTAACAATGATGGATTTGCGAGAAAATGGCTTGCATATGCCGCTGTCTATGTCTAATATAGCGGCAAGGCAAGAAGTGCGAGCTTTAGCCCACTCTGTCTTGTAAAAAGCATAATAAAGAAGGGGGTTTTATATGAAAGTTGTGATGGTCGGAACTGGCTATGTTGGTCTGGTTACCGGGACATGTTTTTCTGATTTTGGGCATGCTGTTGTGTGTGTGGATAAAAATCAGGAAAAAATAGAAGGTCTAAAAAATGGTGTTTTACCTATTTATGAACCAGGATTAGATGCTTTGATCGAAAAGAATGTAAAGGCTGGACGACTTTCTTTTTCTACGGATCTTGCCGAGGCTATGACAGATGCAGATGCTGTCTTTATTGCTGTCGGAACGCCTGCGCGCAAAGATAATGGTCATGCGGATTTATCTTATGTATATGCTGCTGCCCAGGAAATTGGGCGAGCCATGAAACGATACACTGTTGTTGTCGATAAATCAACGGTTCCTGTCGGAACGGCAAGGGAAGTGCAAGGGATTATAGAGAAAACGAATCCTGCAGCAGATTTTGATGTTGTTTCTAACCCGGAATTCTTAAGAGAGGGGTCTGCTATTGGCGATTTTTCACATCCTGATAGAATAGCTATTGGCGTGGAAAACGATAGAGCAAAAGAAGTTATGATGAAATTATATGCTCCTTTAACTGATCAAGGCTATCCGATGATTGTAACGACACGTGAAACGGCTGAGTTGATTAAGTATGCAGCTAATGCATTTTTAGCCATGAAAATTACTTATATTAATGAAATTGCTGATTTGTGTGAAAAGTGTCATGCAGATGTTAAAGATGTCGCAAAAGGAATAGGCTTAGATAGCCGTATCGGAAGTAAGTTTTTAAATCCTGGACCAGGATATGGTGGTTCTTGTTTTCCAAAGGATACATTGGCTTTATTAAAAACTGCACGCTCATATGAACGACCAGTTAATTTAATTGAAACAACAGTTTTAGTTAATGATACTCGTAAAAAGAATATGGGGCGAAGAATTTTAGATATTTGCGAGGGAAATATCAAAGGGAAAAAAATAGCTGTTTTAGGCGTCACATTTAAAGCGAACACCGATGATATGCGCGATGCACCGAGTTTGACAATTTTGCCAGTTTTGAAAGAAGAAGGTGCAGATTTAACAGTCTATGATCCTCAAGGTTTAAAAGAAGCCGAAAAGCATTTTGGCGCTGATTTCGCCACTTGGACTGAAGATATGTATGGCGCTTTAAAGGATGCAGATGTTGCTGTCGTTTTGACAGAATGGGAAGAAATTAAAGAATTAGACCTAGATAAAGCAAAA
This sequence comes from uncultured Alphaproteobacteria bacterium, assembly GCA_949282845.1. Classification (GTDB taxonomy): domain Bacteria; phylum Pseudomonadota; class Alphaproteobacteria; order CAAHEQ01; family UBA3637; genus CALXXX01. The sequence goes on along the minus strand of CASDQF010000051.1, from coordinate 16,102 downwards.
TCTTTAATGAAAGGAGATTGTTTAATTGATCTGAGAAATTTATTTGAACCGCGAGATGTAAAGGCTGCCGGTTTCAGATATTATGGTATAGGTCGGATTTTTTAGTTTGTGATAGTGAATTTTAAAAAAGTGTCTGTTGTTTCAGGCACTTTTTTTGTTTTTATAAAAGAAATCATTTTAGATTGTATCGTTAGTTAAGACGAGCATAAGCCATTTTAGAATTGATAAAAGTTTTGCCTTTTCATTTTCCTTATGATACAAACAAAGAAAAGGAGAAAACAATGGATATAAAATTAGTACCGACTACAGCTTTTGAAGATCAAAAACCAGGGACTTCAGGTTTACGTAAAAAAACGAAAGTTTTTATGGAAACACCCAATTACTTGGAAAATTTTATTCAGGCAATCTTTAATACAATAAATGTTAAAGGTAAGACGCTGATTTTAGGTGGCGATGGTCGTTTTTATAATAAAGAGGCTTTACAAATTATTTTGAAAATGGCAATAGCTAATGAAGCTCAGGAAATTAAAATAGGCCAAAATGGTCTTTTTTCTACGCCAGCTGTATCTGTGGCGATACGTAAATATCAGACAGATGGGGGTATTATTTTATCTGCAAGTCATAATCCCGGCGGAATAAATGGAGATTTTGGCGTTAAGTTTAATACGGCTAATGGTGGGCCAGCGCCAGAAAGTGTAACGAATGCAATTTTTGAACAAACTAAAAAATTGACATTTTATAAAATAGCTCAGATGTCAGATATAGATTTTTCTTATGAAGGAGTTCAATTTTTCGGAGATACCAAAATAACTGTTATCAATCCTGTTTCAGATTATGCAGATTTAATGGAAACTCTTTTTGATTTTGAAGCTATTCGTTCTTTATTTCAAAAGGGCTTTAAACTGCGGTATGACGCGTTAAATGCTGTTACGGGGCCCTATGCAAAGGAGATTTTTGAAGAACGTCTTGGAGCTTTTACGGGGACGGTTGTTCATGGAGAGCCAAAAGAAGATTTCGGAGGTTTGCATCCGGATCCGAATTTAACTTATGCCAAAGAATTAGTAGATATTATGTATGCTCCGGATGCCCCGGATATGGGAGCAGCTTCAGATGGGGACGGAGATAGAAATATGGTTTTGGGTTCTTCCTTTTTTGTCAATCCAAGTGACAGCATTGCTATTTTAGCGGCCAATTATGCACTTGTGAAAGGTTATAAGCAGGGACTAAGAGGTGTCGCTCGTTCTATGGCGACCAGTCGAGCATTAGATAAAGTAGCCGATTGTAATGGAATAGCTCATTATGAAACGCCGACAGGTTGGAAATTTTTTGGCTCATTATTAGATGCTGATAAAATCACTTTGTGTGGAGAAGAAAGTTTTGGTGCTGGCTCTTCACATATTCGTGAAAAGGATGGTCTATGGTCGATTTTATATTGGCTGAATATTTTAGCTAAAACAGGAAAATCTATAGAAGAAGTTGTCCGAGAACATTGGAGAACATATGGGCGGCATTTTTATACCAGACATGATTATGAAGGGATAGAGACTGAACGGGCTAAGGGGCTTATGGACAATTTAAAACGTCGGTTAGCTTCTTTACCGGGTATGGAATTGTCAGATTATGAAATTACATGGGCGGATGATTTTGCTTATACGGATCCTGTTACTCGAGAGATGACTTTGGATCAGGGAATACGAGTTCTTTTTAAAGACGATTCAAGAATTATCTATCGTTTGTCTGGGACAGGAACACAAGGAGCAACGCTTCGTGTTTATATTGAAAAATATGAGTCTGATATATCTAAACAAAGTCAGGATACTCAAAAAGCTTTGAAAGATTTAATTAAAATTGCAGGTGACATAGCAGGCATTTCTGCTTTTACGGGGATGACAGCTCCAACTGTTATAACCTAGCTTTTTTTAGATGTGGTAGGGATTATTTCTTTAAAATAAAGTTGACAAATCAAAAAAAATCAGTCAAAATAACGCTCCGTAGCGTGGGGATATAGCTCAGCTGGGAGAGCGACGCGTTCGCAATGCGTAGGTCAGGAGTTCGATCCTCCTTATCTCCACCAATTTTTACAGGAGTGCATATCATACTTCGTTCTTTTATTTCCAAAAGCTCAAAAAAGATTTTTGTTTTCTGTTTAACGATTTACACAACCATGATTGTTGCTAAAAATATTTTTTTCTTTAGAGTTTGAATATTAAAAATATAAGCTTTTTCTGTTATTTCCCAAACTGCTACATTTCAAAAGTTATCTTTTTTAGAATGACTGCCTAACGGCAACCAATAATTGAATTTTTTAATATATAGAAAAAAAGTATTTCCTTAATATTTTCATTGAAATTTTTAAAAGATAATAGTAAGTTAAGCTTAAGATTTCCTTTAAAAGCGAGAATTATGATGAGAAAAAGAAATATCTGGAAAAAATGTTTATATTCAAAGCTGCCATCTGTTCAAAAAAAACAGATTTCCGGTCGTAGTATGATTGAAATGTTGGCAGTATTAGTGATATAGGTGTGTTAACCATATTAAGTATAGCAGGTTTTCGATATGTTATGGATAAATATAAGTCGAATAGTCTTTATGATGATGTTCGTTTGCTAGCATTACATGTAATAGAAACTCGGAAAGATATTTTGCCCACAGCTTTTTCTCCTGTTTCAGGCTTAGCGTTTAGTATTGACACAAAGACATATGCGAAAAGATTTGTTGTGAAAGTTGAAGGAGTTCCTGAAGGTGTTTGCAAAAAGATCATAAGTGTGCAAGATACTTTAATTGACGATGTTTATGTGGGAAAAGAAGGAATTAAAACGTGTTCTGGGTCTCAGACAATGGGTTTTATTGTATTCTATAATGGAAAATATGCTTTAGGAGGGGGAACATCAGGCGATACGGGAAATACAGGAGATACAGGAGATACAGGAGAAGTAGATCCTTGTAAGGGAATTGTAGTTGAAACAAATTGTGGAATAAGTGAAGATATAAAAGATGGAAATGGTTGTGTCCTTGTTGAAAAAATAAGTTGTTCGCCAGGAAGGTATTGTTTGGGAAGAAAATGTGAACTATGTCCAGAGCCGGACACATGTTCTGGAGAAGTCTGTTGTTCATTAACCGGAAGAAATGATGTCTGCGGAAATCCGACAAAAGAGTTCGGAACAATCAGCATAGTCACGCATTCAGATTTGAATAGTAATGGGTGTTGTGTGACTTCAACAGAAGAAAGTTGTTCATTAAATCCGATAACGCCTCGTACATGTACTCCGACTTGTGAAGGGACTTGTCAAGGAGATGGGACGTGTCGCCTGAATTGTAATGAGGGAGAGTCATATAATGAACGAGCAGAGAAGTGTTGTCCAGATTTAACAGTTCCAGTTTGTCATGAATTAACACCTGGTAGTTTGGATGTTTGTCCGACATTGACTTATCTGTCAATGGACGCTTCACCGTGTACGACAGAAGATGGACAAGAAGGTAAATGTCGAGAAGGTGTGTGTGAAAAAATAGTGACTTGCCCTGGGGAGCTATCTGATGATGGACGTTTTTGTATCAGTAGTGATAGCTATTCTTGGGCAGAAGCTTCTTTAGCGTGTACAGAAAATGGTATGCATTTGTCATCTATTTATGAAGTGTGTCCAGATTGGGATGGTACATTAGATTATGAAGGATATTTAGGGGATGGTATCTGTCCAGTAATTTGGAGTTCAAGTTTTAATAATGCCGTTTGGACTTCAACAACGGGAGATGCTGATACGGTAATAATGTTTTATCCGACAGGAGGAAATGTTTATTATACACACAGTTCGTCCGGTGTTCGCTATAGAGTTCTTTGTGTCTATAAGTAAAAAAGTTTAAATTATTTTAAGCATATCTTTCATTTTTTATCAATAGAAATAATAAAACTTATTTATAAAAATCAGCTGATAAAAGAATTCTTTAAAAGATGAAAATGCTATCTGCATTAAGTATTTGCAATGTGTGGGATAAAAGTTTGTATTAAGTTTTAAAAGGATATTTTTTATTTCTCATCCAAGAAATTTTTGTGTTAACAGATTTTTTTAATTATTTTAATTTTATCTCATTTATAATGTTGTAAAAATAATATTAGACTTTTATAACATATTAAGCATAATAAATAAAATCAGTTAAGTTGATATAAACAGTTAAGTTTATGGGGAATAGATGAGGAAATTTATTTTAATTTTTTTAGGAGGATTATTGCTTTTTCAAAATCAAATACGAGCAGAGGAGAAAATAATGACGCGAGCAGAAAAGGCAGATATAACTTATAAAGAATTATTTCAAACAGAACGAACAGTTGATTTGACTGATCCAGAATTTATGGAAATTTTGCAAAGAAATATTTTCGGAGAGGTTTTTTATACTGGTAACTTAAATGCTAAAGACAGAGAAATAATAACGATTGTTGCTTTAACAACGATGCAAACATTACCTCAACTGAAAGCTCATATAAATGCAGCTTTGAACGTTGGCAATACTCCTCTTGAAATACGAGAAGCAATTTATCAATGTGCTCCCTTTATAGGGTTTCCTAGAACGTTAAATGCGATTGGTGTTTTTAATGAGGTGGCTAAAGAAAGGGGGATTAAACTACCACTTGAAAATGCTTCGACGACGACGGAGGAAAATAGATATGAACGAGGGCATACAATTCAAATGCAACTATATGGTGATGAAGTTAAAAAGGCAATGTCTAGTCTTCCTCAAAATTATAACAATGTTGTTCCGGATACATTAACTACTTTTTGTTTTGGTGATTTCTATACTCGTAAGGGACTGAATATTAAAAAAAGAGAGTTATTATCGTTGGTTATTTTAACAACCTTAGGAGCCGAGAAACAATTAAGCGCACATATCGTTGGAGCTATAAAGGCTGGAAACGATAAAGAAACACTTCTTGTCACTATGATTCAAGCTATTCCTTATATTGGATTAGCTAATGCGATGACAACAATTAATTTAATTAAGGAAGTAAATGTCGAGAATTATAAACCTATTTACGAAGAATAATTTGATGAAAAAAATAGGAGTTTTATTAATTATTTTTGTTTTTTTTAGCTCATTATCTTATGGGAAAGACATGCAGGATAAACATCTAACGAGAATTAAGCTGACATTAGATAATCAGAAAGAAGTTATTGTACGAATGTCAGATAACTTAGCCGTAGAACAATTTTTGAAAATGCTTCCGGCAAATTTTGAGTTCGTTGATTATGCGGGAAAAGAAAAAATCTCTTACTTTTCTAAACCTCTTTTATTGCATGATGTACCTCATGGTATGATAGCCTCTGCTGGCAAAATGTTTATTTATGTTCCTTGGGGAAATTGGGGTTTTTTTTATAAAAATCATGGTGATTCTATTGATAAAAATTTGATAGAGCTAGGACAGGTAGAGACAGGACTAGAACATTTGTCGGCATATAAAAATAGTTTTAATGCTAAAATAGAAATTTTACCGTAAAAAGTTAAGTCAAAGATTATATTTATGAGGCAATTAAATTCCATACTTAATTGAGTATTTTTTATCCAATTCAAACAAACAAAACATACAAAAGAAGTGATTTTAAAATAGAACTATTTCTTTAGTTCATTTAATTTTTCTGCAATTGTTAGCATATCTCTCCAAGCTAATTTCTTTTGCCCTGGGCTTCTTAACAAAAAAGCAGGATGAAAGATAGCAATGGCGGGAATGGGAGCAGCTAATCCGGTTGTTTGATAGCTATACCAATTTCCGCGCGCTCGAGTAATTGTTTCTGGACGACTGAGTAATGCGTTAAAAGCAACACCTCCTACGAAGACGAGGATTTTAGGAGCCAAAAGTTCAATGTGCCTTTGTATAAAGGGTAAACATAAAGAAACTTCTGCTGTAGAGGGACTTCTGTTTCCGGGAGGACGCCAGGGAATAATATTTGTAATATAGCTGTTTTTTTCTCTGGACAGACCAACAGCAGACATCATTTTATCTAATAATTTTCCGCTCACCCCGACGAAAGGACGACCGGTCCGATCTTCATCGGCTCCGGGTGCTTCTCCGACGAACAAGACTTCCGGATGAGATACTCCTTCGCCGAAGATAGTATTTTTAGCTGTTTTCTTCAAACTACATCCTTCAAAATCATTAAGTAATTTTTGTAATTCTTCTTCATTTTGAGCTCTTGATGCGCGGTTTAAAGCATCGCTCAACAAATTGTCAGGCGGTGGAGCAGGGGGTGTTAAAATTGGAGAATCCGCATGAATTTCTTTTTTTAAAAGAACTCGTTCTTGGGGGAGATTAAAACGATTCAAAGGTAAAAGGCCGATTGTTTCTGTGACACCAGCTTCTAAATACCATTCTAAGATATCTTTTTTAGTATTCATAATGAAAAACACTATATTTTCTATTTATTTTCTTTTATACTTTAGCCCAGTTTTAATTAATTTGCGAGTCTAAAATACAAAAGTGTTTAAAAAGATGAAAAAAAGAACGGTTTTTTTATGGGGGCTGATTAGCATTTTCTTATCAGCTTGTGTTTACTTTTCACTTCCTCAGAAATTGCAAAAGAAGTCTGAGACAGCTCTGACGCCGGAAGAGATTCAAGAAGCTCAGATTGAGGCTTTTTTTAAAAGCCGTCCGGTTCGAGATGTTCCTTCAGACGCGGCTTTTGGCGCTTATTTAGCTGGTAATATGGCTAAGCAATCAAGAGATTTTAAAGCTGCTGCAGATTATTTTGCAATAGCTCTTGAAAAAGATCCGACCAATCCAGAACTGAAAGCATCTTCTTACTTATTATTTGTTTTAGGCGGAGATGTTGAAAGAGCTATACCGTATGCCAAAGATATTTTAGTCGAGAAACCTGATGAATTACTCCCAAATTTGGTTCTTTTTTCTCAAGTCGCTAAAGAAGGAAAGTGGAAAGAAGCGGAAAAATATCTGTCAGCTGATAAAACAAAAAGTGAAGCAATTTTTTTAATACCTTTACTAAAAGCTTGGATGAAAGCAGCACAAAATAATGAGAAAGCAGCATTGGCTGAGTTAAAGCCAATGCTTGGTGAAGAAGCTTTGAAGCCACTTTATCTTTTGCATCGAGGATTAATTTTAGATTATTTAGGCGAGACGCAAGAAGCAGCGAAAGCTTTTGATTCTATGCTTGAAATTCCGCAGGGACGTTCTATTCGAAGTTTGTTGATTATGCGTAATTTTGAGGAAAGAACGGGCGCCTTAAAAAATAAAGCTCTTTTTGTTGAATTATATCAATCACTGCGAGATGAAAGTTTTGTTTCTCGAGAGTTGATGGCTCGTTCTGTAAGTCACGAAAGAGTTCTAACGCCGGCTCAAGGAGTAGCGCTTGTTTTTTTTGATGTAGCTGGTTCTGTGAACGAACTTGGAAGCACTGAAACTGCTCTTTTCTTAGCTCAATTATCTCTTTACTTAAATCCGAGTTCATCTATAACTAAATTTTTCACAGGAGAACTATTGGAAAACTTAGCACGATTTGTTGAGGCTAATGCTCTTTATGAAACAGTTCAGCCTGAAGATGATATTTATTTATCTGTTCAAATACGGAAAAATGTCAATTTTGTTCGTCAAGGACAGCTAAAAGAAGCCGCTCGTAATTTGGAAGAAGTTATCAACTTGTATCCGGATATACCTATTTTTAACATGACATTGGGTGATGTTTATCGTCAAAATGGACAGTGTGAAAAAGCCTTGGAACAATATAAAAAAGCTCTGAAATATGCGAAAAAGGATGATACAGGAATAGGGGCTTTATATTTTTCCAGTGCTGTTTGTTATCAAGAAGTCGACGATTGGCCAAGCGCAGAAGAAGCTTTATTGAAAGCTATAGCCGTAGAACCTGATAATGCTTTATATTTGAATTATTTAGGATATAGTTATCTGGAAAAAGGTGAGAAATTGGATGAAGCTTTTGCTATGGTGAGTCAGGCGGCAGAAAAAGCTCCTTATGAAGGAAGCATTTTAGACAGTTTGGGATGGGCATACTACCTGCGAGGAGATTATGATAAAGCTGTCGAAATTTTAGAAAAAGCTGTTGATTTGCAAGCTGGAAATGCTTTAATTAACGCTCATTTAGGTGATGCGTATTGGCGTGTCGGGCGTAAAAGAGAAGCTGTTTTTCAATGGGAACATGCTTTAACTTTGAAACAAGAATTAACTTCTAAACTAGAAAAAGAGTTGCATGAAAAAATTGAAAATGGTTTGTCTTTGGCGCCTAAAAAGAATTAATCTTTTTCAAAACCCGGTAAAAATTGTTGAATAGCTTTTTGTTCTATTTTTTGTTTTAAAGAATGATGTTCAATATTTTTAGGTTGTTCAGGAGAGGCTATAGGTAAAGAGTTTACGACACTTCCTGCCACGATGAGTGCTGCAGCTGTTGTTGCATAATGTAAAGCTGTTTTATGCTTTTCTTCCGGAATAGTTTTTTCTTTCGGAGAAAAATCAAGAAATCCTTGTTCTAATGGAGCTGAAGAAGTTTTTTCTTTTTGTGAAAAATCTAATTCTCCTTGTGTTAAAGTTAAGGAGCGAAGTTGACGTTGTCGCCGTTCTTCTTCTCGAATTTGAGCCAGTTCAACTCGTTTTTCAAGTTTATTTTTTTCTTCTGTTTTCTGGACATATTTTTCTGCAATTTGAACGGCTCCTCGAATTTTTTCTTCCCATGATTGAAGTTTTTTTTCGCGAATAAATTCTTGTTTATTTGTGTTGTAAAAATAGTGGAAAAAGCGTTTGTTTTGTTCGTAGTGTGTTTTGAAATGTTTTTCGACTTGTGGAAAATTAAGAGCTCGATGAAAATCCGCAACGGTTGGATTTTCTTTTAAAAAATCTAATAAAAGTATTGCTTGCTTAAAACGTTGATATTTTATCATTAAAGAAAAAAGTGTTTCACCATCTTCATTTTTGTGTGTAAAAAAAGTCTTGTCTTCTTTTTTATGCGGTCGAGAATAAAAGTCAGCAAAAGGAGGGAAATCTTTATCCGGATAAGGGATTTTAAAGTCTATAAAGTGATTTTTGTGAGGTGGTTGTTCATGACGTTCAAAGAAGAACATAAAAGGCGTATTTTTTCCTTTTTTTAAAAGTTTCTTATTTCCTCTTTGAGGAACATCAACTTCTACGATTCCATGAGGATTTGCGCCTTCATTGATCAGTCTTCGAGCAATATCCATGGGTTGAAAGCAAGCAAAACTTTCTTCTTTTGTTCCTTCGGTCATTAATAATAAATCTTTTTGGAATTGATTAAGGTAGGGCATAAAAACACTTAAAAGCTGATAGGCTTTTAATTCAATAGCCATTGTTATTAAGGTATAAGGTATTTTCTCGCCATTTTTATCATGTGTCATTGCAACGTGATTCACGACACCGCGAGGATTAGAGTGGCGATGAAGCAAGCCTGCAATATTTTGGGGATTTGTTTTTTCTTTATTGTCAAGAATGATTTGACGAATCATATTGAATAAAGAGTATTCTTCTTCATCAAAGGAAGCTTTTTCACGGGAATATTTAAAGAAAGTATCTTCGAGCTGTTTTAAATAAAGGCATCGATATGTCGTGTAAGGGGTATTCATCTCGTTCCTCCTTTATTTTTAGGATAGCAAAAAAATCGTGTTTTGTCAATGAGTTTAAGGGATAACAGCTTTTTTTGGACAAAACACCATGTTTTACTTTAAAAGTTTTTTAAAATTTGCTAAATTAGCAAATAAGCTGAGAGGAGAGTAAACAGTGGCCAAAAAAATAAGGGATGTTTCGGATGCTGTTATTGTGATTGACGAAGCTGGTATTATGGTAAAAGTCAATCCTGCTGCTGCCGCTTTATTCGGCTATGATGAAGAAGAGCTTTTAGGTCGTCCAATTATTGAGCTATTACCTCCTTCCGGTCAAAATTGGTCTAATCAAGAAGGACTTGTTTTTGAATTACTGAATGGAAAAGTCGAGTCGCTTTATAAAAAAGGCATTAAGAAAAATGGCCTTTCTTTCCCGGTTGATGTTTTTATCGTTCCCTTTAAAAAAGAAAACCGTCAATTTTACGATTGTGTGATTAAAGATGACAGTGCGCGTTTTTTTCATGAGCGGTTGGAAACTTTGGCAAATGTAATTTTACGTCGAGTTTTAATCGGAGAAAATTTAGAGAATGTCGCTCCTTTTATTGTAGAGCAACTGGCAACAGTTTTCCCGTTCCCTCTTTTATGGGTCGGCCGTTATGATCATGAAGAGAAGGGTGTTGTTGTTTTATCTTCTTGGGGACCTTTAGCCTCTATGGCACCAAAAGGAACATTTTATACGAAACAAGAGAGTATAATTCATCCAGCTGTTTATGCTTGTGAAAAAATGGAAGTTCAATCAGATGATGTCCATGATGAAGAAGGTGCTCTTTATAAAATAATGGCCTTTCCTTTTTTGTCTAAAAAAAGTGTTGGAGGCATTTTAACTATTTTAGCTCCTGTTGAATATTTGAACCATGCTCAGCTTAATCGGTTGGAAAATATCGCTTTACGATTAGGAATGATTTTGCAAATAGCAGAAGATCAAAATGCATTGCGTTTGTTGGGAACTGCTATTTCTTCAGCCATGAATGCGGTTTTTATTACAGATGCGCATGGTAAAATTATTTGGGCAAATGATGCTTTTGCTCGCTTGAGCGGTTATACACTTGAGCAAGTTATTGGTCGTATGCCTGATTTTTTATATTCCGGGAATCAACCACCCGATTTTTATCAAAAAATGTGGCGAACCATTAAATCGGGGCGTTGTTGGCGAGCTGAGGTTATTGATCGTAAAAAAGATGGCTCTTTAATGACTATTGAGCAAATGATTACGCCTATTTTAGATAAAGAAGGGCATGTTAAAAATTATGTTGTTGTAAATGATGATTTAACTGCTCGGCGAAAGGCGGAAGGAAAGGTTTTACACCTATCAAATTATGATCAATTGACGGGATTGCCTAATAGATCTTTATTTCATGAGAAATTGCGCCAAGCTGTCGTTCGTGCGGCTCGTCGGAATGAAACTTTTGCTGTTATGCTTTTGGATTTATCTAGTTTTAATCGGTTTAATGATACTTTAGGACATCCTATGGGTGATCAAATTTTGAAAACAATGGGAGATAGAATAGTTTCTTGTGTTTCTTCTAAAGATTTGGTTGCTCGGATTGATGGGGATGAATATGGAATCTTATTGCGTGATTTAGAAAGTCCAGATGTGGCAAGTGTTAAAGCTCATCAGATGATACGAACAATCCAACAGCCGTTACGTATTCAAGAAACAGAGGTTAATTGTGGTTGCTGTGTCGGAATTTCTTTATTTCCAAATGATGCAACAACGGCAGAAAAATTAGTCAACTATGCAGATATGGCTTTATTTAAAGCTAAAGGAAGCGGTCAAAATACATATTTTTATTTTGCTCCGCAAATGAACTTAGAAATGGAAGAGCGCCTTTCTTTAGAAAGAGATATGCGTAAAGCTTTAAATAATCATGAGTTCTTTTTAAATTATCAACCTCAAATTGAAATTGATAGCGGTCGAGTTATTGGTTGGGAAGCTTTAGTTCGTTGGCAGCATCCGGATAGAGGTCTTATACCACCTAACATGTTCATTTCAGTAGCAGAGGATACGGGACTTATTACTCCTTTATATGAGTTTGTTCTTCGAGAAGCCTTAACTCAACAGAAAAAATGGGAAGAGTGTGGATATCCAGGTATGACAATGGCCGTCAATTTATCTTCGGCTCAGTTTGAAGATAAGAATCTTGTGAAAACGATTAAGAAAACTTTATCTGTGACTAAAGTTCGTCCAGATGCGTTAGAATTAGAGTTGACAGAGTCGTTATTGATGCGAGATGCTCAAGAGGCTAATAAAATTTTACGAGAAATTTCAGCTTTAGGTGTTCGAATTGCTATAGATGATTTTGGGACGGGGTATTCCTCTTTAAGTTATTTAAGACGTTTTCCAATAGATAAATTAAAAGTAGACAGATCTTTCGTTAAAGATATGAATCATGTTAAAGAGAATGCTGAGATCGTTAAAGCAATTATCAGTTTAGGACATATTTTAGGGATGGATGTCATAGCGGAAGGTGTTGAAAATGCTGAGCAGTTAACTCTTTTGAAAGAGTTGGGCTGTGACCTGACGCAAGGTTTTTTCTTGGGAAAACCAATGAGTGCTAAAGATGCGACGAATTATTTAATTGAAAAGAATTCAAAATAATTCATAAAATTTACCATTTTTATTATACACAGTTTTATTACGACCTGTTTGTTTAGCTTTATAAAGCGCTTGATCTGCGATATTCATGACATCGTCACCAGTTTCATTATCTGTTTTTTCGCTGACACCTACGCTGAGAGTGATTTTTATAGAAGCCATATAAGGATATTTTTCTAAAGTATTTAAATGAATCCGCTTTTTAGGACGGAGCAAAAAATCTGAAGTTGAGATAAGTTCACGTGTTTCTTCAATTTCATCTAAAACTTCTTCTAAACGTTTATGTGGGTAAAGTAAAACAAATTCTTCTCCGCCGTATCGAAATAAATGTCCGGAGCGGACATGTTGTGTTAGACGAGCAGAAATCATACGTAATCCTTGGTCTCCTACTTCATGTCCATAGGAATCGTTTAATCGTTTAAAGAAATCAATATCTATCATCGCGAAAGTATAATTTTGATTTTCTAGTTGACGAAGGGTATTCATCAGTGCTCTTCTTCCCGGAATGTTTGTTAATTCATCCAAAAAAGCCATAGTATGAGATGTTTGCAGCAACGCTAATAAAACGCAACCGGTTGCACTGAGGAAAAGTATTGTTGGGATCATGCTATCAGAGATAAAGTAAAAAGAAACGAAAGTTAAAATAAAAACGCTCAGAAAAGCTGTATGAATATAATCCATCGCTTTTTTGAAACGCCAGGCACAGATTGTGAAATAGCCGATAAAAATAAGGAAACTAATTGGCGGCATGATTAATTTGGAAGGGAAAAGGCCAAAAGAAAAATTAAGTATTTTTGAAACGTTCATTTGGAAAATAAGATTTAACCTATCTCCGAGAAGAGAAGGTAAAAAGTAAGTTAAGAAGTAAATACAGAAAAACTCTATTAACAAAATAATTGTTTTACGAATAAATGACTTTAGAAATAAATCATTTGTTTTGACGTCTGTTAGTAAGCATAAATTGATGGGGTATAAAATACACATCAAAGGATAGGCAACTAAGGTGTAATAATTGTTGTCATATTGATGAGTTGAAAAGTAATCAATCAATAAGTAGGCAAACATCGTTAAGAAGAGAAGGAAAAAAGGTTTTTCTTGTTTAAACCATAAACAAAGGAATAAGCTGATAGCTGAGATTGTAAAAAGGGCAGTTTTTAAAACAATTCTGTAAGTCCATTCGTCTAAAATCCTAGACAGCAAAAAAGAACTCAGTAAAATACCGAGAATACATAAAAGGCAATAAAGTAAAGAACTCGCCCATTGTTTCATTTTTTTACTTTCTTTTTCTTCTATTATAACATAGCATACAAAAACAAAATAGTTAAGGAAAAAAGATAACTTATTATAAAGGATACACGAAAATGAAGAAAGCTGAAATAAAAATTTTATTTGAACGATTATTGAAAGAATTTCCTGAACCGAAATGTGAGTTAGAGTTTATTAATCCCTATACATTGATGGTTTCAATTATTTTATCAGCTCAAGCGACTGATAAAGGCGTGAATAAAGCAACAGAGCCTCTTTTTAAAAATGTTCAAACGCCTGAAGCAATGTTAGCGTTAGGAGAGGAAGGACTTCGAGAATATGTAAAAAGTTTAAATTATTATAATAATAAAGCACGTAACATTATACGCATGACGGAAGTTTTGTTACGAGATTATCATGGGCAATTTCCAAAAGATTTAGTTGAGTTGCAAAAGCTGCCGGGTGTTGGACGGAAAACAGCAAATGTTTTTTTAAATGTGGCCTATAATTATCCTTTAATCGCGGTAGATACACATGTTTTTCGTGTATCAAATCGTTTGAAGATAGCTTTGGGGGACACGCCACTGGAAGTTGAAGAGGGACTTAGTAAGGTTGTTCCTGAAGAGTTTAAGCCAGTTGCACAACATTTACTTGTTTTGTTCGGACGATATATTTGTAAAGCCGTTCATCCGAAATGTGTAAGTTGTCCTGTGCGAGATTTGTGTTCCTATCCGGAAAAAGTTCTTTAAGGTTCTTTGGATGTGTGGTATAACTCTGTTATAGGGAGAAGGCTTTGAAAAGAATTTTTGGGATTATCTTTTGTTTTATAGTAATGATTGGCACGGCAATGGCTCAATCGCCGGAATCTTTTCTATCTTTAAAACAAAGAGATAAACAGCAGCAAATACAAAACTATACGGGGGAACCAATTGTTTTTTTCGGTCCGACAGTGGGTTCTAAAGTATCTCAAAAGCCGGAATTTATCCCTGTTCAGCCCTCATGGCGTCCTGAACTTCCTCAAGTTCAAATTTCTTTGCCTTTTGCAGAAAGTATGTCGGTTCCGAACGTTTTGCATATTCCTTATTTTTTAATTTCTGTTCAAGTTTTAACAGATGGGACTGCTTTGGTTCGAGAAGATATTCAGCTGATCGTTCCGGAAGGAGAGGCGGTTGAGGCTTTTACGCGACAGTATGAAATAAATGGTAAAGATAAATTAGGAAGATCTTATTCTTTTGAGCGGTCGTTTATAGAGGCAAGACATAATGGACAGCAAGTTCCTTTTTTAATTTCTCGTCATCCTGAGACAGGTGAGGAGTTTTTAACATTTACTGAAAGTACGGCGATGACGCCGGGCGTTCATACTTATCAGATTTCATATCAACTTTCCGATACTGTTTTCTTTGATGTTAGTCAAAATCAAATTTTTCTGAGCTTAATAGGACGGTCTTTACCCTATTTAACGGAGAGATTGGTCATTTGGATGAACCTTCCGAAAATGACGCCGATTGCAGGGGCAAGAGTTTTTTTCGGATTGAATAATCAAACAGCACCCAATATAGGTAGTTTTTTACAAGATGAAGAGGGAAATGTTGTTTTTAAGTTGAAAGGTATTTTGCCAGCTCATACAGATGTTCGTATAGAAATTTGGACGGAAAAAGGAACATTTGAAAAGCCAACTTTTACAGAACAATTATTTGATTTAATCTTTGAATGGTTTGAGTATTGGATTGCTTGTGTTGGAGTTTTTGTGATTTGGCTTTATTACCATTTGCAGACACGTTTTTCGAAAACAGACATTTTAGAAAAGAAATATCAAAATAAAATGAGTCCGCGTCTTTCTTATCAGCCAATTTTAATGCGTTTCTCTTTATATAAGAAAGTCGATGCAGCTTCTTTTTTAAGCTTAATTATCGGAATAGCGAATAAAGGATATTTAAAAGTTCAAGCTAAGAAAAAAGAGATTGTTTTTCTTAAAGCACATGGTAAGGGACGTTTAACGTTTTTAGAAAAAATGTGTATACGGTATATTTTTTCTGGACGAAAAGAAATAGTTGCACTCAATACACTTTCTGTTAAAAAGTTTTTAAATCAGCATTTATCTTCTCGTTTGCTTAAAGAAGAGAAGCATCAATTGTTTATTTTAACGGCTTCTTATCGTTATATGGGTTGGTTTTTATGGGGAATATGCGGTGCAGCACTTTATTTTGTAAATGCTTCCCTCGTACAAATGGCGGCTATTTTGTTTTGCTTGGCAGTGGTTGTTGTTTGGGAACAGCATAGATTGTTTCATAAGGGGGCTTTTAAATCATTTTTGAGACATGCTTATGAGCGCTATGAAACATATTGGCGTCAGCCAATACCTGAGAATATAACAGTTGCGCGATTGGAAGCGATTTTACTAAGGCGATTACCATATAAAATAGCTTTAGAATTGCCCACTCTTAAGGAAGAGGATACTTTAAAACCGATATGGTATAGCAGTGAAGAAAAGCAGTTTTGCTTGACTTCATTTTTAAAAGAGTTCTTAACTAAAATAGTTTCTTTAAATTAAGGAGAAAAAATGAAAAAGATACTTTTATTTTTTGTTGCTTTTTGGGGAGGGGTTGCAACAACAGTTATGGCGGCTCCAACAGAGGTTCCTGT